>JAAZBB010000011.1 GCA_012514035.1 Lentisphaerota bacterium | reverse complement strand
TCCTTTCAAAGTGAAGTCATGAAATCCCATCGCAAGGAGTTATGGATGAACGTGCCTTCGCGGCGCGGCTACGTGAACCTGACGGCGGAAGTGGAGGCGGCTGTGCAAGCCAGCGGCATCCGCGAAGGACTCTGCCTTGTGAATGCCATGCACATCACGGCCAGTGTGTTTATCAACGACAATGAAAGCGGTCTGCACCGCGACTTTGAGCGCTGGCTGGAAAAGCTGGCGCCCGAAAAACCCCACACCCAGTATGACCACAACCGGACGGGGGAGGACAACGGGGATGCCCACCTGAAACGGACTGTGATGGGACGGGAAGTGGTGGTGGCCATCACTGGCGGCGCGCTGGACCTCGGTCCCTGGGAGCAAATCTTCTACGGGGAATTCGATGGCCGGCGGCGCAAACGGGTGCTGATCAAAATCATCGGGGAATGAGGCGGATCATGAAAACGAACTTCCGCGGCAAGGCGATTGAAATCCTGGCGCGAGGTGCCTGCATGCAGGCCGGGCAGGTTCTCGTCTGCCGGAATCGCAAGCATGGCAATCTCTACTTGCCCGGCGGGCACGTAGACTGGGGCGAGGATTCGAAGCAGGCCCTGGCGCGTGAATGGCGCGAGGAATTGGGCGTGCCGGGTCGTGTGGGGCGCTTCCTCGGTGTGATCGAGCAGGCCTATCAGGCTCGCCGGGGCCGCACATGCGAAATTTCCATCGTTTTCGAGGTGGCGTGCCCCCGGATTTCTGCCAATGCCAACCCGCCTTCCGCCGAGATGCGGCTCGAATTCGAATGGATGCCCTTGAACCGGCTGAAGCAAGCGGGGCTGTTGCCTCGCGCGCTGGCGGAACTGTTGCCTGCGTGGTCTGCCCGGCCCGCTGCGGCCGCCAGTCGCTGGCGCGGCTCCCCATCCTGAGTTGCTTTTTCCCGCGGGTTTTCCCGGTTTCAAACTTCCTGGGGAGGGGAAAGGATGATGGGAAATTCCACGATCGGCGAGGGGACGGATTCTTTTCTCGGACAAACCCAGGGAAACCCGCCCTGGTTTGCAGTCATTCCATTGATGAGCAATCAGTTGCGGATCTGTTTCGGCGGGGCGAAATGGGCTTGGATTCGCTGTCCCGATGGGCTAGAACGGACAGGTACGGTTTTCCGGAAAGAACCCCGAGCGTGGAATCCAGATTCACCCATTTACACTTGCATACCGAGTACAGCCTGCTGGACGGCATGTGCGCATTGGATCGGGGTGAACAACACCGCAGCCCGTTGATGGAACTGGCGCGCGAGCAAGGACACGTCGCCCTGGCCATCACCGATCACGGGAACCTTTACGGCGCGGTGCATTTCTATAAGGCGGCCCGGCGGCACGGCATCAAGCCGGTCCTGGGGTGCGAGATCTATCTCACGCCCGGGGATCACCGCAAACGCGAGCGGGAGCTGGGCGGCAAGCAGGCGAATCATCTCGTGCTGCTGGCGGAGAACGATCGCGGTTTTGAAAACCTGATGAAGCTGGTGAGCAAGGCGCATCTGGACGGCTTTTACTATAAGCCCCGGATCGACCGCCCGTTGCTCGCGCAGCACCATGAAGGGTTGATCGGGTTGTCGGCCTGCCTCAAAGGCGAAATTGCCGAAGCATTTCTGGCCGGACTCGATGACAAGGCCCGGCAGCTTGCCGGCGAATACGCGGAAATCCTGGGGCCGGACCATTTCTATCTGGAGGTGCAGGACCATGGGCTTGATGAGCAGAAGCCGGTGAACCGCAAGCTGGTGGCGTTGGCGCGCCAGCTGGATCTGCCGCTGGTCGCGACCAACGACGTGCACTACCTCGAAGCCGGACATGCCCTGCCGCATGAGATGCTCATGTGCCTCCAGACCCAGGCGAAATGGCGCGAGACGGACCGGATGAAATACGGATCCGACCAGTTCTATCTCAAGAGCGAGGCGGAAATGCGGAAGCTCTTCGCCGAACTGCCGGAGGCAATCGAAAATACCTGGAAGATCGCCGAACGCTGCAACGTGGAACTGGCCCTCGGCGGACAGAAAAACCCGCATTTTCCCAACTACCAGTGTCCTGAGAGCCTAACCCACAAGCAATACCTGACGCAAATCGCCGCCGAAGGCGTTCGCCGGCTCTACGGCGTGGAGGATCTCGAACACCCGCAGAATAGCAGCGAGCAAGCGATTGCCGAGCGGTTTAATCATGAACTGGGGGTGATCGAAAAAACCGGTTTCCTGAATTATTTTCTCGTGGTGTGGGACTTCATCCATGCCGCCAAGCAGATGGGCATCCCGGTCGGACCGGGACGTGGCTCCGGCGCCGGCAGCCTGATTGCCTATGCCACCGGGATCACCGGGATCGATCCGTTGCGCTACGGCCTGATCTTCGAACGCTTCCTCAATCCCGAACGCGTTTCGCCCCCGGATTTCGATATCGATTTCTGCCAAACCCGGCGCGGCGAGGTCATCGAGTACGTGAAGCGCAAATACGGCGCCGACTGCGTGGCCCAGATTGTCACCTACGGCACCCTGGGCGCCAAGACCCTGATCCGGGATATCGGCCGGGCTCTCGAGTTTCCCCTGCCGGAATGCGATCGCCTGGCGAAAATGATTCCCGAGGTCGCGAAAACCACCCTGGAGTCCGCACGCCGGGACAGTGTGGATTTCGCCCAGGCCTGCCGCCAGAACGAATTCGCCCGGGAAATCATGCAGTACGCCCCGCCGCTCGAAGACATGCCGCGGCAGACCGGCACGCATGCCGCGGGAGTGGTCATCGCCGAACGGCCCCTGATCGATTTGATCCCCCTGACGAAGGACAAGGACGGCAATGTCATCTCCCAGTGGGAATCCGGACCACTGGAAGAGGCCGGGCTGCTCAAGATGGACTTCCTGGGCTTGAAAACGCTGACCGTGGTCCAGGAGGCCTGCGAAAACGTCAAGCAAACCTGCGGCGTGGCCCTGGATCCGGATCGCCTGCCGCTGGATGATCCCCCCACCTATGAGATGCTGGCCCGGGGCGATACCGTCGGCGTGTTCCAGGTGGAATCCGAGGGCATGCGCGACCTGCTGCGCCAGCTTCAAATCAACAGGATCGAGGAGCTCATCGCCCTGATCGCCCTCTACCGGCCCGGGCCGATGGCCATGATCCCGAAGTTCATCGCCCGCAAGCACGGACGCGAACCGATCGAATATCCCCATCCGCTGCTGGAATCAATCCTGAAGGAGACCTACGGCGTCATGGTCTATCAGGAGCAGGTGCAGCAGGCCGCCGGGCTACTCGCCGGCTTCAGCATGGGCCAGGGCGATATCCTGCGCCGCGCGATGGGCAAGAAAAAGCCCGAGGAAATGGACCGGCAGCGCGAAGCGTTCATCAGCGGCTGCGTGCGGATGAAGACCTGTTCCCGCGCCAAGGCCGGCCAGATTTTCGACCAGATTGCAGAATTCGCGTCCTACGGCTTCAACAAGTCGCACTCGGCCGCCTACGGGATCGTGGCCTACCAGACGGCGTACCTCAAGGCCAACCATCCGGTGGAGTTCATGGCCGCCATGCTGTCCTCGGAAATCGGCAACACCGACAAACTGCCCGTTCTGGTGGCCGAGGCCCAGAAGATGGGCATCCAGGTGCTGCCGCCGGATGTCAACGAGAGCGGTTTGCGCTTCACGCCCGTCAAGGGGGCGATTCGCTATGGACTCGCCGGCGTCAAGGGCGTCGGCGCCGGCGCGGTCGAGGCGCTGGTCAAGGAGCGGGAAGCACGCGGGCCCTTCAAGGGATTGGTGGATTTCTGCGAGCGGATTCAAAACAGCGAAGTCAACCGCAAGACCATGGAAGCGCTCGTGAAGTGCGGAGCTTTCGATTTCACAGGTCTGATGCGTGGCCGGCTTTTCGCGGGTATCGAAAGCGCCATGGGCTACGCGGCGGCTGTCCGCCGCGACCGGGCCGCCGGCCAGTCGTCCCTGTTCGACCTGCTGGGAGACGAGGCCGCTGCCGGGGTGGTGATGGCTGATCGCGATCTGCCGGCGGCCGAACCCTGGCCGCAGAAACAGATGCTCGCCTTCGAAAAGGAACTCATCGGTTTTTACATCTCCGGTCATCCACTGCTGGCCTGCGCCTGGACCCTGGAAAAGTACAACCAGTGCGACGCGGCCGGGTTCGCCAATCTGTCCGAACGCACCCGCACGCGCATCGGCGGCCTGGTCGTCAATGCCCAGAAACGGTTCACCAAGCCCAGAGGCAACGAAGCGCCCCGCCCCATGATGTCTTTCCGCCTGGAAACCCTGGAGGGCGCCATTTCCGCCGTCGCGTTTCCCGAGGCGTTCCACAAATACAGCATCCTCCTGCAACCTGAGGCGGCGGTGATGCTCTGCGGTTGCGTACGCAAGGACGGCAACGGCAGCGGGAATACGCTGACGGTGGATGAGATCTATCCGATCGACGAAGTGCCCGCGCGTTTTACAACCGGTTTGAGTCTGCATGTCAACGCCGGCACGTGGACGGAAGAACGGATGCGGGAACTCAAGAACCTGATCCGCCAACATCCGGGTCCAACGCCGGTCAACATCTGTCTGCTCTATCCGGAAAACGCCAAGGTCTATTTGCGCGCTTCCAACCAGCTCACGGTCCGCGTCTCCGAGGCGCTGGTGAAGGCCTGCGAGAAAATCGTCGACGGCACCTACATCAGCGCCCGCAGAGAAGCCGGCCTGTGTCCGCCGCCCGAGTCCCGCTGGAAACGTCGCAACGGCAACGGCGGCTGAGAATCTGCCCGGCTTCAGGTTTCGACAATGGCGTTCCCGTGCGTTATGGTGCCGGGTGCGTTGCAGGATTCCGCTATTGCTTCACCGCGGCCAGCGCGGCGTCGTAATCCGGCTCCTGGCCGATTTCCGGTACCTGCTCGGTGTAAACGACCTGGTCTTGTTCGTCCAGCACGACCACGGCGCGGGCCGTCAGGCCGGCCAGCGGACTGTCCAGGATTTCCACCCCGTAGGCCTGGGCGAATTCCGGCGAGCGGAAGGTGGACAGCGCCACGACGTTGTTCAGCCTGTTGCTTTCGCAGAACCGGCCGGCCGCGAAGGGCAGGTCGGCGGAGATGTTCAGCAGGACTGTGTCGCCCAGCGCGGACACCGCCGCGTTGAATTTCGTGGCTGACATCGCGCAGACGCCGGTGTCGAGGCTCGGGACGATGTTGAGGATCTTCTTCTTGCCCGCGAAATCCTTCAGCGAGACGTTCGAAAGGTCGGTTTGGGTCAGCTTGAAGTCCGGAGCCTTTACGCCCTTGGCCGGCAGTTCGCCGGATGTGTGGATGGGGTTGCCTTTGAATGTGATGGTGGCCATGAGGTGTTCTCCTGCGGTTGAGTTTCAGTTCAATATACCCGATGGTCCAGAAGATTCAAACCCAGGGAGGCAGGGAGGGCATTCTCACACCAAGCCGCTAAGACGCAAAGACTGGAAAAACGATGTTCCATTCGCGCATCGCCAAGGTGCGCTTGCCGTCTCGGCTTGAAACCCTTTCCTTCCCGCTCGAGCTCTCTGCGTTCTCTGCGGCAAAGATCATTCGATTGTATCGCCGCAGAAGGCCTTTCGGCGGCAGGTGTCGCAGGGTTCGCCCATCCAAACCGAATCGAACTGGGCGATGGCCGCTGCGACGAGTTCGGGATCGTTGGTCCAGAGGCCGGCTTCGAAGTTTCGCTTGCCGTCGCTCTTCATGCCGATGCCCGCCCCGGTGAGGTTGGCGGAGCCGATGTAGGCCTCGCGCAGGTCGAAGATCAACAGCTTGAAGTGCACTCGCGGGCACAGAACGCGTTCGAGTCCTTTCACGAGCACGGGATAGCGGTCAAAGTCCTTGCGGAAATTGGGCCCGGGCTCCTTGGCGTGGATCAGGCGGACGCTGATGCCCTTTTTAATCAAGTCGGCCAACTCGCCGAGAAAAGGCCGGGCCGTTTTCCCGCGCATGATGAAGACATCCTTCAGGTCCGACGTGCCGATCCAGAGCGTCTTGTCCACCTCCCGCGCGCGAAGGAGGACTTCCGAGTAATGCGCCTCGTCGCGGATGTAGCGGTGGAAAATAGGGGCCTCGGCGGGCATGGGGGGAGTGTTTCATGGGGAGGGGAGGGACTCAATATCCAAAAAACAGCCGAAGACTCATTAACGCAAGAGGCGCAAGAGACGCGAAAGGAACGCAAACGCCGGACAGAAGGAAAGTGAGTGAACAGCCAAAACCCGATCAGCTTGGTTCGTACTACGTTTGTGACCTGTTGCGCCCCTTGCGACTCTTGCGTTGAATGGTTCGATTGGTCAGCTCCGGTCGAGGCCGGCGCAGGGGCCGCGGATTTTTCGCCATGCGAGAGGGGAGGTCAGAGGCATGGGGGATTAACCCATTTTTAATCAACACGGCATTGAACCTCCATCCATGCCATGGCATGGTTTCGTTAGGCTTCACAGTAGGCGGTCGTTGGGTGATGCAACATGGACGGGCCGCCGGCTGGCAAGGAGACGGCGATGAGCAAGTACACATGGACCCTGGCCATCTTGCTTGCAGGCTTGCTGGAGGCGCCTGCTCAACAGCCCGCGGTGATCGAGTCGTTTGATTTCACCGGCCAACTGACGTTCAGTCCAATGTCGAACGCGGCCAGCTATCGCGTCGAGTGGGCGCCGTCGGCGAATGGCCCCTGGACCAATTTCACCGGGGAGGCGGGACAATGCCTGGACCATATGGTGACTGCCGGAACGGAGCCGATAACCGTTTCCGTTCCGATGCTGTTCCGGGTTGTGGCGACATGGCTTCCCGTCTTCGCCGTCAGCAATTCCGGCACGTCGGCATATCTGATCGACGGCGAAGCCAATCCCGTCCTGAATTTGGTGCGAGGCCAATCCTATGCGATTGAGATCGATTCGCCGGGAAATCCGTTCTGGATCAAGTCCAGTCCGACGACGGGGACCGGCGATTCGTACAACGATGGCCTGAGTACGAACGGTATCGAATCGGGCACGATCCTGTTTACGGTCCCCCTGAATGCCCCCGATATCCTGTACTACATCTGCCAGTTTCACAGCGCGATGCAAGGGGTGATCGCCATCAGCGGCGAACCGTTGCCTGAAGACATGGTGCTGATTCCCGCCGGCACGAATGAGGGGACCAACATCCTGGCGGCGGGGGAGTCTTATGCCGCAGACTATTTTCCGGCCGCCTACAACCTGTCCGTGCGCTCTTTCTTCATGGACCAGTACGAAGTGACGAAGGCCCTGTGGGACGAGGTGTACGCCTGGGCCATCACCAACGGCTACACCTTCGACAACGCCGGAAGCGGCAAGGCGGCCAACCATCCGGTGCACACGGTGAACTGGTACGACGTGGTAAAATGGTGCAACGCCCGCAGCGAGAGGGAGGGGCGGCCGACGGTCTATACGATCAACGGAGTCGTGTACCGGACCGGCCGCAGGGACGAGGTTGTCCAGACCTCAGTGGCCGGCTACCGGTTGCCCACCAGCGAGGAATGGGAGTACGCGGCTCGTGGCGGAGCCGTCAGCCGACGGTTCCCCTGGACCGACAGCGACGAAATCCAGCATGCAAGAGCGAATTACGAAAGTACGACGATGTTTAGTTTTCAAAATAGTTACGACACGAGTCCGACGCGGGGATTTCACCCGGCATACAACGATGGAATCATTCCGTATACCAGTCCCGTGGGGTCTTTCGCTGCGAACGATTACGGGTTGTACGACATGGCGAGCAACGTGAGGGAGTGGTGTTTCGGTCGGTTTCCGGACGAAGAGGGCACCAACCGCGTATTTCGCAGCGGCGCGTGGAGCGGCTACGCCTACCAGTGCCGGATTGGAATGTGCTCCGGCCGCAATCCGGGGGAGACCCATCACAGCCAGGGCTTTCGGACGGTTTTGTGCCCGGGTCAGCAGTGAGCTGCTAGGGACCGGACAACTGGTCTCTCGCACAGAGGCGCGGCGGGGACATATTTCGATTTCTGGAGGGCCCGCTTCCACGCGGGCCGGGACCGTGATCGAAAATGCGGACGGGGTGGAACCCGCCCCTCCAAAAGGCGGGAATGCGGACAAGAACGTCCGGTTGCCATTCTTGGCGGCTTTGCGTCTTGGCGTGAGACAGGGCTTCAGCTCCGGTCGAGGCCGGCGCGCAGATCCTGGATCTTGGCGGCCATGCGCTCGGGGAGGTCGGGGGCCCAGGGGGCTTGTCCGACGACGTTGCAGAGGGTGGAGCCGACGATGATGCCGTCGGCCATGGGTGCGAGTTTTGCCGCGTCGTCGCCGTTGCGGATGCCGAAGCCGAGGCAGACGGGGAGGGGGCTGACGGCTTTGACTTCGGCGGCGTGCTGGCGGATGGCCTCGTAGTCGAGTCCGCCTTCGCCGGTGGTGCCAGCCTTGGTGACGAGATAGAGGAAGCCGCCGGTTTCGGCGGCGATTTTTTTGACGCGGTCGGGGCGCGTGGTGGGGGCGACGAGGAAGACGATCTGGATGTCGGTGCCCTGGAGGGCGGTCTTCAGCGGCCCGGCCTCCTCGGGCGGGAGATCGACGACGAGCAGGCCGTCCACGCCGGCGGCATGGGCCGCCTTGGCGATGCGGTCGAGGCCGTACTTGAAGAGGGGGTTGTAGTAGCCGAAGAGCATGATGGGAATGTCGGATTCGGCACGCAGGCGCACGGCCATTTCCAAGGTCTTGGTCAACGTCATGCCGGCGCGCAGCGCCCGCTGGGAGGCTTCCTGGATGACGGGGCCATCGGCGGTGGGGTCGGAGAAGGGGACGCCGAGTTCGAGGATGTCGAGGCCGGAGGTCACGGCGGCGCGCAGGATGTCGAAGCTGGTCTCCGGATTCGGGTCGCCGGCGGTCAGGTAGCCGACGAGGGCCTTTTTGTGGGCAGCGGCGAGTTTCTGGAAGGTGGCGGTGATGCGGTTCATGGTTAAGGAGGGTTCAGGGTTCGGGGTTTAGGAGGAAACCGAAAACATTTTTCACCACAGAGGGCACAGCGGGGCACAGAGAATGGAGATTTATCTCTGTGAAACTCTGTGTTCTCTGTGGGGAAGGAGGCTGTTCAGATCGGAAAGTTTTCCACAGTGTGGAAAACTTTTTTCCATAGTGTGGAAAAAGCGCGAAAAAGTTTTCCATAGTGTGGAAAATCCTAAGGGGTCTCATTCTGACTCCTGGCTCCTGACTTCTGAATTCTGGCCTGGGTGTTCCTTCAGCCAGGCCAAGACGTGATCCAGGTCCTTGTCGCCGCGGCCGGAGAGGTTGACGAGGATGTTCTGGTCTTTCTGACGCTTTTTGGCCTCGCGCATGGCAGCGGCGAGGGCGTGGGCGCTTTCGAGGGCGGGGATGATGCCTTCGTGGCGGCACAGGGCTTGGAAGGCATCGAGGGCTTCGCGATCGGTGACGCCTTCGTATCGGACGCGTTTGAGGTCGTGGAGGAGGGCGTGTTCGGGGCCGACGCCGGGGTAGTCGAGGCCGGCGGAGATGGACCAGGCTTCGTGGATCTGTCCTTCGTCGGATTGGAGGAGATAGGTCAGCGCGCCGTGGAGTTCGCCGGGGGAGCCGCCGATAATGGAGGCGGCGTGGCGGGGGGTGTCGAGTCCGTCGCCGGCGGCTTCGGCGCCGAGCATTTCGCAGGGGTCGTCGAGGAAGGGATAGAAGAGGCCCATGGCGTTGGAGCCGCCGCCGACGCAGGCGACGAGGAGGTCGGGCAGTTTGCCGGTCTTCTCCAGCATCTGGGCGCGGGCTTCATCGCCGATGACGCGCTGGAAGTCGCGGACCATTTCGGGGTAGGGGTGCGGGCCGGAGACGGTGCCGATGACGTAGAAGGTGTCGGCGCTGGTGCCGGACCAGTAGCGGAGGGCCTCGTTCATGGCGTCCTTGAGCGTGGCGGTGCCGGAGGTGACGGGGATGACTTGCGCGCCTAGGAGTTCCATGCGGCGGACGTTGGGGGCCTGGCGCCGGACGTCTTCGGCGCCCATGAAAACTTTGCAGTCGAAGCCGAAACGGGCGGCGATGGTGGCGGTGGCGACGCCGTGCTGGCCGGCGCCGGTTTCGGCGATGACGCGGCGCTTGCCCATGCGGCGGGCGAGGAGGCCCTGGCCGACGACATTGTTGATTTTGTGCGCGCCGGTGTGGGTGCAGTCTTCGCGCTTGAGCCAAAGGCGCGCACCGCCGAGGGTGTCGGAGAGGCGTTCGGCGAGGTCGAGAGGGGTGGGGCGGCCGGCGTAGTCGCGGAGCATGGCGCGGAAGTCGGCCATGAAAGCGGGGTCGGCTTTGGCGGAGGACCACGCGGCTTCAACGTCGAGGAGGGCGGACACGAGGGTTTCGCCGACGAAGCGGCCGCCGTAGGGGCCGAAGTGGCCGGTGGCGTCGGGGTATTGGCCGATGAGTTTGTTCATAGGGGGAGAGGGTTCAGGGTTCGGGGTTCAGGGTCTTGGAGCGAAAGTGGTGGAGCGTGGCGGGGGCTGGGGAGAGAGGATTTCTTTCGGGTTTTGGCGGCGCGAAAACCAACTGGCATCTTTTCCGCGTGGACGCTCCGAGGCCGACCCCTCGCGGACACGAGTCCTGCTCGGGTCGTCCGCGAAGCGCCCCCATCGGAAAATCTACCGGTTATTTTCGCGTAACAGCCCCGCCAAAACCCAAAATAAATCCTCTGCATCCACGTCCTGCGGACAGCGGACAATGGTGCCACGTCCTGCAGACGGCGGACAATAGATTGATTGGGAATCCTGTTCATCCTGTAAATCCTGTCATCCTGTCTAGTTGATAACTTTGCGGATTCGGGCATGGGCCTCTTTCAGCAACTCCTCGGTGGCAGGCCAGTCGATGCATTCGTCGGTGACGGAACAGCGGGGGTTGAGAAGGGCGGGGTTGGCCTGCATGGGCTGGTGGCCGCCTTCGAGGTTGCTTTCGAGCATGAAGCCGCGGATGGCGCGCTGCCCGGCTTCGATCTGGGTGAGCACGTCCTTCAGCACCAATCCCTGGCGGTCGGCTTTCTTGCCGGAATTGCCGTGGGAGCAGTCGACGATGAGGTTCTGCGGCAGGTGGGCGTCGCGGAGGGCGGCGACGCAGGCGGCGATGGAGACAGCGTCGTAGTTGGGTTTTCGGCCGCCGCGGAGGACGACGTGGGGATAGGAATTGCCGGTGGTGGAGAAGACGGCGGGGAGGCCGTCTTCGGTGACGCCGAGGAAGTGGTGGGGGCCCATGGCGGAGCGGACGCCGTTGATGGCGGCATCGAGGGAGCCGTCGGTGCCGTTCTTGAAGCCGATGGGCGTGGAGATGCCGCTGGCGATTTCGCGGTGGGTCTGGGCCTCGGCGGTGCGCGCACCGATGACATTCCAGGAGATGAGGTCGCCGATGTACTGGGGCATGAGGACGTCGAGGAGCTCGGTGCCGGCGGGCAGGCCGAGTTCGGCGACGCGGAACAGAAAATGGCGGGCCATGCGGATGCCTTCCTCGATGTGGAAGGTGTCGTTCATGTAGGGGTCGTTGATGAGGCCCTTCCAGCCGATGGAGGAGCGGGGCTTCTCGAAATACACGCGCATGACGACGAAGATGGAGCCGGCGATTTCATCGGCGAGGGTTTTGAGGCGTCCGGCGTATTCCCCGGCGGCATCGAGGTTGTGGATGGAACAGGGGCCGACCACGGCGATCAGGCGCGGGTCCTCGCCGTCGAGAATGCGCTCGAGGGTTTCACGTCCGCGGGCGACGGTAGCGGCGGCGGCGGCGGACAGGGGAATGGCGGCCTTCATTTCGCGCGGGGTGGCGAGCGGAGCGACGGATTCGATGTTGAGGTTTTCGAGGCGCGGGTGGCTCATCGGAGGCCTTTCCAGGAGAACGGAACGGTGGCCGGGGGCAGTTCGGCGGCGGCGCGGAGAAAGGCGCGGACGTCGGCCTCGTCCTTGACGCCGGGGGCGGACTCAACGCCGGAGGAGGCGTCGAAGCCGGCCGCGCGGGAGTCGCGGGCGGCGGCAGCGAGGTTTTCGGCATTGAGCCCGCCGGCGATGGCGAAGGGGCGGAAATCGGCAAGGGGGGCGGCGGCGGACCAGTTCCAGGCCATGCCGTTGCCGCCGGGGAGGGCGCCGCGTCCGCATTCGACCAGGACGTCGGCTTTCATCGGCAGGGCACGGCCGGCGCTGAGCAGCCCGGGGCCGGTGCGCTTGATGGCCTGGACGACGTGGAATCCTTCGCGCAGAAGGGCGGCGCAGGTTTCGACGGTTTCCTCGCCGTGCATCTGGATGGTGTCGAGGCGGGCTTCGCGGGCGATCTGCAGCATGAAGTCGACGGAGGCATTGACGAAGACGCCGACGCGGGCGATCTCGGGGGGCAGGCC
The DNA here is from genome assembly GCA_012514035.1 of Lentisphaerota bacterium. Taxonomy (GTDB): domain Bacteria; phylum Verrucomicrobiota; class Kiritimatiellia; order CAIQIC01; family Lenti-01; genus Lenti-01. Next base: position 6,312 of record JAAZBB010000011.1, on the reverse strand, counting down.
GTCGAAGAGGCGGCGAGCCTGCTCGGCGGAGACGTTGCGGGGGCTTTTGGGGTAGAAGACTGCGCCGAGGGCCCCGGTGCCGGCGTCGACGCAGAAAAGGGCGTCGGAGCGCCGGGTGATGCCGCAGATTTTGACGTGGGGGAGAAACATATCAATTAGGAATTAAAAATGAAGAATTGAGAATTAAGAATTCAGGAGGTTGGGGACGGGAAGGGCGGTCCATTCGCTGAGGAGGGCGGCGGGGGCGGGAGCGCGGATGAGGATTTCGCCGATGAGGAAGCGGCGGATTCCGGCGGCGAGGGCGCGCTGGATGTCGTCGGCGGAGTGGATGCCGCTGGCGGCGACAACGGCGGAGCCCTGGGGCAGGAGGGCGGCGAGGCGGGCGGCCTGGGTGGTATCGGTGCGGAAATGGGCGAGGTCGCGGTTGTTGATGCCGACGACGGGCGGGATGAGATCGAGGATGCGCCTGGCGTCGGCTTCGTCGTGGATTTCGACGAGGGTTTCAAGGCCGATGCCGTGGGCGAGGGCGGTGAGGGAGGCGAGTTGCTCGTCGTCGAGGATGCGGACGATAAGGAGCATGGCATCAGCGCCCATGGCGGCGGTCTCGTAGACCTGATAGGGGTCGAGGATGAAGTCCTTGCGCAGGACGGGCAGATCGGTGACGTGGCGGGCGCGCTGGAGATCCTGAGCGGAGCCTTTGAAGAAGGCGGGTTCGGTGAGGACGGAGAGGGCGGCGGCACCGCCGTCCTGGTAGGCGGCGGCGAGGTCGCCGGGATGCAGGTCGGGGCGGATGTCGCCGAGGGAGGGCGAGGCGCGCTTGATTTCGGCGATGATGCGGACGCCGGGGCGGGCGAGGGAAGCGGCGAAGCCGCGGAAATCGTCGCGCTTGGCGGCCAGGCGTTCGAGGTCGGCCTGCGGCCTGAGGCGGCGGGCGGCGGCGATTTCGGCCTGTTTGGCGGAGAGGATTTGGTCGAGGAAGGACATGGGAACTCCAACTACGAAACACGCGAAAAGCGCGAAAAAGAAGGATGGTATAGATTGGATTTCATTTCGAGTATTTAGCGCTTTTCGTAGTTTGGCTTCAGGACTTGGAGAAGGCGATGAGTTTTTCGAGCTTGTCGAGGGCGGCGCCGGAGTCGATGGCGGCGGCAGACTGTTTCAGTCCGTCGGCGAGATCGGTGCAGCGGTTGGCGGCGAGGAGGGAGGCGGCGGCGTTGAGCAGGACGATGTCGCGCTTGGGGCCGGTGATCTGGCCTTCCAAAATACCGCGGGTGATGGCGGCGTTGTCGGCGGGCTCGCCGCCTTCGAGGTCGGCGGGGGAGCAGTAGTCGCCGAAGTAGTTGGCGGGATCGATGTCGTAGGTCTTGACGACGCCATTCTTGAGTTCGGAGCAGCGGGTGGTGGTGGTGAGGGTGATTTCGTCCATGCCGTCGTGTCCGTGGACGACGAGGACGCGGCGGGAGCCGAGTTTCTGGAGGACTTCGGCGAAGGCTTCGGTGAGGTTGGGGGCGAAGACGCCGAGCAGTTGGCAGGGGGCGCCGGCGGGGTTGGTGAGGGGACCGAGGAGATTGAAGAGGGTGCGCACGCCGAGCTGTTTGCGGATGGGCCCGGCGAAACGCATGGCCTTGTGGAAGGTGGGGGCGAACATGAAGGTGATGCCGATTTCGTTTAGGGCCTGTTCCATGACTTCGGGGTCGGCGGCGAGGTTGAGGCCGAGACATTCGAGGCAGTCGGCGCTGCCGCTTTTGCCGGAGCTGGCTCGGTTGCCGTGCTTGGCGACGACGGCGCCGGCGCCGGCGGCGACGAAAGCAACGGTGGTGGAGATATTGAAGGTGATGCCGCCGTCGCCGCCGGTGCCGACGGTGTCGAGGGTGTCGGGGGCAAGGGACTGGATGCGGGTGGCGGCGGCGCGCATGGCGCGGGCGCCGCCGGCGATTTCATCGATGGTTTCGCCTTTGGCGGCGAGGGTGGCGAGGAAGCCGCCGATCTGGCCTTCGGTGAAGGCGCCGGAGAGGATGCCGGTGATGGCTTCGTAGGCTTCGGCTTCGGCGAGGTCCTGGCGGGCGATGAGTTTCTTGAGGAGGGCGGGGATGGAGATGTTCATGGAGGGCCTTTTGAGGGTTCAGAGTTCAGGGTTCAGGGAAAAACCGAAAACATTTTTCACCACAGAGGGGCACAGAGAGTGTTCTCATTAAATTCTCTGTGAATCTCTGTGTTCTCTGTGGTTCAAAAGGGTTGGGGGATCGCAGAGTTTTCCACGGTGTGGAAAACTTTTTTCCATAGCGTGGGAAAATGGCGGAAAAGTTTTCCATGACGTGGAAAATCCGGTGTTGTGTGTGGGTTGTCATTTGACTGAACCCTGAACCCTGACCTCTGAACTCTCTGCCGCAGGCAGGGAATTTCGCAAGAAATTCCGCAGAATCCGCTTGCCGACGGGGGTCATGATGGATTCGGGGTGGAACTGGATGCCTTCGATGGGGAATTGCTTGTGGCGCAGGCCCATGATTTCGCCGTCGTCGGTGGCGGTGGCGGAGACGGCGAGGGAGTCGGGGAGGGTGCCCTTTTCGATGGCGAGGGAGTGGTAGCGCATGGCCTTGAAGGGGCGGCTGTCGAGGCCTTTGAAGATGCCCTGGCCGTCGCAGGTGATTTCGGAGACCTTGCCGTGCATGAGTTTCCTGGCGTGGACGACGGTGGCGCCGTAGACGAGGCCGATGGCCTGGTGGCCGAGGCAGACGCCGAGGATGGGAATCTTGCCGGCGAAAGCGCGGATCGCGTCGCAGGAGATGCCGGCGTTTTCGGGGCGGCCGGGGCCGGGGGAGATGACGAGGGCGGAGGGGGTGAACGTCTCGATCTCCGCCACGGTGATGGCGTCGTTGCGGACCACCCGGACGTCGGCGGACATTTCGCGGAGGTACTGGACGAGGTTGTAGGTGAAGGAGTCGTAGTTGTCGATCATGAGGATCATGGGATTTCCAATTAAGAATTCAGAGTGAAGAATTAAGAATTGCGGTTGGATCACTTGGCTTGGGCTTCGGCTTGCTGGGCGGTTTGGAGGAGCTGGAGGGCGCGGGACATGGCGGCGGCTTTGTTGCGGGTTTCCTGGAGTTCGGTGTCGGGGTCGGAGTCGGCGACGATGCCGGCGCCGGCGCGGATGCTGAGCCTCCCGTGTTCGGCGACGGCGGTGCGGATGCAGATGCAGAAGTCCATGTTGCCGTCGAAGGAAATGTAGCCGACGGCGCCACCGTAGGGGCCTCTCGGTTCCTTCTCCAGAACGGCGATGATTTCCATGGCGCGGATTTTGGGGGCGCCGGAGAGGGTGCCGGCAGGGAAGGAGGAGGCGAGAAGGTCGAAGGCGTCGTGGCCGGGTTCGAGGTCGGCGGTGATGTTGGAGACGAGGTGCATGACGTGGGAGTAGCGTTCGACGACCATCAGGTCGGTGACTTGGACGGTGCCGGGGAGGGCGACGCGTCCGAGTTCGTTGCGGCCGAGGTCAACCAGCATGAGGTGTTCGGCGCGCTCCTTTTCGTCCTGGAGGAGGCTGTCGGCGAGCTTGCGGTCTTCCTGTTCGGTGGCGCCGCGGGGGCGGGTGCCGGCGATGGGGCGCAGCGTGGCGGTGCGGTGGTCGAGTCGGATCATGGTTTCGGGGGAGGAGCCGATGAGGGTGGAGTCCTGGGCCTTGAGGAAGAAGAGATAGGGGGAGGGGTTGACGTGGCGCTGGGCGCGGTAGAGGCTGACGAGGTCGGCGGGGGCGGGGCCGACGAAGGACTGGGAGATGACGCACTGGATGATGTCGCCTTCGGTGATGTGCTCCTTGACGGTGGCGACCATGGCCTTGAATTCTTCGGGGGGATGGACGGGAGCGGGGAGGCGGATGGGGGCCGGAGCGGACACGTGGCTGGCGGGGACGGGCTGGGCCAAGGTGGCAAGCAGGTCCTGGACGCGGGCGCGGGCGGCGTCATAGAGGGTATCGGGATTGCCGTCTTCCCGGAAGGCGAGGGCGAGGGCGGTGAGGGTGTGGTTGACGTTGTCGAAGATGAGGAGGGTGTCGGGGATGACGAATTCGGCGAGGGGGCGTTCGGGGGGCAGGGTGTTGGGGACGCGGGACTCGAAGAAGTGGATCATTTCATAGGAGAAATAGCCGACGAGGCCGCCGCAGAGGCGGGGCAGGCCGGGCAGGTGGGCGAGGGAATAGGGTTTCATGAGGTCGCGCAGGACGGAAAGCGGGTCGCCGTTATGGGGGATGCGTTTTTCGTCGATGCCTTGACGAACGACGACATCGCGGGGGTAGACGGCGACGGTGGCGCGGGCGGTGACACCCATGAAGGAATAGCGGCCCCAGCGTTCGCCGCCCTCGGCGCTTTCGAGAAGGAAGAGCCGCGGATGGCGAGGAGCGAAGCGGGCGAGGACAGAGACGGGCGTCTCGGTGTCGGCGAGGATGCGGGCGCCGACCGGGACGACGGAGGAGGCGTCGAGGAGAGCGTCGAAATTCGCACGGTCAGGGAAGGTGTCGAGCAGCATATGGGGGCCTGGGTTCATGTAGGGTTTTCCGGTATGTTTCTGTATATAGAAACACGCGGCGGGCGGATTGTCAAGGGGGGGGGCGCTGTTTTTTTTGAAGGGGGGGCTGCCGGGACGCAGCCGGTGGACTCGGAATGAATTGTCAACATTGTCAGTGTCTGACACTGACAGGGATGGGGCGCGTGTTGTTGGCGGTGTGGTGCATTGACTTTGCGGGGGCGGAGGGGTAAGTTGTGGCGCTTTAACAGAAGGATTCTGCCCCATTTTCATGAAACCGGATTCAGTTGGTTTGGAGACGATGCGCCACAGCGCGGCGCATGTGATGGCGTCGGCGGTTCAGCGGTTGTGGCCGGACGCCTTGTTTGATATCGGCCCGGACACCGAGGACGGGTTTTATTATGATTTCGACCTGAAGCACCGGCTGACGGAAGAAGACTTTCCGGCGATCGAGGCGGAAATGGCCAGAATCGTGGCGGAAGACCTGCCGTTCGTGCGCGAGGAAAAGACGCGCGAAGAGGTGCTGGAACTGATGAAGGGGCGGGGGCAGACGTACAAGCTGGAACGGCTGGCGGATATTCCCGAAGGCGAGACGATCAGCCTGTATCATACGGGCGATTTCACGGATCTGTGCCGCGGGCCGCACGTGAAAAGCACAGGCGCCATCAAGGCGTTCAAGCTGCAGAGCGTGGCGGGAGCGTATTTCCGGGGCGACGAAAAAAACCAGATGATGCAGCGGCTGTACGGGACGGCGTTCCTGTCGCAGGCGGATCTGGAGGCGCACCTGAAGATGCTGGAGGAGGCCAAGCTGCGGGACCACCGCGTGCTGGGGCGTGATTTGGATTTGTTCAGCATCCAGGAGAGTGTCGGGCCGGGGCTGGTGCACTGGCATCCGAAGGGTGCGCGGGTGCGCTCGATCATCGAGGAATTCTGGCGCCGGGAGCATTTCCGGGCGGGCTACGAGATGCTGTACACGCCGCACATCGGGCGGGCGGGGTTGTGGGAGACCTCGGGGCATCTGGGGTTCTACAGCGAGAACATGTACGCGCCGATGGAGATCGACGAGCAGCGCTACTACATCAAGCCGATGAACTGCCCGTTTCACATCCAGATCTACCAGAACCGCAAGCGGTCGTACCGGGAGCTGCCGCTGCGCTGGGCGGAGCTGGGCACGGTGTACCGCTACGAGCGGGCGGGGGTGCTGCACGGTCTGATGCGGGTTCGGGGGTTCACGCAGGACGATGCGCACATCTATTGCACCGAGGAGCAAGTCGAGCAGGAGGTGCGCGACTGCGTGCGCTTTGCCATCGCGATGTGGCGGGCGTTCGGCTTTGAAGACATCACGGCCTACCTGGCGACGCGGCCGGAGAAGGCCGTGGGCGATCCCGCGCGCTGGGAGCTGGCCCAGCGCTCGCTGGAGGCGGCGCTGAAGGCGGAAAACATTCCGTTTGAAATGGACGAAGGCGGCGGGGCGTTCTACGGGCCGAAGATTGACCTGAAAACGCGCGACGCGATCGGCCGTCAGTGGCAGATGAGCACCGTGCAGTTCGATTTCAACCTGCCGGACCGCTTTGACATGACCTATACCGGGCCGGACGGCCAGGATCACCGGCCGTACATGGTGCATCGTGCGCTGCTGGGCAGCCTGGAGCGGTTTTTCGGCATCCTGATCGAGCACTACGCCGGGGCGTTTCCGCTGTGGCTGGCGCCGGTGCAGGCGGTGCTGATTCCGGTGACGGACAAGCAGACCGCGGCGGCCGAAGAGGTCGCCGCGAAGCTGCGGGCGAAGGATTTCCG
>JAAZBB010000010.1 GCA_012514035.1 Lentisphaerota bacterium | reverse complement strand
TAAAAGTAAACAGGTTCCATCCACTCCGGGACCTTGCCGGCCTCAGGAGCTTCCACCGGCTCCTTGACCGCCTCTTGGGCTGCTTCCGCCTCGGCTTCCTTGCGGGCCCTAGCTTCGGCCTGGGCCTGCTCACGAGCCTCTTGCTGGGCTTGGGCCCGAGCGGCGGCCGCTTCTTTTCGGGCCTGAACAGCGGCCCTGGCCTCCGCAGCGGCTGCCGCCTTCATGCGCGCCTGTTCTTCGGCCTCGGCTTTTGCGGCAGCTTCCGCTTCCTTCCGGGCGTCTTCCCGTGCCTGGGCCTTGGCGGCGGCGACTTCTTGCTGACGAGCCATGGCTTCGGCTTTGGCCGCGGCCGCTTTTTCCTTCTGGCTTGCGATCTCGGCGTTACGTTTTTCTGCCGCTTCGCGCCGGGCTTGAGCGATCTGCTGCTTTTTCGCTTCTCGTTCCGCTTTACGCGCTTCAGCCGCAGCTTTCTTTTCGGCGGCCGCCTGGCGCCTGGCTTCTTGTTGGGCCTGCCGAACCTCTTCCCGTTGGCGGGCTTTCTCTTCTGCAAGGGCACGTTTCGCCTGCAACTTGGCTTCGCGCTGTTCCAACGCATCCTGCTTCTTGATTTGGGCCATTTCCGCTTTGGTTGGCCGAACGCTGACCATGGGCACGATTTCCGGCTGTTCGGGTGTCAGCGGGACAACGGCCCGGCTGCTGGAGGGGCGCGCAGCGGCCTCGGCGGCGGGCCATTCCTCTGTGGGCATTTCCCCGACAGGCATACCATCCGCTGCTGGAGTTTCCCCTAATTCAGTTGGCAGATGGTCCTCCGCCTCGCTTTCTACGGATTCCCATGCCTCGCCAGGGGGCATTTCCCCGCCCGTTTCCGGAATGGCTTCCACCGTTTCCTCCCGGGGCATTTCCGTCGGGGTGTCCGGCAGCGATGGCGCTTCTGCTTCCGTAGAACTTGTTTCTTCCTCGACCAGGCCGGCAAGTAAATCATCCAACATGGCTGCCGCCTCTGGTTCCGGTTCTGCAGGTGTCGGTTCCAGCATTGCGGAAATCGCGTCTTCCGTGGGCATTCCTTCCCCAGATTCCGCTGGTTCGAGCGCTGCCTCGAACGCGACCGCGGGGATTTCCTCCTCCGTGACCATCGGTTCGGTTACCGGCCAGGCCGGGGTCTGTTCCAGGAGTTCCGCAAGCATATCATCCGTGGGAACTCCTTCCGCAGCTTCTGACGGAACGAGCGTTTGCACAAGTGCATCAGGGAGAATTCCTTCCTCCATGGCAATCGGTGCAGGTTCCGGAACGGGAGGTGGTTGAGCCAGCAGTTCTGAAATCGCGTCTTCTGCGGATACTTCTTCCGCGGATTCCGGCGGAGCCACGGCTTTTTCTGCTGTGTCGGCCGGAAGCTCCTCTTCCAGAACCACCGGCTCGGGTTCCAGCGCCGCCGGCGTTTCGGCCGGCAGTTCCGCAATCATTCCCTCTGCCGGAACTTCTTCCGGAACGTCTGCCGCAGCGGCAGATTCCTCCACCGTGGCCGGCGGCATTTCCTCCGCCATTGCCACGGGTGCGGGTTCCGCTTCGCCGGGTGTTTCTTCCGGGCGGGTGGCCGGTTGTTCCTGGGCCTCCGGTTCCGGAACCGGAATTTCTTCCGTGGCGGGCGTTTCACTGCCGACTTTGGCGGATTCCTCCAGCACGGATTGTTTTTGGAGCAGGGCCAAAACCGCGCCAATCATCAATTCCTCGGCGGTCTTGTTTTGGGCACGCAATTCCCCCTGAAGGGCATCTGCCACGATGTTGGCCGCGATCCGCTGCCCGCCATCCGTCTGCATTTCGATCAAATTGGCCACCGTGGTGTTGTTTTCCTTCGCCAGTTGAATCAGGCGGCTTTGAGCTTCGACCAGCAGGGCCTGCAGGGCGGGTTCCGAAACATCGGTGGCGGCCGTTTCCGCCGCCGGATTGAGCATGTCCGTCCAATGCTCTTTCAAGTTGTCGGCGGTTTGAATCGTATAACACGCATCCACGATCACGTAATAGCGCCGGGACACTTGGTCCACTGTGCCGGCGAAGGAATAGATGCTGCCCGCCTGCAGGGTCTGAAACTTGTCGCTGATGTCGGCCGGAACCCACACCGAGCCGGCGGTTTCCAGGATCATCTCCCGGTATTCCGTGCGCCCCAGGCGCTTGGTGCGACCATCCGGCGGCGTTTTCAATACATCGGTAAACAGAATGGCCCGGGCCCAGGAATTCTGGGGGCTACGCACCAGGGATTCGGCCTCGACCTTGGCATAGGAATCGACGGACGATGAAGAGGCCGCCCACGCCAGGGCCCCTGCCATCAGGCCCGCCGCCGCTGCCAATCCCATTCTTACCCGCATCATGGTCATCCCGCCTTCTCCTGATATTCAAACAATTCTATAAATAAGCCGGGCCTGAAATCAAGTCCATCCTCGCCCAACTTTAGAGTCATGCGGTCCGGTCAAGATTCGTTCTTGGCGGGCGGATTCGCAGGCGGAGGATGGGGCCGGGCCGCCTGCCGCAGGCTGGTCCAATGGGCGATGCGCCGGCGGATGACATCCTCGTAGCCGGCCGTGGTGGGTTCATAGTAGATTTTGTCCGTGGGCACGTATTCCTGGTCCACGAAATGCCCTTCGAAATCGTGGGCGTACTTGTAGCCCTGATGGCCAAAGGTCTGGGCGGCGCGCTTGGACCCGGTACTGCGCAAATGGCGGGGCACGGGCAGGGTGCGGCCTTCCTTCACATCGGCCAGAGCGGCTTCGATGCCCAGATAGGCCGCATTGCTTTTGGGGGCGGTCGCCAGATAGGTTGTCGCCTGGGCGAGGGCGATCCGCGCCTCTGGCATGCCGACGAAATCCACCGCCTCCAGGGCTGCGACCGCCACACTGAGCCCGCGCGGATCGGCGTTGCCGATGTCTTCGCTGGCCAGGATCACGAGCCGACGCGCCACGAAGCGGGGATCCTCCCCGGCATAGAGCATCTTGGCCAGCCAGTAGAGCGCCGCGTTGGGATCCGAACCCCGGACGCTTTTAATGAACGCCGAAATGGTGTCGTAGTGTCCGTCTTCGTCGTGGTCATACACCACGGCCTTTTTCTGGATGCTCTCTTCCGCCACCGCCCGCGTGATATGGATGAAACCGTCCGGAGCCGGCGGCGTCGTCAGCGCGGCGATTTCCAGGGCGTTGAGAGCGCGCCGGCCATCCCCTTCGCAGACGGCCGCCAGATGCGCCATGGCCGGGGCGTCCATCCGGATGTTCAGGTGTCCCAGGCCGTCGGGATGTTCCAGGGCCCGTTGCAGGAGCACAGCGACGGCATCAGCGTTGAGCGGCTCCAGCTGAAAGATCTGGCTGCGCGAGGTCAACGGGTTGTTGATGAAGAAAAACGGGTTGTGGGTCGTGGCGCCGATGAGGGTGACCGCCCCCTCCTCCACGTACGGCAGCAAAACATCCTGCTGCGCCTTGTTGAAGCGGTGAATCTCGTCAATGAACAGGATGGTCTCCCGCCCCGAGGCCGCGCGCCGCTGCTTGGCCGCCTCCAGGGATTGCCGCAGCCCCGCCACGTTCGACAAAACCCCGCTGGAGCGGTCGAACGCCCGGCGGGTCGTCCGGGCAATGACCTCCGCCAGCGAGGTTTTTCCGCAGCCGGCGGGACCGTAGAGGATGATGCTCGACAACCGGTCCGCCTCGATGGCCCGCCGCAGGAGCTTGCCCGGCCCCAAAATGTGGTCCTGGCCCACGATATCCTCCAGGGTGCGCGGACGCATGCGGGCCGCCAAGGGGCGGCGGCCGGTTCCGGAGGCCGGGGAATCCGGCGGTGGCTGTGCGAACAGATCGTTCATATGACCCGGCCGCAGAATGCCAGACCCCGGCGCCCGGCCCAATCTTTTTCTTGCCAGGGACCGAATGCCCGAACCGCCGGGACAGCCGATGACCGGCCGCGCCTACTCGCGACCGAATTTGCGATTCAGTTCGCGAAAACTCAGCAGAATGACGGTCGGCTTACCGCGGGGCGAAGTATAGGGCATTTCCGCACGCGCGAGGTCACGGACAAGGGCATGCAATTCCGTCTCGGTCAGTTCCCGCTGGAGCCCCATGGCCTGGCGGCCCGCAATGGCGGCGATCAGCGACTGCGCCCATTCCCGGGCCGCCATTTTACCGCCCTGCATCAGGCCATCGGCCAGATCCGACAGCAGGGAGCCGGCGGCGACATCCGCAATCCAAACGGGCAAGGCGTCTACCAAAAATGCATCACGACCAAACTCTGCCACGCCGAATCCCATGCTCCGGAGCAGACCCAGATGCTTGCGCATGGCAACGGCCTGCATGGGCGAAAGGGTTACGGTGGCCGGCGGCAGCAGTCCCTGGGCGGGAACCTTGCCTTTCTCCAGCCCACCGAGCAGGCGTTCGTAGATGACCCGTTCGTGGGCGGCGCGGGGATCCAGAAGCACCAGCCCCTCCCCCGTCTCCAAGACGACGTACAGCCCCCCCACTCGGCCCAGCAGCCGATATTCCGACCAGGGAGACTTCGCGGCCGGGGGAAGCTCCTGGCTGGAATCAGGCAGAGGCGTCCAATCCAGCCGCGACTGAATGACTCCCACCGGAGGCGTCGGAATCGGCGCGGCCGACTTAGGCGCAGGGGGAGCGTCCGCCTTCGGCGCGGGAACCGGCGGAACGGATCGCCCCTGTCCGCGGTCCGGCGACCGGGCGGCACGCTTGCTGCCCGGCAGTTCAGGACCGGTGATGGCCTGACGAATTGCCTCGATGACGACATCGCGCACCTCGGTGGGACGGCGGAAGCGAACCTCCTTTTTGGCGGGATGAACGTTCACGTCCACCAAATCGGACGGCAGGTCCACCTGCAGGAATACGGGGGCATAGCGACCGCCCGGCAACACGTCCCGATAGGCGGTTTGAATGGCGAAGTTGATCACGGGCGAACCCGAAGGGCGGCCGTTGATAAAAACCACCTGCCATTCGCGATCTGTCCGGCTGCAGGGCGGCAGGCCCGCATACCCACCGATGGTCACGGTACCGCTGCCAAAGCGAATGGGCTGCAGGTGATCGGCAACCTCCGCCCCGTACAGATCGCGAATTCGCTCCTGCAGGTCGTGGCAGGCCGGCAGGCGATAGACATCGGCATCGTCGGCGCGCAACGAAAAGGCGATGTCGATATGGCCCAGAGCCTGCAGCAGGAACGCTTGCCGCAAATGATTGAATTCCGTCTGCGCCGAGCGCAGAAACTTCCGGCGGGCGGGCACGTTGAAAAACAGATTCCGCACGGCAATGTCGGTGCCAGGCGGCGCGCCGGCGTCGCGCACCTCCTGGACCCGGCCGCCGAAAACAAGGATCTCCGTGCCGGCCGGGGATTCGGCGCGGTTTGTAATCAGCGTAAACTGCGAAACCGCGGCGATGGCGGCGAGAGCTTCACCGCGAAACCCCATCGTGACGATCGAATCCAGATCCTTCAGCTCGCGCAGCTTGCTGGTGGCATGGCGTTCGATGGACAGGAGGGCGTTGTCGCGGTCCATGCCCGAGCCGTCATCCCGCACCCGGACCAGTCGCCGTCCCCCGTCGACCACGTCGACCTCGATGCGCGCCGCTCCGGCGTCCACGGCGTTTTCCACCAGCTCCTTGAGGACGGAAGCCGGGCGCTCGACAACTTCGCCTGCGGCGATCTGGTTGATCACCGCGTCGGACAATACGCGAATGGGAGCCGCAACGGTCATGCAGGGGTTCTAGCAAAGCAGCCGGGGAAACAAGAGCGAAAAAACAGGCGGGACAACATCCTTGCCTGCCCCTCTGCATTCCACGCCGACTGACAAATGGATCCAATGCAGACTGGAGAAGACCCCGCCGGTCTACAGGATTTCGATTTTCACGTCGTCGTCGGACTTCTGGTCAATGGCCTTGGTCTCGATGGGCTGATAGGTGGGCAGAAAACGGTAATAGACCTGCAGGGTCAGCGCCGCCAGGGTGGTGGCATAAACCGGATGCATGTCCTCCCGGCCGGTCGTTCCCTTCTTGAGGGTCAGTCCGGCCGAAGTCCAGAATCCGACTTTCTTGTCCTCCGACACCTGCTGGGCGCGGATGAACTGGGGCGCGAACTGATTGTTCCAGTTGGACCAGTTGGCTCCGCCCTGGTGGAACTTTGTCTGTGAAATGTAATACCAGGCATACATTGGCCATTCCGGAGGGGAGTCCCATTTGCAATCGGCGCCGCCGAGAAAGTTCAGGCCGGCCCGCGTTTCCTTGTCGTTGCCATGGCCCAGCAACTGAAGGCTGAGCACAGCCACCGCCGTGATGCTATGCGTGGAATGGCTGCGGCCCACAATGCTGTAATAGAAGGCACCGTCGTCGGTTTTCTGGGCGGACTTCATGTCTTCCACCGCCTTTTCCATGGCCTCGTGCAGCTTGGGGTTTTCCGCGCCACCGATGTAGGCGGCCTTCATGGCCTGGCAGCACCAGCCTCCCAGGGAGGTGTCGCGGCGGTCGCCCTTGGCGAACTTATAGTCGTAGCCGCCCTTGCTTTGCTGGCCATCGATCAGCACCTGCACGCCTTTTTCCATCGCACCCTTGAGCGACGGGATGCGGGTCATGCCGTAGGCCTCGCTGATGGCATAGACGCAGATGGCCTGGGAGTAGGTACCGGCGGTGGTGTCGGTCTTGCAGAATTCGCCTTTTTCGTTCTGGCGGGCCACCAGGAAGCGGATGGCGCGTTCGACCGTTGGCCCATATTTTTCGGAAGCGGTTGTTTCCCCGTGGGCCAGGAAGGTCAGGATGCCGAGGCCCGTCATGGCCTCCTTGTCGTGCGTGCCCCAGGATCCATTCGGATTCTGGTTGATGCGCAGCCATTCCAGGGCGCGGAGCACGGCGGCCTCCGCGTACTGGCCCCATTTGCCGCCGAAGGCGGCGATGGAAGCGGCCCGCCCCGCCCCGCTGCGATTGGCCATGTTGCCGGGCGCCAGGTTTTTCATGATGATCGGACTGATGGCGTCCGAGGCAATGACCAGGTCCGTCACTTCATCCATGACCGGCGCCGCGGAAAAGTCCTCGATCTCCGGGGGCGTCATGTCCACGTCCACGTCCGGGGGGGTGACGGTATCCACCATCTCGGGCAGTTCCTCGGGCGGCTTGATCTCCATCAGCTCATCCAGCTTCTGCTGGTCGATCTCGACCACCTTGACTTCGATTTCCGAATCCTTCTCGCGGATGGACAAATCCACCAGAAACAGCAGGGCAAGAATCAACGCCACATGGATGGTGACGGATCCGGTCGGGCCCGCCAGCCATTCCATCACGTTCTTGTGCAACGCCTTGATGGTTGAATCCATGGCAATCTCCCTATGTCCAAGCGACCATCGTCAGTTCGAGGCGCTGACCACCGACAGGCTTTTCAGGCCGTTTTTTGCGCACAGATCGAGGGCCCGGACGAGCATTCCGTGCTCCGAAAACGCGGACACGGTAATCATGATCGTCTGGCCGGCATCGATCTCCGCCATTTTGGACAGCGCCGCATCCAGCTCCTCCGGCTTGGCCGGCACATCGTTGACCGTATAGCCATCCTGATAGACCCCGATGCGGACCAGGTTGGGCGGCGGCTGGTCCTTGGGGGCGCTCTGGTCCGGCGCGGGCCGGAACACGTCCAGGTTGGTGATCACATCGATCGGCTTGATCGTCACGATGAAGTAGATCAGCAGCTGGAACACCACGTCGATCATCGGCGTCATCGACAGTTCCGCCGGCGGCGCCTCGACTTTTTTTCTCGCTCTGGCCATGACGGACCTTTCCTAGGAGGCCTTTTCCTTCAGCGCGGCGAAGCGGATTTTCCACAGGCCGGCCTGGCCGCAGATATCCATGACCCGCTTGATGGCCTCGTGTTTGGCGGCATAATCGCCGCGGATGACCACGGGGGTGCTCTGACCCGACTCGTTGCGGGCCTTGTTGAGGATGGTGAGCAACTGGCCTTCGGACAGCCGCGTGCGCATGATGGAGATATCCCCGTCCTTGTCGACATCCACCACCACGGTCCGGGGATCCTTCTGCTCTTCGATCGGACCGTGGGGCGACATGGCCATGCGGACCTTGGTTTCCAGCGCCTTGCTTTGCAAGTCCACGGTGACGACGAAGAAGATGATCAGCTGGAACACGACGTCGATCATGGGCGTCATGTCCAACTGGGCTTCCGGAAATTTCTTTTTCATGGTCGGCTCCCGCCGGCGCGGCCGCGCCCTATTCCTCCACGACCTCCACGTTCCGCAGGGCCTTGATCAGGTCCATGGTCAGTCCCTCCATGCTCAGGATGATGCGGGAGAGGCGGTTCTTGAAATAGGTGTAGAAGGAAACCGCGGGGATGGCCACGCAGAGGCCGGCGGCCGTGGTCCAGAGGGCCTGGGCGATGTTCATGGCCAGCATGGACTGCTGGGCCGCGCCGGCCTGGGTGTTGGCCAGGTTGGCGAACGCCATGATCATGCCTTGGACGGTGCCGAGCAGGCCGAGCATGGGGGCGATGCTGCCGCACATGTTCAGGTACGACACGCGCTGCATCAGCTTTTCGCTTTCGAGATCCGCGGCGGCGCCCACCTGTTCCTGGATGACTTCGAAGCCCTCCTTCACGTTGCGGAAGCCGGCCAGCAGAATGGCCGAGAGCGAACCCTGTTCCTGTTCGCAGCGGGCCATGGCCTTCATGACATCACCCTGTTCCATCGCCTCGCGGACGTCGTTGACGAGCGGATCGGGAATGATCTTCTTGGGATTGACGGTGATGAAGAAATCAATCGCCAGCCACGCCGCCGCGATCGAGCAGGCCAGCAAGGCCATCCACAGGACGATCCCCAGCCAGCCGGAACCGGCAATGACGGACCACAGGCCCATGCTGCCGCCATCCGCCGCCGCCTCGGCCGCGGCCCCCTCCTCCATTACGATTTCCTGAGCCCAGCCGATCGCGGGCATTGCCACCAAGGCCGCGAGGGCCGCCATCCAGATCACCAACCGGATTTTCTTGGACATGTTATTTCTCCTTCGCTTGTTTTTGAAATTCAACCGGCCCTACATCTTGCCCCGGGCCTGGGCAGCGTACGGCGATGCGCCATATTCCGTGGCCACCTTCTTGAACAATTCCTTTGCGCGCGGATCCTTGAGCTGCTCCAGCGCCGCGGCGGCCTTGTAGGTCGCCTCGCCCAAGATGGCGGCGTCCCGGATGTCCGCAAACAGGATGGCGGTGCGCAAATAGTCCAGCGCGGCCAGTTCGACGTTGTTCTGCGCCAGTTGGATGTCGCCCCGCATGGTCTGGGCGCGGGCGGCGTCCGGCCGGGAGCCCCCGGCGGCGACGGCGTCGAGCTGGCGGAGCAACGCGGGATACTGCTTGGCCTGCAGCAGGGCCCGGCGCAGCCCCCACGCGCTTTCGGGGTTTTGTTTTTCCTCGGCGGACATCAGGAACAGCCGCTCGTAGGCCTTGACGGCGCCTTCGGCGTCCCCCTTGCCCAACAAGGCCTGCGGCAAGATCTTGGCCGCCTGCACGTCCCAATCCAAGCCCCGTTGGCTGGCCACGATGCCGGTCAGCAATTTGACGGCCTCATCGTATTTTTTGCCGTTGAGGGCGGCGACGGCTTGATCATATTCCGCCGGTTTGTCGGCGACGGCCTTCAGGAAGCTGCCCTTGGGGAAGGTGCGCACGCCCGCGCTGGTCGTCAGGTTGACGTCGCCATTGGCCAGCGCGCGAATCGCGGTGCCCGGAACCTGTTGTCCGTTGGGCAACACCACGTATGGCGCGGCCAGGACCGTTCCGGCGGCCCACGCGGCCACCCAGGCGATCAGGAGGATGTTCTTTGTTTTCATGGCTTCCATTCTTCCTTGTTCCAACATCAAGGCGCCTTCTGGGCGGCCGGGGCCGCCGCCGGCGCGGCGGCTTCCGCGGCCACCTGCAGGGCGGCCGCGGTGCGCGTCTGCCGGACTTCATTGACTTTCGGGCTGGTCGGGAAAAGGGTCAGATACTTGTCGGCGCTTTCCAGCACATCGGCCGGCCGCCCCAGTTCCCCGGCCAGTTGGATCGCCGCCAGGATGGCGGTTTCGATCTGCTTGCGTTCCTTCTCGCTCTGCATGCGCTGGCTGCCGAAAAACTCCATCCGCTTGTAGGTGGCCAGCGCGCCGGTCTGGTCGCTGCCCTGCAGCAACACATCGGCATAGACCAGGCTGGCGTCGTTGACCAGCTCGGGTTCGCGGGCGTAGCGGAAGACGTCGTTGAGGACGATCTTGGCGGCGGACAGATCGTTGAGCTTGAGGTTGGCGCGGGCCAGCATGAACTTGGCCTGATAAAAGAGCCCGGAATTGGGCCAGCGGGTCATGAGCTCGTTGAGCGAGGCCACCGCGGCCGCATGGTCGCCCAGCTCGTACTGCGCGGCGCCGATCCCGTACAGGGCGCGTTCCAGCAGGGTGCGGTCCTCCGTCTGGCCCACCACCGTACCAAAGGCGTTGGCGGCCTCTTGCCACTGGCCCTTGTCGAGCATGGCCTGTCCCACGCGGGTGAATTCATCGACGGAATAGCTGGCGGGGCTCGCCAGCATGGCGGCGAGCGCCTCCTTGGCCTGGTCGAACTGGCCGAGGTCCAGCGCGCCGCTGATGCGCGCGTACTGGGCGCTCTTGCCCTCCTCCGTATCGGGATAATCACGCGCCAGCCGGGCGAAGGTTTCGTTGGCCGCCGGATCCTTCAGCGCCAGTTGGAGGGAGCCCTTCAGGTTGAGGGCTTTGGCGGCCAAAGCGGACTGGGGATACAGACCCAGGAATTCGTCCAGCTTGGAGACGGCGGCCCGCCGGGGCGCGTCGCCGGGCAAGCGGCTGAGGGTAAAGGCGAAATAGAACCGCGCCTGCTCCAGCAGGGCTTCGTTCCGTTTGAGGTCTTCGGCGGAATTGCCGTAGGGATTGCCCGCCGGGGAGACCGCCTTGATCAAGGCGTCGAACTGGCGCACGGCGTCGGCCATCTTGTCCGTGCGGCGGTAGGAATCGGCCAGGGCAAACATGGCCTGCGCCCGCGTGGGGCTGGGTTGGGATTCCTCGATGTAGAGCAGCATGCCGGGGATGGCTTCCGCGTAATCCTTGTCCAGATAGGCCTTCCAAGCCCGCTTGCTCAGCGCCTTGGAATAGTTCTGGTCGTTCTGGTAGTCGGTGATGATTTTGGCCAGATAGGCGTCGGCCGCTTCCTGCTGGCCGGCCCGCTCGGCCTTGGCGGCCAGGTAAAACAGGATCTGGCCCGCCCGCGCGTCCCCGGGGCAGTAGGCCAGGTAACGGTCGAACATGTATTTGGACATCTCCGCATTCCCGGCCTTCTCGTACAGCTGGGCCACCGACGCCAACGCCTTGGCGGGAATGTCGCTTCGCACCGCAAACCGCTCCCCGAGGTAGTTCGCCGCCATCTTGGCATAGAGCGCATCATCCAGATTCATGTAGCACTGCAGCAGGTTGCCCAGCGCCCCGGCGGAGAGATCGCCCGCTTCAGGAAACTGGGAGAGCACGCGCAGGTATTCCGCCGCGGCCTCGGCATGCTTCTTCTGGCGGAAGAGGGTATCGGCCATCATGAACTCCGTGCCGGCCGCCTGGGTGGCCAGGGTTTCCGGCAGGTCGATCTTCACGGTCTTGCCGTATTTTGTTTCCAGGATGCTCTTGATTTCCTTGGCCTGGAGTCCCGCCGTCGGCCCCCATTCGCTTTCGCCGTACTTCACGAACACGTTGTAGTATTCGCCCAGCGCCCCGCTGTAGGCCGCGATGGCGTCCGCCGCCTTGCCCTCCTGCCCGGCCAGCTTGTCGGCCTCCTCCTTCAGCAGGCGCCCCAGCATCGAACGCGCACCGGCCATCGGGCTGTCCCGCATCGGCAGGCCCTCCGCCTTGAGGGTGTCGTCGATGGGCTTGATGATGTCCATGTACTGCATGAGCACCTTCCGAGCGCCTGCGGGATTGCCCTTGGCCAGTTCGATGTTGGCCATGATCACGATGGAATCCACGAACTGCAGATCCAGCCCGCCCCATTGCAGCGTTTCGCAAATCTTGTTAGCGGCGGTCAGCAGCTTGTCCCGCTCCTCCCCGCCCTTCTGCTCGGCCGCCTTCACCAGCGCCTGTGCCCGGGAGACCATCATTGAGCGCTTCATTTCGCCGGTGTCGGCCACCTCCTCCACCCGCTGGTAGCTTTTCTCCGCGCCTTCGAAGTCGCCGACCATCTCTTTCATCTGCGCGAATTGGTAGGCCGCATCCCGGTAGAAACGGGCAATGTCCGGATCCGTCGGCTTCTGCCCCTCCCCTTCATACTGTTTGAAGAAGGCCTCATACAAGGCGCGGGCTTTGTCGACCTCGCCGATGGCAAACAGGTTCTTGCCCAGGGCCAGGCTGATGGCCTGCGCCTTGGGATTGGCAATCCCCATCTCGCTGATCAGCGCCTCGGCCTCGGCAAACTGGCGGCGCTTGATGAGGATTTCGGCCTGAATGATTTTGCTGCGGTCCTTTTGGGACGGATCCTTCGCCAGGACCGCATCCACCACCTTCTGGGCCAGGTCGGGAAACGAGGGGGTAAAGGACACCAGCCCCGAAGCGAATGCGAATTCCTCATCCGGCCCCGCCCGGACCGCCGCCGGCGTCAGCAGCAGCACCGCCAATAAGATCCGGATGCCCCGGCCTGGTCTCATGGTTGTTTCCGTCATTTCGTGCGCCGAATGCCCGAACGAAGAACGCGGGTGCAGATTCATGCTTGTTTATAACCCTGCAACCGCGCTAGCGTCAAGTATTCAAGGGCGGGCACCATGATCTATAAGGGATACGGCCAGACCGGCAAGCAACTTTCGGCCATCGGGTTTGGCGGCATGCGCCTGCCCACCCCGAAAAAACATGCCGCCGGCATCGCCCTGCTTCACGCCGCCCGGCGCGCGGGCATTACCTATTTCGACACCGCTCCCTACTATTGCGACGACCAGAGCGAGGACATCTTCGGCGAAGCCCTCCGCACCATGCCGCCTTCCCCCCTGCCTCTCTACACCTCATCCAAATGCTCCGAAGCCGCCGGAGGCGCCTTTCGGCGCGGACTGGAGAAATCCCTTCGGCGCCTGGGCGTGCCCCGCATCGATTTTTTTCACATCTGGTGCGTCATGGATCCCGCCGACTGGCAGGCCCGCGTCAAGGGGGGTGCGCTGAAGGCCGCCCTGCAGGCCAAGGCGGAGGGCTTGATCGGCCACGTGTGCGTGTCCACCCACATGCGCGGCCCGGAAGTCGAACAGATGCTGGCCGACCATCCCGAGATCGAAGGGGTCACCCTCGGCTATTGTGCCATCAATTTTCCCTACCGCCGCCAGGGCGTTGAAGCCGCCGGGCGCCTCCGGAAAGGCCTGGTCGCCATGAATCCCCTCGGCGGCGGCATCATCCCCCAGCACCCCGCCGCTTTCGACTTCATTCGTGCCCCCGGCGACCCCGATGTCGTCGCCGCTGCCCTCCGGTTCCTCGTTTCCGATCGCGCTGTGACCTGTGCCCTTGTCGGCTTCAGCGCCCCGGAACAGGTCGCCGCTGCCGTCCACGCCCTCGACGACTTCACCCCCCACGATGCCGCGCATCTTGCCGCCAGCCGCGCCAGCATTGAAAAGGATTTCAACGAAATGTGCACCGGTTGCGGCTACTGCCTGCCCTGCCCGCAGGATATCCCCATTCCGCAATACATGGACATTCACAACCTCCTGCAGTTGCAGATGCCGCCCGACGCCATCCGCGCCCGCTTCAAGTTGCACTGGGACATCACGCCCGGCGGAGCTGCCAAGTGCATCGATTGCGGCCAGTGCGAAGCCCGCTGCACCCAGCACCTGCCCATCATCGAGCGCCTCAAGACTCTGGCCGCATTCAAACTTTGATTCTCGCCCGGCGGAAACAGTTATTTTCGACTCCGCGCGGCGCGCGTTTGCCCAACATGCTCAGATACCCACTCCCCCAAAAAAATCGCAAATAAGATGCGCTCCACCTGGCCCGTAATATAATAGTTGCAACTACTATACTGAGGCGCGGCTGCACGAGGGGGCGGCGCGCTTCGGCGATGGATCCCGGCCAGAGGCTGATGACGTCTTCGACCGGCGGTGTTCATGGCTTGTTTGTGAAAGGCGTGCATCCAATCGTATATGGCCGTTCGCAAAATAGGGTGCACGCTCGGGACTCGACGGCGAGGTGCCGTCTGATAGAATACTCCGCGTGAATGGAAATGCCCCGGCTACAAGCATGGATAACCGCCCTCGGAACGAGTTGATCGCCGGACGCTACGAGATTCGGCGGGCCGTCGGCTCCGGCGGCGCGGGGGCCGTGTTCCAGGCGTGGGACACGCAACTGCAGCGGTTTGTCGCCGTCAAGCGCTGGAAACCCCTGGAACCCATTGCGGATGATCCCGCGGGCACGGAGCGGCTCTGGCGCGAGGCCATGACCCTGGCCGCCATCCAGCATCCGAATATCCTCACCATCCACGATTACGGCATGGACGACGAGGGTCCCTACGTCATCACGGAATTCGTGGATGGCGAGACGCTCGACCAGTGCATCAAGCGCGGCCCGTTTGACCTCGCCGCCTTCGCCGACGCGGCCCAACAGACGCTCGAGGCCCTCATCGCCGCGCACCAGGCCGGCCTGATCCACCGCGATCTCAAGCCGCAGAACATCATGCGCACGCGCCTGCCCAGCGGCGCCTGGCAGTACAAGATCCTCGACTTCGGCCTCGCGCGGTTCGTGACCCGCCCCACCCTGCAGAGCCTCGAGGGCAACACCTCCATCTACGGCTCCATCCTCTATATCGCCCCGGAACAGCTCCGCCACCAGCCGCTGGATGCACGCACGGACATCTACGCCATGGGCTGCCTGTACTACTACATGCTGTCCGGCCGCAACGCCGTCGAAGGCGACACCATTCCAGCCCTCATCACCAGCCACCTCGAACACCGGATCACGCCCCTGGCCCAATGGCGGCCCGACCTGCCCCCGGCCATCTGCGATTGGGTGATGAAGGCCATGGCCTTTGATCCCGACAGCCGGTTTGCCACCGCCGCCGCCGCCCTCGCCGCGCTGCGCCCCGCCCTGCCCGGCGGCCTGCGGCAAACCAGCATCCGCATCACTCCCGCCGTCCGCCCGGCCACCACCCCCACCATTGTCATTCCCCCGCCCCCGGTCATAACCGGCGCTGTTCCCCTCCCGTCCCCGCCGCGCCGGGCGGCGCCGCGTTGGCTCCTGCCGCTCGGCGTGGCGATCGCCGGAGCCATCATTGGTACCGTTTGGCTCCTGCGGCCCCGGCCGGAGCCCGCCGCCCCGCCCCCGGCCGCCACCGTCACCTCCTGGCGGGATGAATCCCTGCCGGTCGAAGACGTCATCAGCCTCTGGCCGGGATCCATCGCCGAAGCGCGCCGCCCCCTCGTGCAGCAGTATTTCGAACAGCTCCGCGATCTGGATGGCCCCAAGTGGGGCAGCATCGGCACCGTGCTGGAAACCCTCGCCGGTCTTCAATACAACGCCCGCCATAATCCCCGGGAATCCCGCGCCTTCTGCAACCTCACCTACCACAATGCCACAGGCCGTTGCCTCGGCGAAATCGATGTCGTGATCTGGAACGTGGCCGCTCAGCGCGCCGAAATCGTCTACGAAGCGGTCGTCTCCGACCAACTCAACCGCAAGGCCGTTTCCAGCCGCAACCAGATCCAACGGTTCATCGATGCCGTCAAGGACGGCCGGGCCGTGCGCATCCTGTACCCCTATGACGCCACCCTGAAGTTCGAACCTTCCCAATTCAGCCAGGCCCGACCCGCCATCCTCGGCAACCAGGGCGCGCTCGCGGCGGGCTTTGATGCCGAAGTGGACATTACCCGGTTCGAGACTGACTACCTCCAGCGCCGGCTCATCGACTGGCGCAAGGCCAAGCAGGCCCGACGCAAGACCGCCCCCGTCCGCCCCGCCGATTGACTTTTGCCCGGCGGCCTCAGGCCGTTGCCTCGATCAGGCGCCGGTTCCTGCGAGTCGCACACGCCCCGGCCGCTCCGGATGGCGTATCCGGACGCTTCCCGTGCTTCCTTGACAATTCCCCCACCGCGTCTTTCAATGTTCGGCTGATTCGGCCCGGTTGTGTCCGAGAAGGAAGTATCCCAATGTTCAAGCCCGTTTCCAGCAAATTGTCGTTCCCGCAGATGGAGGAAGATGTCCTTCGGTTCTGGGAGCAGAACGACACGTTCAAGAAAACCCTGGCGCACCGCAAAGGGGCCCGGGAATACGTTTTCTACGACGGCCCGCCCTTTGCCACGGGTGCGCCCCACTACGGCCATCTGCTGGCCGGCACCATCAAGGACATCCTGCCGCGCTACCAGACCATGCGCGGCCATTTTGTCGAGCGCCGGTTCGGCTGGGACTGCCACGGCCTGCCCATCGAAGCCCTCGCGCAGGAGAAACTCGGCCTCGCCGGTGCCCCCGACATCCGCGCCAAGGGCGTGGACGTCTTCAATGAAACCTGCCGGTCCATGGTGCTGACCTATGTTTCCGAATGGCGCCGGACCGTCACCCGCATGGGCCGCTGGGTGGATTTCGACAACGACTACAAGACCATGGATCCCACCTTCATGGAGTCCGTCTGGTGGGCGTTCAAGCAACTCTGGAACCAGGGCCGCGTCTACAAGTCGCACCGCATCATGCCCTACTCCTGGAAGCTCAGCACCCCGCTGTCCAACTTCGAAGCCGGCAGTAATTACCAGGACGTGCAGGACCCCTCCATCACCGTCCGGGTCAAGCTCACTCAATTGCCGGGGAAGCTCGATGCCGGCGGCGCACCCGTCTACGCCTTGATCTGGACCACCACCCCCTGGACGCTCTATGGCAACCTCGCCATCTGTGCCGGTCCCGATATCGACTATGTCGCCGTCCGGGACCTGGCAGATAAAAATGTCTATCTCCTCGCCGCGGCCCGCCTCGGCGCCTACTACAAGAAGCCAGACCAGTACGAAAAGATCGCCGCCTTCAAGGGCGCCGATCTCCTCGGCCTGACCTACGAGCCCATCTTCGACACGTTCAAGGGCGCACCCGACTGCTTCCGCATCCTGAACGACAACTTCGTCAGCACGGAGGACGGCACCGGTTTCGTGCACATGGCCCCCGCCTTCGGCGAGGACGACTTCCGCGTCTGCCAGGCCGCCGGCATTTCCCTGCGAGACTACCTCGACGACATGTGCGCCTTCACTGAAACCGTGCCCGAATTCCACGGCGTGTTCTGCAAGGATGCCGACAAGCAGATCATTCACTCCCTGAAAACCGCCGGCAAACTCGTGCATCAATCCACCCTCGTGCACTCCTATCCCTTCTGTCCGCGTACCGACACCCCCCTGATTTACCGCGCCATCGAGGCCTGGTACGTGCGCGTCGAGGATCTGCACGACCGCCTCGCCGCCAACAACGATACCGTCCACTGGGTCCCGGCCGCCCTCGGCGAAAAGCGCTTCGGCAACTGGCTCCGCGAGGCCCGCGACTGGAACATCTCCCGCAACCGCTTCTGGGGCTCCTGCATCCCGGTCTGGATTTCGGAAGACGGCCAGGAGATGATCTGCATCGGTTCCATTGCCGAACTGGAACAACTCTCCGGCCAGACCGTGACCGACCTCCACAAGCACCACGTGGACAACATCACGTTCACCCACAACGGCAAGACCTACCGGCGCACGCCCGAAGTACTCGACTGCTGGTTCGAATCCGGCTCCATGCCCTACGCCCAGCAACACTACCCCTTCGAGCGCGCCGGCGAACTCGACAAGTTCTTTCCCGCCGACTTCATTGCCGAAGGCCTCGACCAGACCCGCGGCTGGTTCTACACCCTGATGCTCCTCGGCACCGCGCTCTTCGACCGCGCTCCCTACCGCAACGTCATCATCAACGGCATGGTCCTCGCCGAGGATGGCCGCAAGATGTCCAAGCGGCTCAAGAACTACCCCGACCCCAACTATATCCTCGACACCTACGGGGCCGATGCCCTGCGGCTCTACCTGATCAATTCGCCCATCGTCCGCGCCGAAGATCTATGCTTTTCCGAGCAGGGCGTCGTCCACGCCCTGCGCCACCTCCTCATCCCGTGGTGGAACGCCTACTCCTTCTTTGTCACCTATGCCAACGTGGATGGCTGGGAGCCCAGGAAACGGGGTTCCGGGTTCGGGGACCAGGCTCAACAACCAACGACAACCTTCCAACGGCCACCGGGTTCCGCTACCACCGGCGGCGGCTTGATGGATCGCTGGATTCTTTCCACCCTCGACCGCTTGGCCGGCGATGTCGTCGCCGCCATGGATGCCTATGACCTGCAACAGGCCGTGCGTCCCCTCGTTCAGTTCATCGACGACCTCACCAACTGGTACATCCGCCGTTCCCGCCGGCGCTTCTGGAAAAGCGAAGACGATGCCGACAAGACGCGGGCCTACGAGACCCTGCACACGGTTCTCCTGCGCCTGTGCCAGATCGCCGCGCCGTTCGTGCCGTTCATCTCGGAAGAGATCTACCGCAACCTGCGGACGGAGGGCCTGCCCGAGTCTGTGCACCTCTGCGATTTCCCTCTGCCGGGCGCCCTGCCCCGCGACGAAGCCCTGGAAGCCCAGATGGCCCGCGTCCAGGAAGTCGTCAGCCTCGCCCGCCAGCTCCGCGCCGACTTCAACCTCAAGGTGCGCCAGCCCCTCTCCGCCCTCCATGTCGTCTGCCGCGACGATGCTGTCCTCGATCTCGTCCGCCCGCTCGCCGACATCGTTGCCGACGAACTCAACGTCAAGGAAGTCCGCTTTAGCCGAGAAGAAACCGATCTCGCCGAACTCTCCGCTAAGGCCAACTACAAGACCCTCGGGCCCAAGCTCGGCAGCCTCATGAAAAAAGCCGTCGCGGCTGTCGCGGCCTTCACCCCCGACCAGATTTCCGCCTTGCTCGAAGGCCGCCCCGTTGAGGTTGTGCTCGACGGCCAGACGTTCGCGCTCGATCCGGCTGATGTCCTCATCCAGCGCACGCCCAAGACCGGGCTGGCCGTGGCCTCCAGCGGCGCGGTCGTCGTCGCCCTCGAAACCGCGCTGACCCCCGCCCTCGTGCAGGAAGGCCACGCCCGCGAACTCATCAACCGCATCCAGAACCAGCGCAAGGCGCAGGACCTCGACGTTGCCGATCGCATCACACTGACAATATCCGCCGACGAAGAACTGCTCGCCGCCGTCAAGGTGCACCGCGACACCCTGGCTGCCGAAACCCTCGCCGTGCAGATCGCTGCCGTCCCGGGCAACGGCGATGTCGACGTCAACGGCCACCCTTGCGCGATCGAACTCGCCAAGGTGTAGCCTGCTGCCGCCAGGATGCCCGTTGCTCCTGGCGGGGGTGCCCGGGCTCCAGCCGGCCATGTACCCGGACGGTCACCGTTCGCTTTTCATTTTTCTTTCTTTCCCGATTGCCGTCCTCCCCGCGGGGCTGGTAGAAGACAGGTGACATTGGGATCCATCCTGGATCTGCAAAGCAACCCGGATAACAAACCTGGAGATGATCATGAAACGATTCCTGTTGATGCTGGCGATCCTGATGTGCAGTGCTTGTCTTTTCACCGGTTGTGGTGGCGATGGTGATGATGATAGCGATGCGGCCCCGACCACCGAAGACACGGACGCCGGGGACGGGGCCGATCCGGTTGACGAAAACGCCCAGTTTGCGGCCATCACCCCGAGCGGTTTGAGCCTCACGGACAAGTACACCATCTCGGGCCGCGGCACCGCCTATACCTGCCGCTGCACGCCTATTCCCGGCGCCACCAGCTACGTTTTCACCACCGGTTTCGGACAATCTGAAACCGTTGAAGAACCAAAGGCCAGTTTCCTGAAAAGCGGCCCGGACGAGTCGTTCAATCGCAGCGTGTATGCCATCAACGCCGAGGGGTTCAACACCAAAACCGCTTCAGCCACGCTGAATCTCTGAGCGGACACGCTCGGCGCAAATGGATCGGAGGGAATAGCGGGCCGCCGGCTTTTCCGCGGGTCCGTCTTTTTGCGGGTGTCTCGTTTCGCCCCATTTACGCATTTCGCAGTTTCGCTCCCCGGCCTTCCCGATCTTGCTTCCCCTCCCGCATCCGGTTATTCTTGGATTTCATGAATGAACAGGATTGCGCCCCCCTGATCAAGGCCGCCAATGCCTTGGACGAGGAATTGATTCCGTCCCTGATGGAACGTGGCATGCCGGTGGATGCCCGGAATAAAACCGGCTGGACCCCGCTGATGTGCGTGGCCAATAAGGGGCATTTGGAGCTGGTGCGGTATTTCGTCGACCGCGGAGCCGACATCAATGCCCGTAACGTCAACGGCTGGACCTCGCTGATGTGGGCCGCGCTGAAGGGGTACAGCCAAATCGTCCGCTATCTCGCCGAGCATGGCGGCGATCTGGATGTCCGCGGCGACGACGGCAACCCGCCGATCCATCTGGCCGCCAGCAGCGGCCATACGGAGATCGTGCGCTTCCTCGTCGAGCGCGGCGCCGCCGTGGACGCCCAGAACAAACACGGTCAGGTGCCCTTGATGGTCGCCGCTCGTACCGGCCGCTTAGATGTGGTGAATTGCCTGTTGGAACTGGGGGCACACGTAAACGCCACCGGCACCGAGGGCTCTCCGCCTTTGTTGCTGGCCGCCATCGGCGGCCATCTCGCGATCGTCCGCACCCTCATCGCGCATGGCGCGAATGTCAACGCCACCAACAAGACCGGCCGAACCCCGCTGATGGCGGCTGCCAAGGCCGGCCATCTCGACATCGTTCAATGCCTCGTCGAGCAAGGCGCCGACCTGGACGTCCGCAATGACTACGGCAAAACCGCCCGTCGTCTCGCCGCCGAAGACCGTCACGAACACGTCATTGTCTTCCTTCAGCAGCGCGGCGCAAGCGTCTGAATCATCCGACCGCTGGCCCGCCACCCGCAAATCGTCGGCTTCCTTCCCGCGCCCGTGCCTTCCCGACGGATGATGCGAACTGGTCCTTCAGGGCCGAAGAGACCATTCGTCACCTCTCAAACGGCGCAAACGCTCATGGGTGGAACCGGAAATTGTTGAATTGCCAGGGATCCGCAGAATCGGGCTGGGCATCGGGATTTTCAACGAAAAACACGCGGTGTCGCTGCAGCGGGGTCCAACTGGAATGTTGTGACACAAGACGGCCAAGATAGGGCGTGGCATGGCGGAGAATTTCCCTGTGGGGCAGGTCCTCGGGGAGACAGATCCCGCTGTCCGGATTGTCCACGACCCAGAGCAGGCCCGCCAGCACCCCGGCCGCGACCTGCAGCGCGGTGGCATTTGAATGAGGCGCTTTTCGGCGGGCTTCGGCAATACTCAAAAAACTGCCCGTCCACCAGGACTGGAAAAGCGGGCCCATGATCAGGGCGCCGACCAGATCCTCCCCATCCAGGATTTCCTCCGTAAGGATCCGAGTGCGGGGCTGGAGTTCGTAGTTGCGGCAACGCAGTTCGTGCAGGGAGGCCAGGGTGTCGTTGGCGGGCATGTAGGCGTAGTGGACCGTGGGGCGGTACACCACGCGGCCCCGCCGGCGCACGGTCAGGAAATGCGAGATCGTAAAGGCCTCGCCATGCGTCACCACCATGCCGACGATTTCCTGTTCGGGCACCCAGGAGCGGACCCAGGTGTTCAATCCCATCTGCGGCAAGATGATCTGGTTGCCAGGTCCGGTCTGCGGCACAATGGCAAAGGCCGGCAGACGTTTTTCATGGGTGCCCCAACCCAATTCGCTGGGCGAGATGGATTCCTCCCACATGCCTTCGACGCTCCAGGTGCCGACGAATTCGTCGTGCCGTTTGGGGGTCCGGCTGCGCTGCCGGTCCCACTCGCTGCAATGAATCACCTTCACCGCCAGGGCGCGGGCCAGTTCCGCGAACTCTTCCTCGGACATCAGTCGCTCCAGCCGGCGAATCCGGCCGCGCGTCATCCGGTTGTGTGCCACCACATGCTGCCCGATGTCCAAAAGCCCCTGTTTAACGAAGTGGGACACCAAGCCCGGGTTCGCCCCGTGGTCAAGAAGAGCCGTCGGCGCGTGATCCCGGCGGGCGGCGACCTGCAGCAGCTTGGCGTAGCGCGCATAGAGCGATTTGTCCAGGGACGTTTTTTGCGCATCCGCCCCCGTGTTGGCCCAGGATTCCAGCGAGGCGTTGATATACAGGACGCCGTTTCTCCGCGCCCATTCCATGATGTCAAAACAGTCGATGCTCCAGGCCAGGTCGATGATCAGGCCGCCGGCTTCGACATGGGTGGACAACAGGCGCGCCAGGTTGAGGGGCGTGATGCGTTCGCGTACAAACCGCAGCCCTTTGGCGATCCAGGGCTGCAAAACGTCCTCGCGATCGGCAAAGTCGATGACGGTGATGCGCCGCGCCGGAACGCGCAGATGCCGGGGCAGCAAGGAGAGCACAGCGTGGGCCACCACCCCAAATCCGGTGATTACAATGCGTCCGTTGAATTCTCTCATGCCCGTCCTCCTTTCCGCGGATTGCGTTTGCGTTCCATCCTGCCTGCCTTACCGATCCCGCCCCCTGTCACTCCAGGATCCGGCGGAACTCCTGCGGCACCGCATCCCCGCCTTCCCAGACGATCCGGCGGAAATGGCCGGGATCCGTGTTGCCTTCCGTGTTGATGAGCAGTACCTGAGAGTCGGGTCCCAGGTTCATGCGTGCTTTCAAATCAGCCAACCGGGCATGTTCCGCGAGATACATCAGGGCGCCCAGCGTGACCGCCCCGGATTCGCCGGATACGATGAAGGGATCGCCAACCACCGGAACCGCATAAACCCGCATGCCTTTGGCCGCCACAAAGTCCGGACAGGCCAGGAAATAATCGGCGCACCGGTCGAGTATCTCCCAGGCGATGGGACTGGGATCGCCGCAGGCCAGGCCAGCCATGATGGTATCCAGATGGCCGCCCACGGACTGAGGCTGGCCATTGTTCTGCCGGGCCGACGCAAACAAGCACGCGGCCTTGTCCGGCTCCACCACGATCATCCGGGGACGCGATTCGCCGAACAGCCCGCGGTAATAGCCGGCCACGGAGGCAGCCAGCGCGCCGACGCCCGCCTGCACGAAGACATGGGTGGGCCGGGCGATGCCCTGCCCGGCCAGCTGCTCCTGGATTTCCGCCACCATCGTGGTATAGCCCTGCATCACCCAGCAGGGAATGTCTTCGTAGCCTGGCCACGACGTGTCGGAAATGATCTGCCAGCCGTTGGCCGCCGCATCGCGGGTGACCATCCGTACGGCGTCATCGTACGTCCCGCCCACCACCTTGACCTGCGCGCCGTAATCTTCGATGGCGCGGATGCGCGGCCGCGAGGTGCGCTCATGGACGTACACTACGCACCGGTAGCCCAGCTCCTTGGCCGCCCACGCCACGCCGCGGCCGTGGTTGCCGTCGGTCGCCGTGGCAAAACAGATGTCCCCCAGCCGGGCCCGCGTTTTTTCCGATTTCAGCTCCGTGACCGTCAATTCGCGGTCGCGAATCCCCAGCCGTTTGCGCAGATACTGGTAGATGGCGAACGAACCGCCCAGCACCTTGAAGGAGTTGAGACTCAGGCGCTGGGACTCATCCTTCACCCAGATGCCGCCAATTCCCAGCAGCGCGGCAAGCCCCGACAGGCTTTTCAGGGGACTCATGCGATATCCATCGAGCTGCCGATGGAATTGCCGGGCAATGCCCGTGATGCCCGGCGGCAGCAAACGCCTGAGCGAACGGCATTCGCCCGTCCCCCCCGCGCGGGAGTTCGCAAGCCAATCCATTAACATCGGGAACGGGACGGAAGTCATTTCTCTGCTCCTTGCTGGCGCCAATTCTTGTGCATTTTCCCTGAATGGAACATATGATCAAGCACAAAGCGGGCACATGGTTGCATTTGGGCTTGGCGTGTGGTTGACTTGGCGTTCAGGCGGCCATGAAAACCATATCTGCCAAGGCCAAGACCCTGCTGGATGTTCGCTACGACCACTACGAGTTGCCAGACGGGTCCGATCTGTACGTGACGCCTTTTGGGCGGCCGTTCCGGGCTCATCTGCAGCCGGAGAACTGGTTCACGCCGGAGTGGTTCCGGCCCAACCGCGAAAAACTGCAGGGCACCAGCACGGTCTACAAAGTGCGGACCAAGCCCGTGGCCGGAACCGCCAAGGACCTGGTGGTCAAATGGTGCCGGGTCGGCGAGGAAGTCCCTTGGAACACCTTCACCCTGACCAAATTCATCGACGCGGAATTCAACACGCCCTACGAAGAATTTTCGCTGGTGATGGAGATGCGGGCGCGGGCGCGGCCGGGCTCCATCCGCACCCACAAGCCCCTGGCGATTTTTGTGCCGGCCAAGCGGCTCGAACTGTGGCAAACGGGCCGGTCGCGGTCGAAAATCGCGCACAAAAAAGCCAAGTTCCGGGACGTGGAGCTGGATATCTACCGGCAATACATCCTGATCTACGAATGGATCAAGGGGGCCGCCTGCACGGAACCCGCCGCGGTTGCGGCCGCAAAGCACGCGGGATACGCCGATGCACAGGCCTTGGCTCGCGATCTGCTGCACCGGTCCATCGCGGACATGTGGCAGGCGGGATACCGCGTACTGGATGTGAAGCCCGAACACGTGATAGTCCGCCCGCGGCGGCGCGGCGGGCTGCTGCGAGACCGCAGCGGCCGGCCCGCCTATGCCCTCGTGGACTTCGAACTGCTCGCGCGAACCCCGGAACACGAGGAACACGTGAAACTCGCCCGCCGCCAGTCGTACCACGAACGGCAGCGCGACCGGTTTGCCATGACGGCGCTCCCGACCCGCTTTCCGGAACACCTGCACCCCATGCGCATCTTCGGCGTGGATTACGTGCATGGCGACTGCGCCAGCACCCAGGGCCGGTTGTGGGTGGTCGGCCGCGATCCCGACTTGTTCGACTATTTCCAGCCGGAACGCTGGCGCCGCACGCCCCGCCAAAGCCTCTCCGAGAGTGCCCAGGTCTACCATACGCGCTCCAAGGACGGCATCGAGTTGGTCTGGAAGGTGTCACACGTGGGCGATCCCGTGGATACCCCGGACACGCCCCCCGCGCTGGCGGCCCACGGCTTCAACAGCCCGTTCGAGGAATTCTCCTATGCGTTCCAGTTGAACACCGCTGGCGTGCCCACCACCTATCCCCGCGCCATCTACATGCTGGGCCACCAATCCACCCTGCCGCCGGAAATCCTCGATCAGCGGCGGTACCAGAGCCACCGCCACCTCCGCCAGCCCGACGGCACACCCGTACTGCAGCGGGAACGCAACTACATCGCGGTCTGGGGATATTGGAACGGACTCGATGAGGTGTTGGCCCAGGAGGGCAGTCGCCGGCCCCACTGCCGGGGCATCAATGCGGTGCAGGCGCTGGAACAGACGCGGATCAGCGCCGCGGAATACGCCGCCTGCCTGGACCGCATGGCCGGCCTGCTGGCCGCCGCCGGATTTGAAAGCACGTGCCCGCTCGGCACCCATTTCCTGCTCACGGTGCTTCCGGACGACAAACTGATGCGTGATCCCGACGGCCAGCCCGCCATCCGGCTGTGCAATTTTGAATTCCTGCGCCCCCTCGGCCGGGCCCCCTGAAGCCCGGGATGGCCGCCGGTCCCCTGCCTGCCCCGCCCCCCCCCCACCCGGTGGGACGGGATAAATTCCGCTTGCCTGAACTTCGGGCTGATTTTCCCTGTTGAATTTGCCATACTGATCCCATGAACCATCCGATCGTTATCGCTGCCCACCAAGGAGACCATCCGTGGCCGCCAAAATGACCCTGGGCGAAATGGCGAAGGCGCTGAACCGCCCGGCCATCGTTCTCACGCACCTGCAGAAAACATTTGAGCTGCCCGTGCTCGAAGGAACCGCCTATCCCCCGGCCTACTTCGCCCTCTTGCGCAATCTGATCCACCTGCAGTTGCTGGGCATCGCGGAACGCAGTCTCGTGGAACTCTGGAAGACAGAAAAACATCTGCTGCAACTGCTGCATTTCGATGGCGTGGATTCGTCGACCTGGTATCTCGACGAATGCATCCGGGGACGGCATGTCGATCGGCGACTGCTGCTCACCAACCACGACCTCGGCCCCGAATTCTCCCGCCAGGCCCTGCAGCCCCACCTCGACTTTGCCCCGCGTTCCCGCGGGCTGTTTTCCCACAAGGAGGTCGGCGACGACGTCCAACGGGTGTTGGCGCGCTACCGCGAGCTCTACACAACCCTCCAGACGCAGGCGGCGGCCGAGGCCGGGCAGCTCCGCCAGGCCCTGCGCTGGTTCCCCCGCATTCGCCCACCCCGGTTCCAGAAGGCCCGTGCCTGAAGTCTTCCATCTGCCCGGCCCCCTGCCGGACCACTTCCCCCTCCGGACGGCCATCCGCTGCGCCCGGCTGGTGGAAGCTGTGTATGAGTTCTATCAGCAGTGGTCAGATGCCGGCAAGCCGCCGGAATCCAAAATGGTTTTCACACCGGTCCGGGCCGGTCGATCCACTCTGGTATTCTCCGAACCCTTCTGGCGAACCCTGACCTATCGCAAACCGGTCCGCTCCGGTGCCAAAACTTCGGCAGGACGGCGTTTCCACGAGGTGGTCGAACATACCCCCGCTGGCGCCTGCGCGGTGCAGGGCAAGCGCATTTTTATCGTGTTCCGAGGCACCTTGGGCACTGCGGAAAAGATCACCAACCTGATGGTCTCCCGCCGGGACGCCGTTTTCGACGACCTGGAAGCCGGTGGCGTGCACCGCGGCTTCCATCAGTGCTATGCGACCGTCCGCGAGCCGATCATGAAATTCCTCCGCGATCATATTGGGCCGGACAAAACGGTGCGGGCGGTCGGCTACAGTCTGGGCGGGGCGCTGGCATTCCTGGCGGCAATGGATGTGGCCACCTACGGCCTGACCTGCCGGAGACTGGAAGTGTTCACCTTCGGGGCGCCACGCGTCGGGTCACGCAAGTGGGCGCGGCATTATGACCGCCAGCGCAGCGTGTCCTGGCGCATCGCCAACCGAAACGACCCGGTCACAAAAGTGCCGCCGGCGCTCTTCGGGTATCGCCACGCGGGCATTCCCATCCTGGTCGACTCCCGCAGGGATGCCCTGGCGCACAACCTGGCGCGAAGCTACCTGCCGCCCTTGCTCGCCGCCCGCCATGCCTGAATCCGTCCCGCGCCCGACGGGTGCGACCGCCAATCGGCTACGCGTTAAGTTCGTAGATGCGGGCGATGCCGTGGAGCGTCAGGTCGGGCAGCACCGGGATTTTCAAGCCGGCATCGCGCATGACCTTCCGGGCAAAGCCCCCGGTAGCGCAGACGAACGGATCCTTCCGGCCGCAGGCTCTCGCAAGCTGCCACAGGATTTCCGTCACCATTCCGCGATAACCCCAGCGGGCGGAAAGCCGCATGGCTTCTTCGGTATTGCGGCCGGTCTGACGCCGGATGCCGCCAGGCTTCAACCGGGGCAGTTGAGTAACGCCGCTCCCCATGGCGTCAAACCACATCCCGTATCCCGGAGCAATCACCCCGCCCGTAAATCCGCGCCGGGGAAGCACCAGGTTGAAAGTTGTGGCCGTACCGAAGTCACACACGATACACGGCATGCCGCACAACTCCGCGCCAGCCACCGCATTCGCATAGCGGTCGCAGCCCGTCTGGTCGGGACGCTTCAGGTCCACCGGAATGCCGAAATCCAGCTTGGAATTCACCCAGAGCACCGACACCCGGGGAAACATTTTTTTCACCAGGCGCCCCCAGGCCCGGTTGCGGCCAGGCACCACCGAGCACAGGCAGATGCCGTCCGGGGTTTCTCCGTCAGCCACCGCTTCGAGCATGACCGGGGTAATGTCGTCAGTCCGGACCGCCCGCCGGATCTTGCCGCGGGAAAACCAGCCCGCAGCGGTGCGGCTATTACCGATGTTGATGGCCAGGATTTTCATATCGGGGGCTCCTGTTCCTTGGCGCCGGCCGTCACCCATTCCGCGCAAAGATCGTTGAAGGGCACCGCTTCCACCGCCTCCCAGGAGCGTATCAACCCGGCGAGCATCTCGTCCACCGAAATCGCGACCCCCGCCATGTGGCAGGAGGTCGCGGTGTTGCGCAACTCGAAAGGGAAATCCCGGCAGGCCTGGCCGATATTGATGCCAATGCCGACCACGGCAAATTCAATACGTTCCAGACGGATGCTCGGCTCGACCAGCACCCCGGCGATTTTCAGCCCATCCGCGAGAATGTCGTTCGGCCATTTCACCCGCAGCCGGGGCACGCCCGCCGTCTGCAGGGCCCGATATGTCGCCATGCCGCCCAAGATGGCCAGGTGCGGGGCTTTTTTCGCCAACCAGCCCGGGCGCAGGATGAATGAGGCGTAAAGCCCGCAACCCGATGGCGATGCCCAGCGGCTTGCCCGCCGCCCGCGCCCGTGCGTCTGCCGGCCCGCCACCACCAACGCGCCCGCCGGCGCCCCGGCCCGCGCCCAGTCGCGCGCCACGTCATTCGTGGAGCCTGTTTCCGCCAGCCAGCGATAGGGAAGCCCAAAGCGAATCATAGGTTGTCCCGGTTGATCAAGTTGACAATGACTTTGCAGAGGATGTCCTTGTCCGCAGGCCTGCTTTCGGCCACCAGCAGGGTCAAGGCGACCAGGGCATTGTCTGCCAGCCGTTTGGTTCCGTTCGTCCGATACAGTAATCCATTCGCATCCAGAAACCAAATGAATAGAAAAGCGCCGATGCGCTTATTACCATCCACAAAGGCGTGGTTCTTCACCACGAAGTACAGGAGATGCGCGGCCTTCTCTTCGATGCTGGGATAAACATCCCGCCCCTCAAAACTCTGGTATGCGGCACCAATCGCGCTTTCCAACCCCTGATCTTTTTCCCGTCCGAACAAGCCGCCCATGGTCTCCGCCATCTTCGCAATGGCCTCGCGGGCGGGCATCACACGTCAAGACAAACCGTCCGATCCCGGTAGTTCCCTCCAGCCGAAGCTGCTGGTGGTCGTACTGGTCCAACAGCCGCAAGGCCAGCGAGTAGTCCGTGATTACCCGCAACAGGCCGTCCGACTCCGACCCCGATAATTCCTTTCCGGCAATGATCCGGCCCATTAGATCGACCGCCTGCTGGAGTTCCGTCAACCGCGAAACCTGCGCCTGAAGCCGCTTTTCGTTGAGCGTGTAGCCTGTCACAATGTGGTCGTCCAAAACCGAGGTGGCCCAAATGCGGAATTCCGTGCCGCGTTTGGAGTTGACCCGATAACCGACGGAGAGGATGGCGTCCAAGTTGAAATTTTCAACTTGGTAGGTTTTACCGTCCGCAGCAGTTGTTGCAAAAAATGCAACAACTGAATCCCGTTCCAACTCCCTGGACATAAAAATATTCGCAGATGCCGGGAAATGACGGACTTATCCCGGTCAAACAGTGCCGCGATTTGATTCAGATTGAGCCAAACCGTTTCCTGTTCCAAGCGGACATCCACGGAGGCGCGTCCATCCTTGGTCCTATAAAGGACGATGTCTCCGCCTTTGCCGCTGATTGTTTTGGCCTTTGTCAACCTGAAAGCCTCCCCTACTCAAACTCCAAGGCCAGATCCGCCGCCTTGACGGAATGGGTCAGGGCGCCGACGGAAATGGCCGTCACCCCGGCGCGAGCGTATTCGCGGATATTGTCCCTGGTGATGCCGCCGGATGCCTCGGTCTGGCAAATCCCGCCGCACATCCCCACGGCCTCGGCGACCGTCGCCGGCGGCATGTTATCCAACAGCACCCAGTCCGGCTTGGCCGGCAAGACGGCCTTCAACTGTTCCAGGGAATCCACTTCGATTTCGATTTTCAGCCCGGGACAGGCCGCGCGGGCGCTCCGCACGGCATCCGCCAGGGTGCCGCGGTTCTGGTGCCGCCAGAAAGCCAGATGATTGTCCTTGATGAGGATGGCGTCATGCAGGCCGATGCGGTGGTTGGTGCCGCCGCCACACGTCACGGCGTATTTGTCGAGCCGCCGCAGACCGGGCGGGGTTTTGCGGGTATCGAGAATCAACGTGCCGTAGTCGGCCACGATTCGCACCAGGCATTTCGTGGCGGTGGCAATGCCCGTCATGCGCTGCAACAGGTTGAGAGCCGTCCGTTCGGCAGCCAGCAGGGTCCGCGCTGGACCTTGCACACGCATCACCATGTCGCCGTTCCGTGCGGGACACCCATCAGCAATCAGAATTTCGGTCCGCAGGCCGGGATCGGCAATCCGGAAAACTTCCGCGGCGATGGCCCCGCCCGCCACGATCAGTTCCTGGCGTGCCTCGATGCGCGCCGCGGCCTCCGCGCCCGCCGGGACCAGCGCCAACGTCGTCGCATCGCCGGGCCCAATGTCCAGCGCAAGCTCGCGCTCAATCAGCGCGCGCACTTCCGTCTCCTGTTCCAACGGCGGTATGTCTGCGGTCATGACATCTCCTTATCCATTCGGTTTATCAGGGTTGATCCCGCTATCGTTTTTTCCGGCCGCGGAAGCGGCCTTTCCCGGGATGATAAACCACGGCCTTGCGCTTCTTCTCCTGGACGACGCCTTTGAAGGGATTTTCGGCCTTTTTCAACTCGTAGATCTGATCGCGCAGCAGAGCGGCGCGTTCGAATTCCATGGCTTCGGCCGCCTCGGCCATTTCGCGTTCCATCTCGGCGATGGCACGGACGACGTCGTAGTCCTCCCCCGCCTCCTTCACGACGAACTCCTCGGCCTCGCGGGCCTTCTCGTCCTGGGCCAGGCTGTCGCGGATGGCTTTTTCGATCCGGGTCGGAGTGATGTGATGGGCCGTGTTGTATTCCTCCTGGATGCGGCGCCGTTCCCGGGTCAGGTCGATCATCCGTCGCATGGAATCGGTGATCTGGTCAGCATAAAGGATGACGCGGCCCTGGAGGTGGCGCGCGGCGCGTCCGGCTGTCTGGATGAGGGAGGTCTGACTGCGCAGGAACCCCTCCTTGTCGGCGTCCAGCACCGCGACAAGGGCCACTTCCGGCAGGTCGAGACCTTCGCGCAAGAGGTTGATGCCGATCAGGCAGTCGAAATCGGCCTTGCGCAGGCCGCGCAGGATGCCCACGCGGTCGAGGGCGGTGATGTCGGAATGGAGGTATTTCGAACGGATGCCGATATTCTGCAGATAGGCGGACAGGTCCTCGGCGGTTTTCTTCGTCAGGGTGGTGACCAGCACGCGTTCCTGGCGCTCGGCGCATTTCCGGATCTCATCGATCAGGTCATCGATCTGTCCCTGCAAAGGGCGCACCTCGACCTGGGGGTCGAGGATGCCGGTCGGGCGAACGACCTGCCGCACCGGTGCGCCGGCCAGGCTGCCTTCCAGCGGTCCCGGAGTGGCTGATGTAAACAGGACCTGGCGCGCCACGGACATGAATTCATCGTAGTTCATGGGGCGGTTATCGAGGGCCGAGGGCAGGCGAAAGCCATGCTCCACCAGGGTGCGCTTGCGGGCCTGGTCGCCATTGTACATCGCGCGAATTTGCGGGAGGGTCACATGTGACTCGTCAATGATGGTTAAAAAATCCGGCGGGAAGAAATCCATGAGGGTCTGGGGCCGGGCGCCGGGCGGGCGGCCGGAAAGCGGGCGCGAATAGTTCTCGATTCCGCTGCAATAGCCGACCTCCTGGAGCATTTCCAGGTCGAAGGTCGTGCGCATCCGCAGACGCTGGGCCTCCAACAGCTTGTTCTGCCGTTCCAGTTCGGCCACGCGCTCCTCCATTTCGGTCCGGATGCGTTCGAGGGCCGGCTGGATTTTCTCGGCGGGCATGACGAAATGCTTGGCGGGGGAAATGGCCGTATGGTCGTACGACTGCACGGTCCGCCCGGTGAGGGGGTCGATGCGCCGCAGACTTTCGATCCGGTCGCCGAAGAACTCCACACGCACGCCGTCCTGGCGGTAGGAGGGAAAGATGTCGAGGGTGTCGCCGCGGGCCCGGAAGGTGCCCGGCAGCGCGGCGAGGTCATTGCGGGAATATTGCACATCCACCAGCCGGCGCATGAGATCTTCGCGCGGAATCTCTGCGCCGACGCGCAGAGAAACCAGCATGCCCCGGTAGTCTTCGGGCGAGCCCAGTCCGTAGATGCAGGATACCGAGGCAACGATGATCACATCTTCGCGATTGATCAGCGCATCGGTCGCGGCGAGGCGCAGCCGCTCGATCTCCTCGTTTATGCTGGCGTCCTTCTCGATGTAGGTATCCGTCTGGGGAATATAGGCCTCGGGCTGGTAATAATCGTAGTAGCTTACGAAGTACTCGACCGCATTGTGCGGAAAGAATTCCTTGAGTTCGGCGTAGAGCTGCGCAGCCAGCGTCTTGTTATGGCTGATGACCAGCACGGGGCGTTCGAGTTCCACGATCAGGTTGGCCATGGTAAAGGTCTTGCCGGAGCCCGTCACGCCCTCCAGCGTGCGAAAGCGCGCCCCGGCCCGGAATCCCTCCGCCAGCGCCGCAATGGCCGCGGGCTGGTCGCCCGTCGGCCGGAAATCCGAAATGAGTTCAAACGCAGCCATGGCCCGAGCAACGCGAACCGGGAAACTGGAAACGAGGAAACCGCCGGAAGACAGAAACTGCGAATGGCGCGAATTGAACGAATAGGATTCCATGGCTTCCATTCGCCAAATTCGTTTCATTCATAGTTTTCATTTGGTTTTCAGCCCCAGCGTTCCTTCATGACGGTTTCGCCCAACGGGCGGCGGGAACGCCCGCGCGGATGCGTTTCGACGTCCGGGAATCCCACGGGCGTCATGCCGACGATCTCGACGCCGTCGGGCAGGCCCAGGATTTCGCGGGCGGCGGCTGGATCAAAGGCGCCGATCCAGCAGGTGCCGAGCCCTAGTTCAGCGGCGGCCAGCTGCATATGGTCCATGGCGAGCGCGCCGTCCACCATGGCGTAGTTCTTGCCGTCGTAAGACCGCACCCAGGCCTCCTGGGGCAGAATGCAGACCACGATGATGACCGGGGCTTTCCAAAACCATTCGCGCGCATATGCCGCGCCGAGGGCGCGGCGTCCGGTTTCGCTCCGCACCACGAGAAACCTCCAGGGCTGTTTGTTCACGGCAGAGGGAGCCAGCCGCCCCGCTTCCAGCACGGTCTGAAGCAGTTCCTCGGGCACCTCGTCCGGCTTGTAGGCCCGCACACTGCGCCGGGTCTCGGCCAACTGGAGAAAATTCGTCTTGGGCATATCTACCTCCGGGTGGTATTGAGCCGTCCGCTGAAATTTCCGGGGGCCAGCGGATCGGTGGAATAGCCGTCCACGCGCGCGGTGCAGGACGGACCGTTGAATTCGCCCGACACGATCAGCTGCGCGGCGGGAAACTGCACCGTGGCGGCCACCGCCTTCACGGCGGTGAAGGAATTGCCGCTGAGACTGGCGGTCAGCACCTCGGCATCCCACAGCCCGACGATTTCGAGCGCGCCGTTGCTGACATAGATATTGACGAGCCCATTGTCGCAGACCGTGCTGGAATTCGTGCCGGCGCTGGGCGTGAAGCAGATGTCGTAGGTGCCGCCGAAATTGCCGTTGGTGACCGTGCCGGTTCCCCCGTCCCCGCCGCCGCCCCCGCCCCCGCTGTCGTGATTGGCAATCGCCAGGGCGCCGCCCACGGCCACTGCTCCGCCGACGATGACCGCCGCAGGCACGAGATATTTCGACCGGCTGGTGCGGGGCGGCGGCGCGGGCGCCGGGACGGGCGCGGGCCGGGGCGTGGCTTCGCGCTGCGCCTGCCGGGCCACTTCAGTGGCGGAGGGAATGGCCGCCGGCGCCACGCCGGATT
Source organism: Lentisphaerota bacterium (assembly GCA_012514035.1). Classification (GTDB taxonomy): domain Bacteria; phylum Verrucomicrobiota; class Kiritimatiellia; order CAIQIC01; family Lenti-01; genus Lenti-01. The sequence continues at coordinate 11,319 of JAAZBB010000010.1, read as the reverse complement.
CCACCAATTTGATGGTGTGCCATTCGGTTTCGCGCGTTTCGCCATCGGCGTTTTCAGCCTGGATATAGTAGAACATCTGATCGCCCGGCCCCATCAGGTGGCCGGGAATCGTGGCCAGCCAGACGCCGGCGCCGGAACCGGTCATGTCCGCCCGGAACGGCGTCATGCCCCGCGACGACGCGTAGAAGAGCGAGACCGATTCGACGCGGGCGGCGGCATCGCGCACGGTGGCTCGCACGCCGAGGGGCTTGGCCTTTTCCGCCGCCTTGATTGGATCGTGCAGGATTGTCGGTGCGCCGAAACCCGGTGTCGTCAGCACAATCAGCGCCATCAAGGCGGATGTCATTCGCATTTTCAAATTCATATGGTTCTCCAGAATGAGCAGGCGGAAAAAACCGGCTCGAGCGGCCGGTCTACCACCGATAGTGCACGGTATAGGTCAGCACCGTTTCGCCATCGGGCGGCACCGGGGCACGGAATTCGATGGTCTGGGCATCCACCTGCGTGAACTCCATGCTGCTGACCGGGATTCTCCATTTGGCGCCGCGATAGAGAGGCTCCACCACGCGGATCTCCACCGGAGTTTCCTTGCGGTTGCGCAGCTTGATTTCGAACGACTCGGTGATTCGCTTGGCCGTGGAATCCACCGAGAAATCCGTGCGCTTGCGCTCGCCGACCAGGTCAAAGGCGCTGCCCATGTCGAGCTTAAGCAGTTCGTTCTTGGGCAGGTGGTCGATCTGGCTTTCGCCGGTGAATTCCCGCCGGCCATCCACATCGGTCCGGTACAGGCGCATGCGCCCCTTGGGCAGCGGCACGCCCAGCCCGTTCGTGTCGCTGTTCGAAATTTCGATGCGCACGCCGACCTTCTTGCTGTCGGTGAGGCCGTAGTCGGGATCTTCGTTCCGGCCGCCGTAGTATCGAAACCCGATGAGCGGATTGTACACATAGTACCGGACGCCCTTCACGCCCGCAGCCCGCAGGAATTCAACCTGCTTGAGCTCATTGTTCCGCAGCCGCACCGGCCGCGGCAGCGTGTAGAGGTGGAATTCATCGAAGGCACGCTCCTCGGGCATGGCCTCCTCGTCGGGCGCCATGGCATACATGACGCGGCGCCCGCCCGCTCTACGCACATTGTAGGCCTGCACCTTTTGCACATCGCCGGCGATGAGCTTGACCTCGGCGTCCTGAAAATCCTTGCCGGTCTGGTTATTGAGCGAAATCCAGCCGGAAACGTCGAATGCGTCGCTGCCCTCCGCGGGAGCAACCAGGTTGTAAGTGGCCTCCCAGGACAGGTCGGCGGTGACATAGCTGATTTCAACCGGGCATTCGCCCCCCCGCTGCGAGGCCAACTGCCAGACCAGCGAGGGCTTCAGAAAGGCGTTGGGATCGATGCCCTCGAACACGGGCTGCCCCGGCAGCGAAAAACGAACCGCGCCCTCCTCTTCGATAATAGGCTGCTCGGAGCCGCCGCCCGGAACGTAGCCGCTGCGGATCACCTTGCCCACATGTTCCTTGATGGTCCCGTCCTTCCGCTTCTCCTCGAAGCGCACCTCCTTGCCTTCGAGCTGATACAGCAGCAGGCCTTCGGTCAGCGGATCGTTGATGAAACTTTGCTCCAGGATCTTCACGCCGAAAGGTTCCGCCGCCAGCTCCCGCAGCATGACGGAATCCGGCTCGAGCTGGCGCGACATGTCCGTGATGCGGACTTCGGACGGCAGGGACTGCAGTGTCAGGGTGCGCTCCTCTTTCACGGTGGCAAAGCCGTCGTTGTAGATGGTGACCTGCGGCCCCGCAAACGCACAAGCCGCCAGCGGGATCAGAACAGATAACATCGTGATTTTTTTCATGGCGGGTCTCCTGCTGTTCCGTGACAACCTTTATACCTTTTTAGAGGCGGATTGTTCAAATCGAATCCCGGCGGCCGGGATTCATGGCGAATCCGGACGCCGGGCGGCGGAGAGGCACGCGGCAGGCGGTTCGTGCCCGATCGGGGCCGCCCCGCCGCCGAAGAGTTACGGATAGAACCCGGGATGGTCCAGGCCGGTCTCTTCGGACAAGCCGCAGATCAGGTTGAGGTTCTGCAACGCATTGCCGGCCTGTCCCTTGACCAGGTTGTCGATGTGCGAGATCACCCGCAGGCGGCGGGTGCGCGCGTCCACATCCACGACGAGGTTGCAATAGTTGGTGCCGCGGACATGAACGGTGCCGACGGCGGCCCGCGAATCGAACAGCCGCACGAATCGGTTGCTCTTGTGGAAGGTGGCGTACGCCTCCTGAACCTGCGCGGGGCCGATACCGTCGCGGAGGGTGCCGTAGAGGCAGCTCAGAATCCCGCGGCAGACGGGCACGACCTGCGCCGTGAAGGTCACCGCGACGGCCTGGCCGGCCAACGCGCCCAGCATGCGCTCGATTTCCATCACGTGCTGGTGGCCGCTCAGGCGGTAGGCCCCCATGTTGTCGTACCGGGCCGGATAATGATGGGCGGCCGCGGCTTTCTTGCCGGCCCCTGACACCCCGGTCTTGCAGTCGCAGATCAGGCTCTGCAAATCCACCAGCTCTGCCGCCACCGCCGGGGCCAGGCCGATCAAGCAGCTCATCGCAAAACACCCCGGATTGCCCACAAGGCGCTGGTCCTGGCGGTAGGCCCGGCGATTCAGTTCCGGCAGGCCGTAAACGGTCCGGTCCAGCAACTCCGGAGCTTTGTGCACCGGATCGCGCCCGATGCGCCGGGCATATTCGGCATAATCCGAGGGATTGTAGAAACGGAAGTCGCCGCTGTAGTCGATCACCCGGGCACCCTTGGCCAGTTCCGCGGCCGCGTTCCCCATGCCCACCCCGTCGGGGGTCGCGAAAAACACCACATCGGCCGGCTCCTGCGCGACGGGGTCGTCCGGTTTCCGGATCGGCAGATCGCAGAATCCTTTCAAATGCGGATACAGATCGCTCAACGCCGAGCCGGCATCCGCCACGTCCACCAGCGCCTGGATTTCCGCCTCCGGATGCCCGCGCAGCAACTCCACGATGCCCACCCCGCCATATCCCCCGCAACCCACTACCTTTACCTTGATCATGTTCATCTCCTTCGGAACGTATTCGGGAGTCAGTATTCAGGATCCAGAATGGGAACGTTCCGACCCCGCTCGTTGCCAACCGAATTCATTCTGACTTCTGACTCCTGAATTCTGAATACTTTTTCTTCTTAAAACGGAATCCAGTTCTGGCCGGGTTTGATCCCGGCGACGGCCCGGGCGATCAACTGGATCGCGTGGTCCAGATCCCGGATGCTGATCATTTCGACGGGTGTGTGCATGTAGCGCAGCGGAAGGCTGACCAGGGCGGCCGCCACCCCCGCCCGCGAAATCTGGATGGGGTCGGCATCCGTCGGCGTTGCACGCCCTTCCGCCACGATCTGCACCGGAATCTTCCGCTGGCGGGCTGTCTTCTCCAGATGATCGTACAAGACGGGATTGATATTGGCCCCGCGCGACAACACCGGGCCGCCGCCGAGCGTCACCCGGCCCTCGCGCTTTTCGGCGGCCTCCATCATCGGATGGTCGGTGGCGTGGGTGACATCCACGGCGATACCCACTTCCGGGGCAATGCCGAACGCGGAGGTCACAGCGCCCCGGGCGCCGATCTCCTCCTGCACCGTGCCCACCGCATGAATTTCGGCGCGGGGCGCCAAGGTCGCCAGCAGGCGCGCCGACTCCAGCACCACGAATGCCCCGGCGCGGTTGTCAAACGCGCGGCCGGTCAGCAAGCCGTTGGGCAGTTCCCCCACCCCCTGGTCCAGCACCAGCGGATCGCCCACGGCCACCCGCTTCGCGGCCTCCTTCTGGTTTTTGGCGCCGATGTCCACCCACAAGTCGGTCAGCGGCGTGACCTGCTTGCGATCGTCGGGCTTCTGCAGGTGAATCGGCACCTTGCCGATGACGCCAGCCACCACGCCGTCGGCGGTACGGATCAGGACCCGCTGGCCCTGGGGAATCTGGGAATCCCAGCCCCCGATGGGGGCCACCCACAGGAAGCCCCGCGCGTCAATCAGCGTCACGATGAAACCGATCTCGTCGTAGTGCCCCGCCAGCATGACGCGGGGCGCACCACCCGGATTGATCACGATATCGGTATTGCCGTGCACATCGGTCCGGACCTCCGCCGCAAAACGTTCCGCTTCCTGGCGAAACAGGCGCACCGCATCGCGTTCGTAGCCGGAGGGCGAGACGGCCGACATGAGACGGATCAGGAAATTCCGGCTGGCATTATTCATGGCGAACCTCGGTCGGCGCGGTTTCGGACCGCGGACGATTGATCAGGTTGGGATTCAACAGGTTTCCGGGCGGTGGAGCAATCGCCTTGGGCGGACGCGGCGGTGGTGGCGGCGGGCCGACAGCCGCCGCCGGGGGCGGCTCAGGCGTCGGAGGAACAGCCGGGGCCGCGGACGGCGGAGCGGTCACTGCGGCCGTGAGCGGCGCGAAAACCGGTGGAACGGGTTGCGGACTGACCGCAACCGGAGCACCAGGAGCCGCCGCCACAGCGCTCGGGGCGGGCCCCCAGGCACGCGCGGCCATCGGAATCGGCGCGCTGGCCTGCCGGATCGGCTCCGCGCGGGCGGCGGCAACCGTTTGGATCGCCGGCTGGATCAGCGGTGCGCCCAATTGCACCTTGGCCCGATTGACCAGCGCCAGGTAATTCAAGATGCCCTGCGCGAGACCTTGCGCAACGGTTTCGCGGTAGGACGGCGTGGCCAACTTGAGCCGTTCCTGGGGATTCGATAGAAACCCGCATTCGACCAGCACGGCCGGCATGGCGGAATTCCGCAGGACATGAAAGCGGGCTCTCCGCAAACCGCGATCGTCCGCCCGGGTTATGCCGATCAGGGCGCGGTGAATCTGGTCGCCCAGCACCGTGTTGGAATGGTTGAACCGGTTGTTGGCCTGCGTCGGATACTTGCCGCCCAGGCGGGATTCGGCCGTGGGCGGAAATCCCTCCATCGGCATCACGAAGGTTTCGACCCCTTGGACACTGTGGGATTTCGCGGAGTTCAGGTGAATACTGACAAACACGTCTCCGCTGCCGCGGGCCGCCAGCATGGGACGAGTATCCAGGGCCAGGACCCGGTCGTCGTCGCGGGTCATCACCACCCGGACTCCGGCCGCCGCCAGATGCGCTTTGGTCCGGCGGGCGATATCCAGCGTCAGGTTTTTTTCCTGTAAACCAGGCGCGCTGGCGCCCGGATCCTTGCCGCCGTGTCCGGCATCCAGCACGACGGTGCGCGTCCCGCGCCCGCTGAGATAGGCCGACGGCCGGACCAGCGGGTCAATCACATATTGCGCATCGGCATGGCTGAGGCACCATTGGCCCCGCAACGAGATCACCGGCGCATGCAGCCAGATCCGGCTGCCGTTGTGCAGCATCTCCCGGCCGTTCTCCGTGAACTGAAAGTTGACATACTGCCCGCGGACGACCAGCGTCCGGCCGCCCGGCCGGGTCAACGGAAGCCCGTACATGGCGGCCAGGTCTTTGAGCATGACATATTGGTTGCCGGCATGCGGCACCGTGCGCAGGGCACGCACCTGGCCCGGCGCCGGAAGCGGCGTCGACAGCCACAATCCCAACACAAGCCCCAACGTCAGACCGATGGAATGGAGGGCATGCATAAAAGCAGGCACTATAAGGACCGTCCGGGGCGCTGGCAACAAGTTCATGCATGGCCTTCGTGGCTCGCGCGGCCCCGTTTCATTGACCGACCGGAATCGAACTGCCGTCTCCCATGGCTGGCTATTTAGGCGTGCGGGGACAAGGGGCTTGCCGCCGCGGCCCCGCTTTGGCTGTTTGGGCTGTTCCGGCTGACCGTTCGGCTGCCCCCACCCCCCAACAAAAAGCGGCGTAGCGCTCGTCGAGCCTCGCTTGCCACCGCACTCCAAATTTGGTCGATCGTTGTCAATAAAACAGGGATACACCCTTCGTGGCCGCCGCACGGCACTTGGTAAACGGCGGATCCGGAGCCGCACGCGCATTTTCTTGCGCTTCCGGCTCGGAATTTCTATCTTCCCGTCCATGAAAAGTGTCTTGAAACTCCTGTTCCCGGCCGCCGGACTGCTCTGCGCCGTTTCCGGCTGCGTCACTGTTGGCGAGGATTCCGCCCCGCCTGCCGCCACCCAGGCCGATGTGGGCTACCTGCGCGAAGAAATCCGGCGCCTCAACGCGCGTCTGGACGCCACCGACGGGGAAATCGGCCGCCTGCAGGGAGAACTCCAGGCCACCCGGGCCGCCGCCCCCGACACGGCTTCCGCCGCCGAGGTGCGGTCCGTCCAGACGCAGCTCGACGACGTGCAGCAGCAGGTCCGGGCGGTGGACGCGGCGCGCATCAAAGACCGGCAGGAGATTTACGATGACATCGCCAAGAAGGTGTCCTCCCTGATGAAATCCTCGGCGCCCGCCCGGGCCGCCGCTCGCTCGCCTTCCCAAACCGGCATCGAGCACGTCGTCCAGCCAGGCGAAACTCTCTCGGTGATCGCCTCCGCCTATGGCGTCAAGCTCTCCGTCCTGGTCCAAGCCAACCAGCTCAAGAGCGCCGACCAGATCAAGGTCGGCCAGAAGCTGTTCATTCCCGACTGACAGCGACCGCCGGCCTGCAGAAGAATGCCGGCCCGCGCCACGGCCCGGAAAAGTCGTTTTCCACGGTGTGGAATCCGGCAGCGGCCGGCCCGCCGCGGCATCAAACGGACCGGACCGGCGGCACAGGCATCGCAGAGCCCGGGGCTAAAGCAGGTCTTCAAAAATGAGGTAGGGCGTCTGCTCCATGCCGAGGCTGCGATAAACCTCCTGGGCACGCGCGTTGTCCTTGTGGACGTAGAGACGGAAGCCGCAAACGTTGCCGTCGGCGGCCGCGAGCGCCGCAACCTTTTCGTACAAGGCTCGGTAAACGCCGCGACCGCGGAGCTCGGGTTTGACGTACACGCTCTGGATCCACCAGAACATCTTGTTGCGCCAGTCGCTCCATTCATAGGTGATCAGCAGGCCGCCGGCCACTACGCCGCCAGTCTCGGCCACGAGATAGTTGCCGCGTTCGGGATGGGCCAGGAGCGCCTGGACGCCGGCCATCACCGTGCTTTCCTGCAGCGCGAGGCCTTCGGTCTCCATCGCCAACGCCCGGTTGAAGTCCGCGATCCGGCGCGCTTCCGCCGCCGTTGCCTGCCGCACGTTGATTTCACTCATACTCTGCCTCCCGCAGTGTTTTCTCATTTCTCGGCGGGCGATGCAAGCACGGGCGCCGGGGCGGGCTTGCGGGGCGCCCAGCGCGCCCAGGCCAGCACAGCCAGCAGCAGCGCGGCGCGCATATGCACGGACCAGGCCAGGCCGCCGTGGTCGTGGACATGACGCGACACCGTGCGCAGGCCGGTCGGAGCCCAGTCGGCGGGCACAAGCCCATCAAGCAGCAGGCCGAAGCCGATCGCGCAGGCGGCCAGGACCGTCACATAGATCAAGGTGGTTCGCCACCCCATCAGCCGCCAGACGGCCAGCAGGGTCGAGGCGCTTACGCCGGGGCCCCCGATTAAAAAGGCCATCGCCGCGCCGGGCGTCAGGCCCGCCGCCAGCAGGCCCAGCGCAAAGGGCACCGCGGCCGTGGAGCAGATGTACACCGGAATGGCAAAAGCCAGCGTCAGCGCCATCTGGGCAATCGGGTTGGCAATGCGTTCGGCAATGTAGTTTTCCGGAACGAGCGTCATCACCGCGGCGGATACCAGTGCTCCGATGACCAGCGCCCCGCCGATCGAGCGCGGCAGCACGATAAATCCATTGTGGAAAATACGCGCCCACCAGGGGCGGGTGGCCTCTGCCAGGTCTGGATCCGGCAGGCCGCCAGAGGCGTGATCGTCAGGATCAAGCGCTTCCACGGCAAAGCCGCACATCGCCCCCGAGACCAGGGCAGCCAGAGGGCGGAAGAGCGCCAAGAGGCCTCCCATCAATCCATAGGTCACCGCGATGCTGTCCACGCCGGTCTGGGGTGTACTCATCAGGAAGGCGGCGGTGGGCCCCTTGCCGGCTCCGTGCCGGCGCAGCGAAGCAGCCAGCGGAATGACGCCGCAGGAACAGACGGGCAGGGGCACGCCCAGCGCTACGGCCTTGAAGATCGCCAGGACCCGCCCCCCGCCGAAATGCTGCCGCACCACGGGGGCGTTGAGCCACAGCGACAGCAGGCCGGCGATCAAAAACCCGCCCAGGACCCAGGGCGACATCTCACCCAGAACCGCCCAGGTGCGCTGCAACACTTCCAACGCTGTATGAACTGTGTGTGCCATGATCTATTAGTCTACCATACCCGGCGCCGAATCGCCACCCCCTGCCGGACTGGATTTCGCCAACGCCGTCTGCTAGGCTGACAAACATCATGCATCCGGTCCTCTTCCGTATCCTCGGCAAGGAAATCTACAGTTACGGCGCCATGGCGGCGCTGGGTCTGCTGGCCGCCATCCTGACGTGGCAGTGGCTGGACCGACGGGAGGATCGGCCCCCGGGATTCGCGGCTGATCTCGGATTCTGGCTCATGGTCAGCGGTATTGTGGGTTCCCGGGTGACCTACGTTATGGCAAACTGGTCCTACTATCGATCCGCGCCGCTGGAAATCATCCGCATCGACCAAGGCGGGCTGATCTTTTATGGCGGGCTGATTCTGGGGGCGACCGCCCTGGCGCTGTGGGCGCGGCATCATCGCCTGCCTCTGTGGCACGCAGCGGATTTCGCCATTCCGGGGCTGGCCATCGGGCACGCGCTCGGACGTATCGGTTGCTTCCTGAACGGCTGCTGCTACGGCCGGCCGGCGGGCGAAGCCTGGTGCGGCATCGCCTATCCTCCGGCTTGCGAACCCGGGCGGCTATTCCCCGGCGTGCCGCTCTTTCCCGTACAGCTCATCGAATCCGCGTGCCTGTTGGCGATCTGGACCGCTCTGCTGGTCGCATATCGCCGCCGCCACAAGGATGGGGCCGTGTTCGCGCTCTACCTAGTGCTGTATCCGCCCTGCCGGTTCCTGCTGGAATATCTGCGGGGCGATGAACGCCTGAGCTGGTTCGCCATCGATGCCGCCCAAGGCATCTCCCTCGCCCTGCTCGCAATCGGCATCGCGTTGTTTGTCTTCCTGCCCCGCCGCAAATTCACCCCCCCGCTCCGCTGACGCCCGGCGCAGATGGCCGGTCCGGACCAGTCCCGCAGTCAAGCCATCAGGCCCCCGCGGTCTTGTCCCGTGGGTGAATCCGGTCCGTCATGGACTCCCGCCCTTGCCCCATTCCCTCCCCCTACTTGGACATTGGACATTCCTTGTTGGATATTGGATATTCCGCCCCCCCCTTCCTTCTTTCCTTTGTAGTACACGCTTCAGCGTGCGGCTGTTCGTCGGCCCGGAGCCATTCCCCCCCCGAACTGCACCCCGCGTTCCACCTTTGACCATTCCATCCATGCGGGCATATCCTGATAGCAACGCTTCCGGGCGTGACGCAAGGAATTGACCAGATGGCCCAGAACGGTCCGGTTTCGAGTTCGAGGAAATGGTACAGGGGGCGTTGTCGGCAGACACGGCAGCAGGCTCCGACCTCTCCCCCGCCGCGCCACTCAGCCGCGGGGCCAGGGCAATCCCCCGAAACCGCTCATAATACAACTCCAGCGCATCCCGCGCCTGCGCAAGCTGCCAATTCGTTACCCCTTTCTCTCGGCTGGGTTCCAACAAAAACGCTTCGATCTCCGCCCGCCCAGATCCCGCCGCCGCCGACCGGGATGCCACGCAAAAAACCTCCTCACCCAGTCCACATAATAGGGAAGCCGCTTTTCAATGGCCCCCGCCTCCCTCAATATCGCCAGATACCCCCCCCCGACCATTTCGGCTTCGTATTCAGTGGAGCTGCCGCCCGAAAGCTCTCTTGACGCATATCACATCCCCCATCCCGCCCTGCTATACGTCCATTTCACCTCCTAACTCATGATATTGCAACAACTCTATTGACGGAAATATCAAAACGAACACAAACCAAACCATGCTATGCGTTGACGCATAATACTATGTTCAACTTAAAAAGATAACTAGCGAGGAAACTCATGCCTGATATTAAATTCAATTGCCCTCACTGCAAACAGTCGCTAGAAGCCCCCGACGATATGCGGGGGCAACTTATCGACTGTCCATCCTGCAGCCAGGCGATTGAAATTCCAAAGCCACAACGGCACTCAGCCGCCCCGCCGCCTATTCCTCCGAAGTTAACGCGACCTTGCCCGTACTGTTCAGAAGAAATCCAACTTACTGCCGTTAAATGTAAACACTGCGGCGAATTCCTTGATGGCCGCAGCCCACAAGTGACCAGTACCCTTAAGCAATCACAACAATGGGAAAATGATATATGGAAGGGTACGCCCTCCTATCTTTACTATCTTGGCCATTTCATCTTCGGAGTTATCTTGATCCTGTTTTTTGGCCTTGGCCTTCTTTTCATCATTTACGCACTGCTAGATCGCAATACAAAGCAGTACACCATTACTAGTAAGCGCGTGATGGCCAAAACCGGCATTATTTCGCGTCACATCGGCGAAGTCGGGATCAAGGATATTCGCAGTATTAATGTCAACCAAGGCATCCTTGAGCGAATATTCGGGGTCGGAACAGTTGAGATTGCATCCGCAGGCACGGCAGGGGTTGAGGTGAAATTCGTGGGTGTAAGCAACCCTGTTCACATACGCGACCTTATTCGACAACAGAAAGATGAGATTGGCTAAAGCAGAAGGCTGTTGAACAAGGTGTTCCTGGCTATCGGCGCCAAGGAGCACCTCAGCCAGAACGCTGACGTTGGGCATAATACACAGGAGACAAGAATGAACGGATTACGATTACTCGGATTTGCGGCGCTTTGCTGCCTCCTCCAAGCCTGCAGTTCGGGACCAAGGCAGATCCCCGCGGATCATCCGATCATTGGCGTATGGGAGTACGAATCGGACGGCCAAACATGGTCGCGCGAGTTCACGATCAACGGCAACTGTATCTTGATCGGTCCCGACGGAAAAACCTGGTGGGTGTATCCCTACCGCCCGGTCAACGACAGCTTCGTATACGTTATCAGCGACAAGGGCGACAAAATGCCCCACGAAATAATATCTGACGGCCGTCTACTGGTTGAGAAGGGCAATATTGCTACAAAAAAGCAGTCAAAAGCCCAACAAAGTAGGGATTAGTAGCGTGCGAAGCCACGCTGCAATCCCGGGTTGAACAAGCCCGTCGGGGGCGCATGTATTTTGCTCTCGGGGCGGAAGCCCAGATGGGGCTAAAGGGATGGCCGGAGG
>JAAZBB010000061.1 GCA_012514035.1 Lentisphaerota bacterium | reverse complement strand
GAAAGCCGTAGCCCCCGCCGAAAAATTCTTCCGCTCGCTTGGGTCAAAAACCGATCCCGTCTTGCACATTCAGTACCCGCCCGAGTGGGCCGATGTGCTGAAAAACCCCAAACCGAAAGATTGGCGGAGAGAGAGGGATTCGAACCCTCGGTACCGGTTATTACCAGTACGACGGTTTAGCAAACCGTTGCTTTCGGCCACTCAGCCATCTCTCCACATTGGCTGGTGATAACCTAGGAGATGGCCTGTGATTCCGCAAGCGCCATTTTGCGGGTCCCGACGCGATGCCCTGGCCAGACGGGCTTAATCGCGCGTGTAGACCGGCTGGCCTTCGTCATCCACCCCATAGACGGGAAACCCGCGGTGGTCGTGGCCAATCAGATGGTCCTTTTCGGCCGCTTCCTGCCGCCGGAGGCTCTCATCGATCAGCCGGCGACTGGGATCCTCTCCGGCGGGATCCGGCGGGGGGCGCGGTCCGCATCCGGCGGCCAGGCCCATTGCCATCGCGATCCACAGGGCCAGGATATCCATGGCTGGCTTCTTGTGCATGCCCAAACATGATAAACAAACGGGACCGCCAGACCAACAAACATTCTCGGCGAATTTCGGCCTGAGCGCAGCGCCGTTTCATCGACCGACCGGAATCGAACCGCCGTCTCGTGGTTGGCTATTTTGGAGTGCGGGGACAACGACCAACGGGAGGCGGCCCCGCTTTGGCGGTTCTAACGACCAACTGCCGACCCGATCACCGCCCAGACCGACAGCAAAACCAAGCCGCCTGCCCGCTTTCCGCAGTACCTGCATGCAGGCGGTGTGCATTCGGGCCCCGATGTGGTAGTTTCCCATCCTATGGATTTTTGTTTTCCACAGCATGGAAACGTCCGGTTGGAGGATATCCTTCCGCTGTTGAGGGTTACCGGAGCGGACCTGGCCGCCCTGTACGCCCAGGCGGATGCCGTCCGCCGCGCACATTGCGGCGAGGCGGTCCCCATCCGCGCGATCATCGAATTTTCCAACCAATGCACCAACGACTGCCTGTACTGTGGAATCCGCGCCTCCAACCCCGTCCCGCGACGGTACCGGATGACACCGGCCGAGATTCTCGCCGCGGTGCGGCAAGTGGCCGGCGCGGGCGTCGCCGGCACTGTGGTCCTGCAATCCGGCGAGGCGCCCGGCGCCGGTGACGACCAAATCGCGGCCATCTTGCACGACATCAAGGCCGTATTTCCGGACCTGGCCATAACCCTGTCGGTCGGCAACCGTTCCCGCGCAACCTATGCGACGTGGCAGGCGGCCGGCATGGACCGCTATCTGCTGCGTTTCGAAACATCCGATCCGGATTTGTTTGCCCGGCTGCATCCCGCCTGCACGTTGGCGGAACGCCTGCAATGCCTGCACGATCTGCAGGATCTGGGCGTGCAAACCGGTGGCGGCTTCATGATCGGCCTGCCCGGTGAAACAATGGAAATCCTGGCGGCCAACCTCCTGCTGTGCCGCGAATTTGATTTCGACATGATCGGCATAGGCCCCTTCATTCCGAATCCCGAAACTCCGATTGGCGAGCAGCCCAACGCCTACGCGGACGATCCCGACATGTTTTTCCGCGCCATTGCGGTCCTGCGGCTGGTCAATCCCCGGGCGCACATCCCGGCCACAACCGCCTTCGACGCCTGGTTTTCCAATGGCCGGGACCTGGCGTTGCAGCGCGGCGCGAATGTCTTCATGCCCAACGCCACGCCGGGACCGCTACGCCAGGACTACCAGCTCTATCCCGGCAAACCATGCATTGATGAAGACGCCTTCGCCTGCGCCCGCTGCGTGCAGGCGCGGCTCCGCGCGCTCGGCCGCCCTGTCGCTGCGGGACCGGGACATTCCTTGAAAACGTCCAAAGGTTCCCATTCTGACTCCTGACTCCTGAATTCTGAATACTTCTTTCCCCCATGCCTGAACTGCCCGAAGTTGAAACCGTTGTGTGCGAGTTGCGGGCGGCTGGTTTGCGTGGCCGGCAAATCCTGCAAGCGCGCATCCTCTGGCCGAAGACTCTCGCCGAGCCTTCGTCAGCCCGGTTTGCACGGGATATCCGGGGCCAAACGATCCGGCAACTTTCCCGGCGCGGAAAATTCATCGTATGTGAATTGTCCAACCGGTTCACCATGCTGATTCATCTGCGCATGACCGGGCATCTGGAGTTGTGCGCCCCGGGAACGCGGATCCGGCGCCATGACCGGGTGATTTTCACGTTGGACGACAATCGCCAGCTTCATTTCGCGGACGCCCGCAAGTTCGGCCGGATCTGGCTGGTGCGGGATCCGGAACTCGTAATGGGTGGTCTGGGACCCGACCCGCTGACGATCATGCCCCGGGCCTTTGCGGCTGGCCTGGTGGCCCGCAAGCGCCAGCTCAAGCCCCTGCTGCTGGATCAAACTTTCCTGGCCGGCATCGGCAACATCTATGCCGACGAAGCCCTGTGGGCCGCGCGGCTGCATCCGCAGCGCCGGGCGGATTCGCTGACCGCCGTAAAGGCCGCAGGGTTGTTATCCACTATTCGGGCCGCCCTGCGTAAAGGAATCCGGAATCTGGGCACCACCTTTGGAAACGGCAACACGCATTTCGTCCTGCCGCGCGGCGAACGCGGCCGGAACCAGGAGCAACTTCACGCCTACGGCCAGACCGGAGCGCCCTGCCCACGCTGCGGGACAAAGATCCGGCGCATTCTCGTCGGCCAGCGGAGCACCCATATCTGCCCGAGATGCCAACGCGCCCCCAGGTGAGGCCCCCCACCCCGGCCGGATATTGCGGAGATGCATGGGCGATTGGAAACGGGTGCATCCCTGTTTCATTGACACTGATCGGCCAACGCCGGCCAGCGCCATGGGTTTCTGACGGATCATCCTGACGCCTTGACCCGCGGGCAACGATCCCGGCCGGGGCGTGCTCAGAGCGCCAGCAACTCCTGGACATCGTCCCAGGTCAGGTCGCGCACGTCCGAAGTCCCCTCATCGTCCTCCAAGGTGGCATCGTAGAGTTTCTGCTTCCGGCGCTGGAGGGCCAGGACGCGCTCCTCGATGGAATCCCGGGCGATAAGCTTGACGCTGTAGACCGTGCGTTTCTGGCCGATGCGATAGGCGCGGTCGGTGGCCTGGTTCTCCACGGCGGGGTTCCACCAGGGGTCGTAGTGGATGACCATGTCGGCGCCGGTCAGGTTCAGGCCGGTGCCGCCGGCCTTGAGGCTGATGAGAAAGAGCGGGATGTCGGCATCGCGATTGAACTGCTGCACGATCTTGAGCCGTTCCTGGGTGGCCCCGTCGAGATAGCAGTAGCGCAGGCGGCGCCGCTGCAGTTCAGCCCGCAGAATGCTCAGCATGGAGACGAACTGGCTGAAGACCAGCACGCGGTGGCCGGCATCCATGGCTTCGTCGAGCAGTTCGAAGAACAGATCCATCTTGGCGGAGGGCTCCTTGGATTCGAGGCCCTCGAGTTTGAGCAGGTCGAGGTGGCAGCAGACCTGGCGCAGGCGCAGAAGGGTGTTGAGGATTTCGAATCTGGAGCGTTGAAAGCCCTGGGTGGCGACCAGGTCGGAAATCCGGCGGCGGGAATCCTCGAGCAGGGCGGCATAGACCTTCTGCTGGTCCGCGCTGAGGGCGCAGGCGGCGATGCGCTCGATCTTGGGGGGCAGTTCCCGGGCCACATCCTTCTTCAGGCGACGCAGCAGGAAGGGGCGGAGTTTGCGCCGCAGTTTCCACTGGGCCAGTTCGCCTTCGGGCCCGCCCTGGGCAATGGGCTGCTCGATGCCGGCGCGAAAGGCTTCATGACTGCCAAGATATCCGGGCATCAGGAAGTCCATGATGCTCCACAGGTCGGAAACGCCGTTTTCAATGGGCGTACCGGTGAGCACCAGGCGGTGTTTGGCGCGCAGGCGCTTGGCGGCCTGGGCATTCTGTGTGGACTGGTTCTTGATGTGCTGGGCTTCGTCCAGTACGACGGCCAGGAATTCCAGGGGTTCGTAGAGATTGATATCGCGCCGCATGAGGGCGTAGGAGGTGATGATCACATCCAGCTTCTGCAGATCCTGCCAGCGCTCGTGTCGGTCGGCGCCGGACATGATCCCGATCTTGAGCCACGGGGTGAAACGCGCCGCCTCGGCCGCCCAGTTGTCCACCAGGCTGGTGGGACACACGATCAGGGCCGGCTGGCGTTGGCCTTCCGGCTGCCCGTCACCGGCCATGCTGAGCCAGACCAGGGCCTGGAGAGTCTTGCCCAGGCCCATTTCGTCCGCCAAAATGCCTCCGAAGCGATTGCGCTCCAGGAAGCGCAGCCAGCGCACCCCATCCTTCTGGTACGGGCGCAGGAGGCGTTCGAAAAGCGGATCGAGCGACTCGGCCCCCATCGGTTCCAGCCGGTTTTTGCATGCCGCGTCCCGCAGCCATGCGGGAGGCGCCTCGATGTCGATGCCATCCAGGGACTGGAGCGCGCTGGCGGCATAGGCGGCATAGACGGGGGCAAGGCGGAAGCTGCCGGGTCGACGGCCCTCGCCGGATGCGCAATCGCTGAACACGCTCTGGAGGGCGCGGATGGCGTCGGCATCGAGCAGGATGGTTTTCCCCTGGCGTTCGACGTAGGCGTCGCCCTTCAACAGCGCACGGTGGATATCGGCGGCGGACAACTGGCCGCCGGCGCCGTCATCGTAGTCGAAGCGCACCTCGAACCAGCCATTTTGAAGGTTGGGATCGATATGCACCACCGGGGTGGCGAAGGCCATGGCATCCATGGAGGTCCGGATACGCCCGTCCCATTCGAAACGCCAGCCCTTGCGGCGCAGGGGCGGCACGGCGCGGCCAATGAAATTCAGGACATCGCGCGTGCCGACAATGGAACCCAGATCGGCGCCGGAGCGGCCTTGCACCCCGTAGCGGGACAGCATCTCCAGGGCCTGCCGCTCGGCGGGCAGGTTGCGCACCGTATAGCGCAGGATGTCGGCCGGATCGGGATGGGCGAAAGAACCCCGGGCGCAGGGCTGGGCAGCCGGCAGTTCCACTTCACCATAAACCGCCACCAGCCGCAGGGCCAGGCTGGCGGGACTGCCGCGAACCTCGAGGCGGAACGCAGGTGCCTCAGGTTCGAGGCTAAAGACGTCGGGCTCCACCTCCGCTTCGACCTTGACGAGGCGGGCCAGCCGGGGCTGCTCCTCGCGCAGGAAACGCGGCACGTCGGCACGGGGCACCACGACCTGGCGCTGATAGATTTCCCGCAACGGCAGGGGTAGCAGGTTTTCCAAGGGCCAGAAGTGGCCGGAGGCATGTACCCACCCACGATTTCCCGCCACCAGGTACGTGGGGATCTCCGCGCCGCGGATAAACGGCAGTTCCGTATGCGCCGTCAACAGCAGTTCCCCGTTCTCGTGGTCCAAATCCACGCGGAGCACAGTTGTCACCGGCGTGGCGTTGACAGCCAGCTCGCGGCCGTCCTCCGCCCGGACGAACCGGCCGCGATGCAGCTCCAATAAATTGTTGAAATCGGCCATACCCATCGGCAGCTCGGCGGGAAGCGGTCCTCCGGCGATTTCTTCCAGCACGAACAGGATGGCCTCGTCCGCCGGAGACAACGCCACGGCCGTTTGGGGCGGCAACGCGCTGACCGGCTGGCGCATGTCCCGGTGCTCCAGAAAAATCCGGACCGCAATCCGCGCGGCCGGTATGGCCTCGCGCCATCCGGACGCAAGCTCCAAAACGATCCTGCCGTGCAGGGCGCCGGAGGTTCCCGGGACGGCACGGCGGAAAAACGCCTTGGCCTCGATCTGCCGTACATGCCGGGCGCGGCGCTCTTCCTCCTGCTGTCGTCGTTCCCGCTCCGGATCGCTGTTGCGCGCCAGCAGCGCCAGCCCCAGGGCGATGACATGGGCGCAGATGATGCCCCGGTCCACATTGTCCCGGCATGGGCACAGGTTCTCACAGGACCGGTCCGGCAGGATATTGGCCGCGGTCTTGATCGACCGGCTGCCCCAGCACAAGGTTCCCTTGATGAGAGGCGCCTCGTAGGCGGCCTCCTGGACCAGGCCGCGTTCGAACAGGGCGAGCCCGTCCCGGAAGGTGGCCGCCCCTCCCCAGTCCTGCAGCATTTTGGATGTGAAGGGCAGCTTCACGACACACTTTCAATGCGATTCCACACCAGTACAAAAGAAGTAAAATACTCGAAGGACCGGCAACGGCAATGATTGAAATTCCCGCTTGCCCGGCACGCCGCCGGTCCGTATGCTCCTGCCCCGATGTTTGCCGCCCGGGTTCGCCCGGGCGCGGCGTATGGCCATCCGTCGAAAGAGAGTCCGCCCATGACCATGATGATTTCCAAGTTCCATAAGCTGATCCAGTCGCGCCTCCTGTGGGGGGTGTTCCTGGTCGTCATCGTTTTTTCGTTCGTAATCTGGGGCATGATCTGGCCGTCGGATCTGGACGAGGCGGAGCGGGCGAATGCCGCCGGCCTGCTCGCGGGCGAGCCGGTCCCGCATGGCGAATTCCGCTCGGCCTATCTGAGCACCTCCATGGCGCGGGCGCTGAATATGGGCCGCGACGTCGAATACACGCCCGAAAGCGAGGCGCTCCTGCGCCGCCTGTCCTGGCAGCGCCTCGCCACCCTGCGCGAGGCCCGCAAACTGGGCATCACCGCCACCGAGGAAGAACTCATCGGCGCCATCCGGGCCAATTTCGCCGAGACCAACGGGGTCTACAACCGGCAGCGCTACCAGGCCTTTCTCCAGAACATGCTCCAGCCAATGGGTTTCACCGCCGGGCAATTCGAACAGCACGTACGCGAAGAAATCACCATCCAGAAACTCGCCAGCCTGATCGGCCGGCAAGCGCACGTGACGCCCCTGGAAATCCGCCAGACGTTTGATACCCTGCTGGACGAATTCACTGCGGAATATGCCACGGTCCGCCCGGCCGACGTCGAAGCGGAGGTCGAAGCGACCGAAGCCGACGCCCGCCAACTGTTCGAGGCGAACCCGACGGCCTTCACCCTCCCCGAACAGCGCGAGGTCTCCTACGCCGCTTTCCCCGTCGCGGACTATGTGGACGAGTCCATGGAAATCGCCGAGGATGAAATCCTCGACTATTACGAACTGCATATCGAGGAATACACCACCCAGGAGACCGACACGAACGGCCAGCCCCGCGAAGTCGTCGCGGATATGGACGAAGTCCAGGACGAGATCGTGAAGGCCCTGCGGCGGGCCGCCGCCATCGAAAAAGCCGATGCCGCCGCCACGGAACTGGCCTTCCGGGCGATTCCGGACCGCGACGGCACCGTGCCCGAATTCGCCGCCGAAGCAGAAAAGAGTAGACGCCCGGCGCACAAGCCCGCCCCGTTCTCCCGATTCGATACGCCGGTGGCCGACGCGGGCGCCGCTTTTACGGCCACCGCCTTCGAGCTGGAACTGGATGCATTCGACCGGGTCAGTGCGCCCGTGCGGGGACAGGACAACCTCTATGTGATCTATCTGGAACGGGTCATTCCGGAACGCGTACCCGCCTTCGAGGAAATCCAGGACCGCGCCATGACCGCCGCCCGGCAGAATGCCGTTGGCGAAAAAATGGCGGCCAAGGCCGCCGCCGTCAAGGCCGCGGCCGAGGCCGGCTTGGCTGCGGGCCAGACGTTTGGGGAAACCGTGACCGCCCTGGGTCTGGCCTCCGCGTTCGCCCCCCCCTTCACCGGGCTGTCCGGCTCTTCCTCCACCAATCCCGTGGTGGCCGCCCTCGTGCAGGCCGTGGTGAGCTATAACCAAGGCGAAGTCCTGGAACCCGTCCCCTTTGCCGAGGGCATGATCGTGGCCCATCTCCAGCAGCGTACCCCGGCTGACCCGGCCAGCTTTGACTCCTATCGCACTGAAATCGCCGAGGCCATCCGCAACCGCCGCGCCCAGGGCCTGTTCCGCGACTGGCAGGCCGCCCTGCTGGATCCCGCCCTGTTTACAGACCTGCAACGCCCCGCGGAATCCTATGACGACCAGGAAGAAGGCGCCGACGAAGAAGTCGATCTGGAGGAGGAATCCGCCGGAACGGACGGCGACCAGTCCCCCGCGAACACGACGGACCAGGAAACACCGGATCTGGAAACGGCTCCCGCCGAAACCATGTAGAAGCAACCCAGGAGTATAGCCATGATTGTCACCACCAAGGAACTCTTCGCCCACGCCTACGGCAAGTACGCCATCGGCGCCTACAACATCAACAACCTCGAACAGACCATGGGCCTGTTCAAGGGCAATGTGGACAGCCAGGCGCCGTTCATTGTCCAATTGTCCAAGGGGGCGCGCAGCTACACCCACAAACTGATGCTCGAAGCCATGATGAAAACCGCAGACCAGATCTTTCCCAATGCGGTTTTTGCCATCCACCTCGATCACGGCGACGAGGCCACCTGCATGGACTGCATCGCCTCCGGCGTGTATTCGTCCGTCATGATCGATGCCTCCCACGAGCCGTTCGAGAAAAACGTCGAGATCACCAAGCGCGTCGTCGACGCCGCCCACGCCAAGGGCCTCGTGGTCGAGGCCGAGCTGGGCCTGCTCAAGGGCGTCGAGGAAGACGTCGTGGCCGCTGACCACGTCTATACCAAGCCCGACGAGGCCTACCGGTTCGTCAAGGCCACCGGCTGCGACAGCCTGGCCTGCGCGATCGGCACTTCCCACGGCGCTTTCAAATTCAAAGGCTCCCAGAAGCTGCGCTTCGACATCCTGGAGGAAATCCAGAAGCTCCTGCCCGGTTTCCCGCTTGTCATGCATGGCTCCTCTTCGGTGCCACAGGACGAAGTCGCCCGTATCAACGCCGCCGGCGGCAACCTCAAGGGCGCCTCAGGCGTGGACGCCAGCCAATTCCTCGGCGCAGCCAAACTAGGCGTGACGAAGATCAACATCGACACCGACGGTCGGCTGGTCTGGTGCCGCGTGCACCGCGAGTTCTTCCGGGACCATCCCGAGAAGTTCGACCTGCGCGACCCCGGCAAGGTGTTCATGCCCGAATACGCCAAGTTCATCGCCGGCAAAAACGTGCTGCTCGGCAGCGCCGGTCAGGTGGACGCCGCCCGCGAATATATCCAGGCGCACAAGGCGAAGTAATCCGCATTCCTCATCCCCCCAACCGGTGGTGCCCGCGCCATCTCTCTAGGGTCAGCCCTTTAGATAAAAGATAACAGATGCCTTGGACGAATGGGCGATCGCGGAGCTTTCTTGCGCTGACACCGGCAATTCATATCTCGGATTGGCCACTGCTATTAGCGCGTCATGCGGCGAAAT
This sequence comes from Lentisphaerota bacterium, assembly GCA_012514035.1. Taxonomy (GTDB): domain Bacteria; phylum Verrucomicrobiota; class Kiritimatiellia; order CAIQIC01; family Lenti-01; genus Lenti-01. The sequence goes on along the minus strand of JAAZBB010000061.1, from coordinate 49,388 downwards.
GCAATGTATCGCACGATTGCAGCTCGAGCCAGGATGTGGAATTCCAGATTTAGACAGCGCAACGTCGTGGAGATTCAGAAAATGGGGGGTGGTTCGGCGGTTGGTCAACAGAACCACGGCTGGAGAGGTAAACGCGGCATCTGGAAACCACCTCGCGCGTGAGGAACAAACCTTTATATCTTCTATCTAAAGGGCTGACCCTAAATCTGGGGTCAGCCCTTTAGATAGAAGATTTCAGTTGACGATTCTTCCGGCCGGCGTCAGTCTTTTCTCAATGGCACGCAAATTACGCATTCAATTCGCTGGGGCGATCTACCACGTGGCGGTACGCGGCAATGCCCGGCAAGTCATTTTCATGGACGATCGGGACCGGGAACGGTTTCTGGAGAGCCTGGCAGGGGCTGTGAAGACCTACACTGTGCGCCTCTATCTGTTTTGCCTCATGCCGAATCATTTCCACCTGCTGGTGGAGACTCCGCTTGGTAACCTCAGCGACTTCATGGGCGGTTTGATTACATCCTACGCGGTGTATTTTAATAAACGCCACCAGCGCAGCGGTCACCTGACGCAAGGCCGCTATGGGGCGTGGCTGGTGCAGGGAGATAAATACCTGCTGAATTTGAGCCGATACCTGCACCTGAATCCCGTCCATGTGCGTGGCATCAAGGACAAATCGCGCGCTGAACGAATCAAATACTTAGGGAGCTATCGCTGGAGCAGTCTGCGTTTCTACACTGGACACAAACGGATGAGTTTCCTCCACACGGGACCGATACTTGCCCAAGTGACGGCGCATTGGGGAGGAGGCAACCGCGGATATCGCCGTTTCGTGGAGAATGGACTGACTGACCAAGATATGTCCTGGACGAAATGGCCGGAAACATCGCCGCTGGGGGTGGGATCCGATGAATTCCTGGCAGAGTTGGAGGAGCGCTACCGGACTCAAGCCGACAAAGCGACGAAACGGGAAGATGTCGCCTTCCGCAAGGTTGGCCGGCGAGCGGAGACGGATACAGTCCTGATCACCGTGGCCAAGGTCTTTGGCATCCCGAAGGAGAACCTGATCTGTCGAAGACGAAATGCGACGGATCGCGCGGTTGCCGCTTGGAGTTTGGTGCGATTCGCCGGACTGACCCAGCGGGCAGTGGCGCACGTGCTGCACATGGGCAGCGGATCAGCCGTAAGCCAGCAAATCAAGCGGCTCATAAACCCGCCAACCTCCCTGAAAGAAAAATTGGCCCGGGTGGAGCAACAACTGTTAACTTCTAACTAAAGGGCTGACCCCAACGCACGGTCAACGGCGACTGGAGATCGAGTAAAACGGTTTATCAGTGCCTGTCGATACCCGGTTGCTTTGTAGAGCGTTTCAGCATATTTTATATGTTCCCGCAGGCGCGTGTCTCCGGGTCTTAGTTCGACATCCACAACACTGCACGCATGGTGACGATGAAAACAACCCGCCGCTTCCCGCCCACACTTCTGGTGATGACTGCCCTCCTGCCGCTTCTATCCGCCCCAGTGGCCAAGGCCGCGGAGGTGCGCGTTTCGCGCTTTTGGCACAACCATCAACCGATCTACTGGCCGGAATGGAACGGCAACGGGACCGAACTCAACCGCGTGCAGTTCGCCCAGGATTCCATCGTCCTGAAACCCGCGCAGACCTACGGCACCGGCGTCGGCCATCCCGACAACAATTTGACCGATATTTTCGGCAACAACGACCGTGTCGCGGCCTATCAGAGCGGTCCGCGTAATTCGCTGGCCAGTCTGACCCAGAGCGCGGGCTATGCCATCAGCTATTCCGGTTCGCTGATCGAGAACGTGCGCAGCCTCGGGCGCGCCAACAATCTCGGCTACGGCGCCCAGTGGTTTGGCGGCTATCGCGAAGCGATGGGTTGGAAGACCCCGAGCGGCGGCCCCCGCCTGGACCCGGTCGGGATGACCTACCATCACGCCTTGGCGGCGGTCATTCCCAAGGCGGTATTGCGCAAGGAAATCCAGATCTTCAAGCAAGCCTGGTGGAAGGCGTGGGGCAAGAACAGCGATTTGTCCGACCATTCCAAGGGGTTTTTCCCGACCGAAATGGCCTTTACCACGGAGATGGTTGACGTGCTGGCGGATGAAGGCTACCAGTGGGTCATCGTGGCCAGCCACCACCTGAGTCGGACCTGTCCGACCTATTTCCAGCAAGGCTCGGCGAGCGGCAACTACGGCATCAATTCCAGCCCGCCCAACCGGGCGGACCTGCTCGGCCCTTCGCTCACCACCGGCTGGTGGTATGCCTCGCCCAACCCCGGCAATGCAGCCTGGAATGTATCGCCCTTCGCCTATCAGTTGCACAAGGTCAAATACGTCAATCCGGCGACCGGCGCGGAAAAGACCATGGTAGCGGTCCCGTCCGACGACGTCCTCAGCTACAAAGCCGGCTACTCCGGGGCGGAGATCGGCATGGTTAGCGGCAACATTGCGCCGCATGCCAACGACGCCAGCCATCCTGCGCTTGTCCTGCCGGCGACGGACGGCGACAACGCCTGGGGCGGCGGTAACACATCCTGGATGGAATCCACCCCGGCCTTTTTCAGCGCATGCGAAAGCGCCGGCTACGGCCCGGTGTCCATCCAGGATTTCGTGAACCAGTATGGCGCCAATGCCACCGTTGCCCACGTCGAGGACGGCGCCTGGATCTTCCCCGAGATGTGCTATGGATCGCCCTATTTCCTGAAGTGGGTCGATCCGCCGACCAATCCCAACAACCTCCCGGCCTGCTATCCCAACACCCAGATCGACCTCGAGACTCCCGGCTTTGCCCTCAAGTTCTGGAACTGGACCCCGGTGATTGCCGCAGCCAACTGGTGCGAAACCGCTGAACAGATCCTCGAAGACGAAGGGGGATCGGTGGAGGACTGGAAAATCGCGGTGCCCTACGACTGGAACGGGGACTGGAACGGCGACTACACCAATCCCAACGAGGTTGAGCGTGCCTGGCACATTTTCCTATGCGGCCTGGATTCCGGTTTCAACTACTATGGCGGCAAGGGCAACGATGACGAAGTCAAGCAGTCGCTCGCCAACCGGCGGGCCATCGAGATGCTCACCCCGTGGCTGACGACGGCCCGGCGGAACAACGACCGGACGCCCCCCACTCTCTTCCGCCCGCAGCGGTTTCCCTACAATCCCGGCACCAATACATTCGGCTGGTTCAATGTCACGCCTGTCGACGGCAATTTCAACAAGAAGATGGGGTCGGAGTTCTATGTCTGGACCCACGCCTACGACCTGTCCGGCATCCCTGCCGGCGGCGTGGTTCTCAAAGTCCGCCGCGATAAAGATGGCGTCAACACGATGGCCAACAACCACAATGAAACCTATGCGGGCGGCAGCGATGTCGAAGGCTGGATTTCCATCCCGATGACCAAGCGGGTGCTGCCCAAGGACCGTGCCACGCTGAACGCCCTGGCCAACGCCGGCGACATCGACTACTTCATCGAAGCCGCCGAGATCGCCGACTACTATTTCGCCAAGGTCACCGACGCGACTGTTCCCGGATTCCGCGGCAAGCTGCTTGACTACTACATTCAGGCTCAGGACACCAAAGGCAACCTCTTTCAGTCCGATATCCAACACGTATTCGTGGTGGACGACGGCGAGGGCGGCACGCCCCCTTACGCCACGTTCGCGCCGTCCTCCCCGTCCAACTGTGCGCCCATCACCGTCACCTTCAATGCAACCACATCGGTGGTGGCTGGCGCCGCCACGGTCTATGGCTACTATCGCTTCCCCAGCAGTCCGGACGTCTGGGTGAGCACCAACATGACCCGCACGGGCGATAGCACCTTCACCCTCACCCTGCCCCCCGCCCAGCTTCCCGCCACCGCCACGCAACTGGAAATCGCTTTCTACGGCGTGACCGGCAGCGTTACCAACTGGGAGAACAACAGCGGAGCCAATTGGATGGTCGCCATTCTCGATTGCGATGCCGCCCCGGCAACGGCGGCTTTCGATCCCGCTGCGCCCGACGGCTGCAACCCTGTAGCCATCCGCTACTATCCCAACGAGGGCCCGTTGCAGGGCGCCGCCGCCGTCAAGATCCACATCGGCCGCAACGGATGGCAGGACATCGTCAGCCCCGATCCCGCCATGACGAAGAATGGATCCTATTGGGAATACACCTACGCGGTGAATCCAGGCACGGCGGAGATCAACGTCTGCTTCAACGACGGCACCGACGTCTGGGACAACAACAATGAACAGAACTGGTCGGTTTCCGTGGCCAACTGCGGCGGGGGCACGCCGGTGGTATCGATCGATCCGGCCAGCCCAGTCGGTTGCGACCCCGTCACGATCACGTATGATCCCGCGGGGCGATCCCTGGCTGCCGCCAGCTCGGTCTATATCCATATCGGCCGCAACGGCTGGCATGACGTCATCGAGCCCAATCCCGCCATGACCCCCAGTGGCGCTGTGTGGACCTATGTCTATAACGTGATGCCGGGCACCGCCCAGATTGACCTGGTTTTCAATGACGGCAACGCGAATGAGGAACTGCGCATCTGGGACAACAACGGCGGAGCCGACTGGCATTTTGCCATCACCGGCTGCGAAGCCCTTCTGCCGGGACTGCACATCATCAATCCGCCATCGGACATTTCGGTAGGCAACGCGGTAGCCACCTACTACCTGGGCGGCACCGCCGAAGGCTTGGCTGGAGAACTGACCTGGTCCAATGCCTTGACCGGCGCCGCCGGCATGTTGCCGGCCACCGCGGTCTGGTCGCTTCCCGACGTTGCCCTCGGTGTCGGCGCCAACGAAATCACCGTTCGCGGCAGCAACATCACCGCGGCCGGCACGGCGACCAACGCCTACGACACCGCCGCCGATGCGGCCTATGTCGACACCTGGAGCACGGGCAGCAACGGCGGCACCGGCTTCGGGGCGTGGAACTTCAACCATTTTGAAGAACCGACGAATTCCTATGCCGGGGTATTCATCGGCGATCCAGCCGCCGCCGGCATTTCCGGAATGCCTGCCAGTTCCTTCGGATTCTATGCAAATCCGGCTGATTCCGGGGCCAACGCGGAGGTCCAGCGCAGTTTCAGCACTGCCCTGGCCGTCGGCGATGTGTTCAGTTTCGCCTGGGGCCTGAACTGGGACAGCAATGCGGAGGGGTCTTATCGCGGTTTCAGCCTGCTGGCGGGAGACACGGAACTGGTTTTTATCAACATGTCCAACAGCGACGACATCTGGATCAACGGGACGCCAATGTTCACCAACTATGGCGCGCAGGCCATGACGATATACCTGGAATATGCGGCCGCCGGCAGCCTTCATGTCTGGGGCACAGGGCGGGACGGCACGGAGACCTATGACGAGACGCTGTCCGTTCCGGCCGGCGCTCCAACCCGGTTCAAATTCTATTTCAATGCCACGGATTCGGCCACGGAGCGTCAGATGTACATCAACAACCTGAAGATCACCAGTGCCACGGAAGGCGGCGTGGAGCAATACTCCGACTCCGTCACGATCACCCGCCAGGCCGGCGGGGATGGTCCGGACATCCCGCCCATCGTTTTCGAGGCCGGGACCGGCTTCTGGTTCGACATCCCGGACGGCTACACGCTGCACCGCGTGGAGGGAGCGGATACCGTGGTCGGACAGGAATGGAACTGGGCCGAACTGACGGCGGGGACGGATTACACCCTGGACATCAACCGGCTGACGATCTTGACGGGCGCGGCCGAAAAGCGGATGGTCCGCATCAGGCTCAACCCGATCATCCTTCCGTAGCGACCGCCGCGTCCAGCGCCGGACGCGAGTTTAGAAAAAAATCCGAGGAGCATTCCATGAACCGCCGAATTTCCCTGATCGCTGCCGCCGGCATGTTTTGCCTGGCCATTGCCGCCCGGGCCGTGCCCATCCACGTGACCTACCTGTGGCACATGCACCAGCCGATCTACTATCCGTATGAAAGCCCGGGGACGATCGATGCCAACACCCGGTTCACGTTCAGCGTGCAGGGCGTTTGGGACGGCGACCGGGTGAACGCCTACCAGCACTGGCCGAAAACCGCGGTCCAGCAGGGCGCCGACAAAAACATGGAGCATGCCGGCGCGCAAATGAGCTTTTCGGGTTCGCTTGCGGAGAACAACAAGAACCTCTGGGGCGGAAACTACAACTGGGCGGGCGACGTGCGCTGGGCGCGCAACAGCCTTAAGACTTCGCTGAACAATTCGCGCCTGGATGTCGTGGGCATCCCCTATCACCACAGCCTGATGCCCCTGACCTGCAAGGAATCCATGATCATGCAGATCCGGCTGCACAAAGAACAGTACAAGGAGGTCTGGGACACGGGCGGGGCCTATTCCAAGGGTTTCTGGCCCCCGGAATGCGCCTTCGCCGAATGGATCATCCCGGCGCTGGTCGCGGAAGGCATGGAATGGGTCATCGTGGACAACGGCCACCTGTTCCGCACCGTCCCGGATTTCCCGTGGAACGACGGCAGTTCCTGCCGTCCGAACCCGGCCGACGTCATCAACCCCTCCTCTTCCGCCCTGAACAGCCAGTGGGTGCAATTGCAAAACGTCTGGGCACCGACCAAGGTCCTGGCTCCTTGGGCCTACCAGCCCCACTACGCGCAGCACGTCGATCCCTGGACCGGCACCAAGCACAAAATCATCGCCGTGCCGGCCGGCCGCTACGAAGGCAACGAAAACGCCCGCGGCGGCTACGGCGCCTTCAAGCCCGAAAACGTCTGGGGGTCGCAGGTCGACAAGAATACCAACCCGTCCAAGCCGATGATGATCCTGTGCCACAGCGACGGCGACAACTACGGGCTGAAGAATTCCGATGCCTGGAACGCCCAGCACGGCTACTTCCTGGACATGTGCAAGAACAACGCCGACTTCGAGCATACTTCCGTCCAGGACTATCTCTCGATGTATCCGCCCGATGCCAACGATATCGTCCACGTCGAACCCGGTTCCTGGGTCGGCATTGATGGCGGCACGCCGTACTTTGACAAATGGATGTCCTACGAAGAGCGCAGCGGTGTAATGCCGGACATGTGGTCCTGGTCCGTGCTCGTGGCCGGACAGAACTACGTGCTGACCGCCGACGCCCTGGAGAACAGCTACCTGAACCTTGACGGCGGCCGCACGATGGACGACGTCGAATGGGGCACCCCAAACGACACCGCCCGGGCGTGGCACTTCTATCTGTCTGCGGAAACCTCCTGCTACTGGTACTGGGACTTCGACGACACGAATCCCTGGGACGGCAACGCGACGCGCGCCGTCAATTTGGCGATCGCCGAAGCCAACAAGGTGCTGGACCGCCATGAAGGATCCGATCCCGTCGGCCCGAGCATTTTCCCGCCCCAGCGCCTGCCCTACAACCCGGGCGGCAAGATGTGGAACGAAGCCGAAAATGCGTCCTCTGATTTCCAAGTGTGGACCTTCGCCGAAGACGTCAGCGGCGTCGCCTCCGTCAAGCTGAACTGGCGCGCCGACCTCGACGGGCTCAACCCGATCGGCGAAACGGACAACGAAGTCTATGCCCGGAACGCCGCCAAAGTCGGGGCCTGGAACGAAGTCGCCATGTCCGGCGACTGGTGGCCCGGCACCAAGGGGCCCAATGTGCCCGACCCGACCAAACGCGCCAAGCGCTATACGGCGACCGTCGCCGGCCAAAACAACGTGCTGATCGATTATTACGTGGAGGCGATGGATACCAAGGGGAACGCCACCCGCAGCGACATTTTCCATGTCTGGGTCGGGGAGGCCAACACCAACGTTCCCCAGCCTTCCGTGGAATTCGATCCGGCCGCGCCAAATGGCTGCACGCCGGTCACCGTCAAGTACAAGAAAACCGGTCTCCTCGGCAGCAGCCAGGTCTATATTCACATCGGCAGGAACGGCTGGCAGGACGTCGTCACGCCCGATCCGGCCATGATCGATTCCGGCGACTACTGGACCTATGTGTACGTGACGCCGACCAACACGACCGAGATCAACGTCTGCTTCAACGACGGGGCGGACACCTGGGACAACAACGGCACGGCCAATTGGAACGTCGGCGTGGCCAACTGCGGCAGCGGCGAAGAACCCGATCCGGCAGTCTGGACCGAGCCGGCCAGTCCCGTCGGCTGCGATCCCATCTCCATTTTCTACAATCCGGCCGGGCGGCCTTTGGCCGGGGCCAGCCAGATCAATATCCACGTTGGCCGCAACGGCTGGCAGGACGTCGTCGATCCCGATCCGGCCATGACCGCCAGCGGCACGAATTGGACCTACGTCTATACGCCGGCGCCCGGCACCACCAACATCGATTTTGTCTTCAACGCCGTGAGCGGCAGCACCACCAACTGGGACAACAACGGCAGCGCCGATTGGCACGTCGCGGTTTCCGGCTGCGAAAGCGAACCGCCGGTACCAAACGGGGTGGTCATCACCAATCCCGCCACGGAATCGGTCACAGTGAACCATGCCACCTCCACCTATGCGCTCCAAGGCACGGCTGGCGCCGACCTGTCGGGGAACCTGGCCTGGACCAACACCCTCAACGGACTGTTTGGCACTTTAACCCGCCAAACCCATTGGAGCGTGCCCGTGGACCTGGCGGTCGGACAAAACGTCATTACAGTTTCCGGCCTCATTTCCGGCAGCGCGGGCGGGACAATCGTGGCGGAGGACACCGCCGCCGACGCGGCCTATGCGACAAGTTGGGACGAGGGCAGCAACGGCGGCACCGGTTTCGGCCCGTGGGATTTCAACCACAATCAGGACGGGACCACATTCTGGGCCGGCGTGTTCATCGGCCCGGCGTCCGCCGCGGGCATCACGGGTTTTGGAGAGGATGCCTTCGGATTCTTTGCCAATCCGGCGGGAGTGGGCGCCAACGCCGAAGTCCTGCGCGATTTCACAACCCCCATGGCCGTGGGTTCGGTCTTCAGTTTCGACTGGGGCGTGAATTGGGACAGTGATGCCGAAGGTTCCTATCGCGGCTTCAGCCTATTGGCCGGTGACACCGAACTGGTCTATATCAACATGGGCAACAGCCCGGTGATCAATATCACGGGCGGGACCATGTTCACCAACTACGGGACCCAGGCCATGACGCTGAACTTTGAATACGTGGCCTCCGGCAGCATTCGCGTTTGGGGCACGGGCCGCGATGGGCTGGAATCCTACGACCAGACCCTAACGGTACCGGCCGGTGCGCCCAGCCGCATCAAGTTCTACTTCAACGGATCCACCGTCCCGGAGTTGGATGAGGACCACGACAAGCGCCAGATGTATGTGGACAATCTGAAGATCACCGTGCCTGGCGGGGGTGAGCCGACCTACAGCACAGACACGGTCACCATTGTCCGCCAGGACAGCGGAAGTGTTGGTCCGTCCATTCCGCCCATTGTTTTCGAAGCCGGCACGGGGTTCTGGTTCGACATCCCCAGCGAGTATGAGTTGTACCGCGTGGAAGGGGCGGATCTGGTCATTGGCCAGGCCTGGAACTGGACTCTCTTGACCGAGAACACGGATTACACATTGGCGGGCGGCCGGTTGACCCTGCTGACCGGCGCAACCGACAAACGCATGGTCCGCATCTGGCTGAACAACGCCGCCCCCTGATCCCCCGCCGGGATCCGCATCGTCAAACAAAAGCCCTTGGGGTCCTCACGGAGCCCAAGGGCTGAGATCGTTCCGGGCACCGGCCGGAATCAGACCGGGGGCTTGGTCTTGGGCAGGCCGCGGCCGCGGTCGCCGGCTTTCCATTTGCCTTCGGCTTTCAGGATTTCGATGCGTTCATGACGCTTCAAGACATTGCGGCGCGTGGTCACCTTGCTGGCGGACTTCAGACTACGATGCATGGACATGGGTTGACTCCGTTGGGACGTTGCCGGATTTCAGTGATTGAGAGGCGTACATTTATCATTTTCGCTGACAATGTCAATGCCGGGCTGCCGTCTCGTAAACCCCGAGGTGCCGGGCGATCATCTCCGGATAACCATAGGAGGCCTCCAGCCGTTCCCGGGCCCGGGCGCCGGCGCGGGCAGCCTGTTCCGGCGCAACCAGGTAGTGTTGCATGGCTGCGGCCAGCACCCGGGCATTGCCATTCGGGACGAGGAGACCGGTCTGGCCGTCGCAAACCTGCTCAGGCATGCCGCCGGCGCGCGTGACAATGGCGGGCCGCGTCCAGGCCATGGCCTCCAGCACGCTGCGGGGCTGGTTTTCGACCCGCGAGCATTGCACGAGAACGTGCACCTGGGAGAAGAAATCGTCCGGTTCCATCCGTCCGGCCAGCCACACCCGGGTCCCCAATCCCCGCCGCCGGATTTGGGCCTGCAACCGGGCACGCTGGGGACCATCGCCGGCGATCAGAATCCGCCATGAGCGCGGCGAGGCCTGCAGGCGATTCTCCATACGGGCGACCGCGCGCAGCAGCAAATCATGGTTCTTTTCCTCACTCAGGCGCCCCAGCATGCCAAATGTAAAAACCGCACTGGGCCGCGCCCACAGGCGGCCGGCATCCTCGCGGGAGACAATCTCATCCGCCCGGACGCCGGGTCGGATGCGGGCGATCTGGAGCGGCGTCAGTCCATGCCGGCGCAGATAACGCTCATAGAACTCGCTGAGCACGATCACCCGATTGAACGACTTCAAGGCGCGGAGATTCAGCGTCTGGAAGAAGCGTTCCTTGAGGTTCCAGCGGAACAGCCAGCCATGCACGGTGCTGACGATCGAAAATCGGGCCCCGCCCTGCGCCGCGAGGGCCGCATGCCAGTCCGCCTTGTACCCCGTGGAATGCAGCACGTCCGCCTGGTCCCGTTCCATGTGGTCCCGGATCTGCCGGACTGCGGACCGGGAGAACCGGCCGGCCACCGGGATGTCTGTGACGGGATGCCGGCGCCCCAGCGCCTCCGCCAGCGGGCTGATGCCCGGCCCCAGCCGGGTTTCCTGCAACAACAGCACGGATATGGAAACCCCGGCCGCCGCCAGTCCCGCGAGCAGCTGGAGGGTCGCCTGCTCTGCGCCGTAGAGCGTGCGGGTGTCTTGCAGCAGAAATGACACTTTCATTTTTGCCATTCTAGCGGATCGTGCCGAAAGCGCAAACCGGCGACGCACATACGGAAAAGGTTGTCGCTGGCCCGGCGCATCGGATAGAATGCCGCACGATTTTGATGAGGAGTCCCGCATGCGACATTTGCTGACATTGGAGGATTGGACGCCGGCCCAGATTGCGGAGGCCATCGCCACGGCCCGGCAGGTCAAGGCGCACCCCGATCGGTATGCGGACGCCTTGCGGCGCAAGACACTGTGCATGATTTTTGAAAAGCCCTCCCTGCGGACCCGTCTTTCGTTCGAGACGGGCATAAACCAGATGGGCGGCCATGCCATCTATTACGACACGTCCACTTCGCCCTTCGGCGCCGGCAAGGAAAGCATCGCCGATACCGTTCGCACCATGTGCCGTTATGTGGACATCATCATGGCCCGGCTGTTCAAGCATGACGATCTGCTGGAAATGGCCCGTTATGCCACCGTGCCGCTCATCAACGCCCTGACCAATTACTCGCACCCGGGCCAGATCCTCGCCGATCTCCAGACCATCGAGGAACACCAGGGGCCCCTCGCCGGCCGGAAGCTGGCCTATCTGGGCGACAGTTTCAACAACGTGACCCATTCCCTGCTGTTCGCCTGTCCCAAGATGGGCATGCATCTGTCCATCGGCTGCCCGGCCGGGCAGGAGTACGAACCGGCCCCTGCCGCCTTTGCCTCCGCCCGTACGGCCGCGGCCCAAAACGGCGTCCAGGTGACGGTTACCCAGGATGCCGCGGAAGCCGTCCGCGATGCCGATGTGGTCTACACCGACTCATGGATGAGCTATCACATTCCCAAGGACAAAGCCAACGAACGCGTCCGGATCTTCGGCCCCTTTCAAGTGACCGGCAAACTCATGAAGCAGGCCAAGCCCGAGGCCATCTTTCTCAACTGCCTGCCCGCCATGCGGGGCCTGGAGCAGACGGCCGAGGTGATCGACGGGCCCCAGTCCGTCGTCTTCGACCAGGCCGAAAACCGCATGCACATGCATAAGGCATTGATGTTGATTCTGCTGCGTGAAGCAGGTATCATTCGGGATTGAGACGGGATCAAACCATGACCACTGAACCAGCGGGTGATATTCTCATCGAGCGGTTCGAAATCATTGCCTGCTCCAAGTGCAACCAGCCGATCGACACGACCGGGGTGCCCCCGTTCAGCGTCCGGCATTGCCCCTCCTGCGGGACGGAATTCCGGGTGCCGGCCCGTTTTGCCAACTTCGTCCTGCTGGAGCAGCTGGGCAAGGGCGGCATGGGGGCGGTTTACAAGGCCTATGACGAGACCCTGGGCCGCACCGTCGCCATCAAGGTCATGCAGCAATCCATCGGGCAGGACCGCGCCTTCGTTGAGCAATTCCTGCAAGAGGCCCGGGCGCTAGCCGCCATCAACAATCCACATATTGTCCAGATTTACACCTACGGCGAGGAGAACGGCCAGCCCTATATCGTGATGGAACTGGTGGACGGCGGACGCCTGGACCACATCCACGAAAAACAGCACGCGCTCGATGAAGTGTTCGTGTTGCAAACGGCCCTGCAGATCATCAAAGGCCTGCAAGCGGCCAATGCCGCGGGGATGACCCATGGCGACATCAAACCCGGCAACATCCTGTTCGACCGCGCGGGCAACGCCAAGGTTGCCGATTTCGGGCTGGCCCGCTTCAAAGGAGAAAAACCCAAGCCCGGCGAAGTCTGGGGCACCCCCTATTATGTCGCCCCCGAAGTGGTCAAGGGGCAGGCCCCCAATGCGGCCTCCGACATTTTCTCCCTAGGCGCCACGCTTTACCATGTGCTGACGGGCGAGCCGCCATTCAACGGCGAGACCGTGACGGACACCGTGCTGCTGCGCTTCAAGGAACCGGCCCCGCACCCGCACGAATTCAGGAAATCCGTCACCCCCAAGACCTCCGCGATCCTCCTGCGCATGCTGGAGATGGATCCCTTTGCGCGCTATCCGACCTATGAATCCGTGTTGAAGGACATAACGGATGCCCTCTCCGCCCTCCAGGACGCCCGGGGGGGAAAGAAACCACCGCCGAAAAAAAACATCGCTGGACCGGTCATGGCGGGTCTGGTGGCCCTCGCCTTGATCGTCGGACTGACGTATGTGGGCATGCATATCTTCAAGGTCAAGCAGGAGGAGAAGCGAGCCCAGGCCCAGCGGCAAGCGGATATCGCTGAAGGCCGGCTCGTACCGCGCATGATTGACGGCCAGATCCGCTATGTCCGCCGGGAGCCCGGACCGGCTGCCGGCGCCGGCGAGGCGGGTGGCAGTGCTGCCGCCCCGACCGACCAATGGTCGATTCCCGCCCGTGTTGACACCGCCGTCACCGGCGATGGCAAGTCGCCGGACCTCATGGATCGCACGGTCATGCTCCTGCGCGGGGGCAACGATGAAAACCTGGAAAAATCCGGAAAAATCTACCTGCGGTTCCCGCTGGCCGGAGTGGACAAGACCCGGTTGAAACGTTCCGTCCTGAAATTGACCGTCTACTCCAAAGGTTCCAGAAAGGCTAAAACCCCTGATTACCAGATGCAGGTCTGGGCGCTCAAGACCGACCCGGGCTGGGACGACATGATCACATGGGCCAATGCCCCCGGCAACGACCCGACCACGACCGGCGGCCTGCGCCGGGAATCCGCCGAGTTGCTCACCACCTTTGACTTGCCCGCCAATCCCGTCACCGGCGAGCTCCTGCAGATTGCGGCAAAATCCCTGACCGATTTCATCCGGAATTACTCCGGGAACGACCTGACCCTGGTTCTGACCGGCGACATGAATACTGATCACAAGAACGGCTGGCTGATCAGCGCGACCGAAAAAGCCGGCCAAACGCCACCCACTCTCCTGCTGAACGCAAAGGAGTAGGTCCCGTTTCGCCCGTCGCGACCGGACCACTCCCTCACTGCGGCCGCGAGGATTCCACAACAGGGCTGCCGGGCTGCTTGGAGCCGGGACAGCCTCGTCCCGGCCCGGCCTGCGGCGCTGGAACAAGATATCTGTCACGGTCACACATCGCCGGACGAGCGTCCTTGCCTACAGCAGGCCGGCTTGACGCAGGAGTGCCTCGGCCCGCGGAACATCGGCGGGCGAATCCACCCCGATGCCATCGGGGTCGCTGTCCAGGACCACCATGCGCCCGCCTAGCGCCAACGCCCGCAGCTGCTCCAGCTTTTCCAAGGTTTCCAGGACACAGGGTGGTTCCCGCACCAGGGCTTCCAGGAACTTCCGGCGATAGCCGTAAATGCCGATGTGGCGAAAATGCGCCCCCGGAACGGGAGCCAACGGGAATTCCGCGCCGCGCACAAACGGGATCACGGAACGCGAAAAATACAACGCCCGGCCATCTTGGGCCCGGACCACCTTCACCACATCGGGATTGTGCAATTCCTCCACGGACCGGATGGGCGCGGCGGCGGTCGCCATGTCCCACGCCTCTTCATCCGCAAGCACGGCCGCGACCTGGTCAATCAAAACCGGGTTGATCAGCGGCTCATCACCCTGGATGTTGATCACGATATCCGCGGAAATGCCTTGGATGGCTTCCGCGATCCGGTCCGTGCCGGAGGGATGATCGGCCCGGGTCATGACCGCATCCGCGCCGACCGCCCGGGCCGCCGCGGCGATCCGTTCGTCATCGGTCGCCACCAGGATCACATCCAGCCGCCGGGCCTGGCGGGCCCGTTCCACCACCCAGGCCAGCAGCGGCTTGCCGCCGATGAGGGCCAGGCTTTTGCCGGGAAACCGGGTCGATCCCCAGCGAGACGGAATGACGCCGGCCACACAGGGTTTCATCGGCGCACATTCCGCATGTGGGCCAGCAATTCCTCCGGGGTGCAGGATGCGGTTCCCAACTTGGCCACAACAACGCCGGCGGCAATGTTGGCCAGTTCGGCCGATTCCAGGAAGTCCGCCCCCGCGGCCAGCGCCGTTACGCAGGCGGCAATGACGGTATCGCCGGCACCGCTGACATCGAATACCTCGCGAGCGCGCGTCGGCACGTGACGAGGCGGACGGCCGCGCCCCATGAGCAGCATTCCCTGGGCGCCCAGGGTGATGATGAGGTGCGGGGCTGCCCATTTTTCCATCAGGATCTCCCCTGCCCGACGCAGGGCCTTGTCGGCTGCTGGATTCTCCCGGATTCCCGGATCGGGCAGCCCGGCGATGGCAAAGGCCTCATGCCGGTTGGGCGTGGCAATTGTAATGCCTTGCAGGTTGACCTCGTGGCCCGCCTTGGGATCCAGTCCAACCGGAATGCCTCGTTTGGCGGCCGTGGCCAGGACCAGATCCACCACCGGCTGGGTCACAGCGCCCTTGCCATAATCCTCGATGATGACCCCATCCGCCTCGCGCAGGGCGATGGCGAGCATGACCAGAAACTTTTCGGATTGGCGCGAGGTCCAGGCCGTTAAATGGTCAAAATCCACGCGCACGACCTGCTGCCGTTCCGCGATGATGCGTTCCTTGACAATCGTGCGAGCTCCGGCGAGCATCAAGGCGCACTCCACGTCCACGTCGGTATGTTCGAGCAGCCAGCGCAGTTCCACCCCGGCCGCGTCCTTGCCCAGCATCCCGGCGATCGCCGCCTGGCCCCCCAGCGCGCGGATGTTGCAGGCCACATTGCTGGCGCCCCCGGGCATGCTGGTTTCGCGGAGAACCTTGACAACCGGGACGGGCGCTTCCGGGGAAATGCGCTCGACCGTTCCATAGACATACCGGTCCAGCATCAGGTCGCCCACGATCAGCACCCGGCGCCGCCGGAATCTCCGCAACAGCGCCGCCGCCCGTTTCTGGGAAATGCTCACGTTCGCTTCTCCTCTGTTCAATCTTTCACCATCCGCGTCCAGAAATCGTCGCCGGGGCCGCGCACCCGTTTGAGCATGATCTTGATGCTGGCAATGGGCACGCTGGCGGCGGCGCGGCAGATGGTGCCGCGCGGATCGTCGGACACCCACAGCCACATGCGGCCCTTGCGGACGAACATGCCGTTGAACTTGCCCTTGGGTTCCATTTTCAGGCAGTCGATCTTGCCGTATTTCCGGAGCGTAACGGGCTCTTTCCGGCCTGCCTCGACGATCAGTTCATACATCTTTTCATCCGTCATGACCCGATACTGCCGGGTTTCGCCCGGTTGGATGGGGTCACGTCGGATCCAGTACATCAGGCCCATCAGGTCGCGGGTGTCGGCCTCAATGGGAAATTCCTTCTGCTTGTCCTTCAACAGGGAACGCCACCGGCCCCTTTGCGCCGCATGGTCGAAGGTGGTCACTTCATGGCTGCGGCGATGGCCGTCGTGGCTGTTCTTTTCGAAGCTCAGGGGCAGGAACGTGAGCGGATCGATAATCGTCTGCATGAATTCCCGCACGGGATAGATTTTCTCGACCAGGCCGTTGGACTGGGCGGTCATGGTCAGCGCCAGGAGCCGACGGCCCTCCCGGTTGATCCATTCGGCCTTGGCGGTGGCCTCGCCCACCATAAAGACGCCCCAGAACACCTCGTAGTCGACCTCCTCCCCCACGGGGAACCACAGTTCCGGGGGGGGATCCTCCCAAGGCAGTCCGAACAGCGGTTTTTCGGCAAAAACGGGCGAAAAAATGCCAAAAACGACGCAAAAAACGCAAAAAATGGGAAAAAATGAAAAAAAATGCCCGTTTTTTGCGGTTTTTATGTGATTTTTCGCGATTTCCATGTCCGGGACGATTTTCAGGTTTTTTCCGATTTTGGGGCTTTTTTGGTCAATTTTTCGGCATTTTCGGGTGATTTTACCTCATTTTGGGGCGGATTTTCGTTTTGGGCCGTTTGTGGTGTGTCGTTCGGCGCGTGGATGCCCAGCAGGTCCATGACTTGCCGCTGGACATGTTCAATTTCCCTCAGGCGCAGTTGAGGGTCGGGCACGACAAAGCTTTCGCCGGTCTGCTTGTGTTCATATACGCGGATTTTACGGCCGTCGGGCTGCCATTGCACTTCCTTTTCGACGAGGATCCGGCGTCGTTCGAGCATCACGGCCAGGATGAAGATGGCATTGCGCCGGGAGGGCTCCTCGGTTTCCATCAACTCGCGCAACAGGGATTCGGCGGTTTCCTTTTTCAGCGGTTCCGGGGCCTTGGGCGCGGGGGCGCACCAGCGCGAGGCCCAGGCGCTGACCTCGGCGCCTTCCACAAAAGTTCGCGCCGGCCAGCAGGCCGCACAGAAATCCTCGCGCAGATAGCCTTCCGGCGTGAAACGCAGGCGGGACATTAATCCTTCCCGGTCGGAAAATTTCCGGCCGCAGACCACACACTGGTCGGCGCACGCCCGCAGGTTCCATTCCGCGTTCACGGGGTCTCCTGGCTGATCTGCCGGACAAAGCGGGAATCGGGATAGCGGGCCCGCAGTTCCTGCCAGATGCCGGCCTGCTGTTCCGGCCGCCCGAGTTCGCCGAACAGCCGCCCTGCCCGATAAAGGCTGTGCGGCGTCCATTCCGGATCGTCAAACAAGACCGCCACGCTCATGAAGTGCCGGGCCGCCCGGTCAAGCTGCCCGGCCGCTTCGGCAGTCTCGCCAAGGCCGAAGTAGGCGCGCGCGCGCAGGTCCAGGGCCTCTTCGCGGGTGGCGGCCTCGGCGGCGGCGGCAAAACGTTCCGCCGCCCGATCATGCCGTCCGGCCTTCAACTCCAGGCCGGCGAGCAGCAATTGGGATTCCGCGCCTTCGCGGGTATCGGCCTGTTCCGCGACGGCTTTCTCATGGCACTCCATGGCGGCGGATTCTTCCCCGAGCCGGCCCAGGGCCGCCCCGGCCCAATGCCAGCCGATCTGACGCCAGGATGCCTCTTGGGCGTGAACGGCCAGGGCCCGGGCGGTCTCGGCGGAACGTTTGTATTCGCCTTGATCGAAGCGGCGCCGGGCCACCCACTCGATCAAGGCGGGGTTTTCGGCCACGCGCGCCGGCTCGTCCAGCAGGGGCTCGATCTGGTCGGCGGCTTCGTCCAGGCGGTCTTGGCGCTGCAAGGCCACAGCCAGGCGCAGGCGAGCGAGCGCGGCGGTCTGGACATCGGGCGCGGCCGCCAGGCAGGCGCGTAATGCCCGTTCGGCTTCGGCCCACTGATCCTTCCCGGACAACAGCACGCCGCGCCAATAATGGGCGCGGGCGGTCAGTTTCCCGCCGGGATGTTCCTCCAGCAACGCCTCGAGGGTGGCCAGCGCCTCCTTGTTCTGCTTCAGTTCCATCTGGGCAAGTGCCATTTGCATTCGCGACTCGGCGGCCGTTTCGGCATCCAGTTTGCGCGCGAGCAAGGCCTCCCAGTCCGCCAAGGCGCCGCGGGCATCGCCGGCGCGGGCGCGTGCGAGAGCCGCGGCCATCAAGGCCTCGTTGACCGCGTCGTTTTTCGGATAATCCTCGGCCACCCGGCGAAACAGGGCGGCCGCCTCTTCCAGCCGGCCGGCTTCGCGGGCCAGCTCTCCCAGGCGCAGCAGTGCCGGGGCGGCGTGCGGCGATTTGGGAAACTGCTGTACCAGCGTTTCATATCGGCTCCGGGCCAACTCCGTCCGCTCCAAAGCGCGCTCGGATTCCGCGCGCATCCACAGGATATCGGCGGCCTGGGCCCGATCCGGTTCGGCCGGCGCCGCCACCAGGGTCCGTTCATATTCGCCGCGCTTGAAATGCGTCGCCATGATTTCATAGGCCGCCCGCTGGGCGAACGCCGTGGTGGAATGGTTGCTTACGATGGCCTGATAATCTGCCAGGGCTTCGCCGTCGCGATTGAGCCGGCGCAGGCAATTGGCGCGCAGGTAGAGGCCCGCCGCGGCGGTTTCGGCATCTCCGGCCGTGCCCGCCACCTGGTCGGCCACAGCCAGCGCCTCCGGCGTACGTTCCAGATAGTAAAGGCTCCAGGCCGCCGCCAGCCGGGCGTCGCGGGCGCGGGGTTCCTCGGGCAATTCCACGAGGAGGGCCTGCAGGATGTCGGCCGCCTGCTGGTACTGTTCCCGGCGATAGGCCCACTCGCCCCAGCGGAAGAGGGCCTCGGCCTTTGCCGAGGGCGTGCCCGCCACGGCCGCGGCCTTTTCAAACCAGGCCGTCATCTGCGCGTCGTTGCCTTTTTCACCGGCATGGATTTCAGCGAGATCGAGGGCGGCATAGGCGGCGTAAGGGGATTGGCCCTGCACTTGCAGGAGGCGGGAGTAGGTTGCCACGGCCGCGTCGCGGTCGCCGGATTTCCACCGGCTCAATCCCAGATAGTAGGAAGCGGCGGCCGCGATTTCGGAGTCCGGCGGCTCCTGCGGCAGCGGCTCCAGGAGGGCAGCGGCCTCTTCGGGGCGACCGGCGGCAATGGCCATCTCGGCCCGGCGCAGCTGCGCGCGCCGCGCCTGCTCGCTGTCCGGAAATTCAGCGGCGACCCGCTTGTAGAACCGCTCGGCGCCGGTCGGGTTCCCCATCTGGCGATAGCACTCTCCGGTGCGATACAGGGCCGCCGGCACGTGGCCCCCCTCCGGATGATCGCGCAACAGGGCCAGGTATTCCCCTACTGCCGTTTCATGCAGCCCGCGCAGATAGATTCCGTCGGCAAAACGCATCTGTTCCTCGACCGGCAGCGCCCGGGCCAGAGGCGCAGACAACAGAACCAGACTGAGAACCAGCAGCGCGTGCTTCATCAGGAGCCCGGCGCCAACGTGGCGAACGAGATATTCCAAAGATCGGCCTGCCGACAGGTGTCGAGCACCCGCACCACGTGTTCATAGGCAGTGGTCTTGTCCGCCCGCAGGAGCACCGGCTGGCCGGGAAACAGTTCCACGAGGCGATCCATCATCGACCGCAAGCCGGCCGCATCCAGGACCTGGCCGTTCACCACCGTGGTGCCATCGGCCCGGACGTTGATGATTACTTCGCCCGGCAGGCGCTGCGGCACGCTGCCGGTGGCGGCCGTGGGCAGCGTGATGTCAATCTCGGTTTCCCACTGCGCGAAAATCTGGCTGGTTACGAAGAAGCAGAGCAGCAGGAAGACCACATCGATCATGGGCGTCAGCGGCACGCCGGGATTGACAGGAAACAGACTCTTCTTCTGGAAGTTCATCCATCCCCCTGACTGTCCAGGATGGCCAGCAGATCCGTGGACGCCTCCTCCAACTGACCGGTCAGTTTGATGACGCGACCGCGAAACCAGGCATAGGCCATCATGGCCGGAATGGCCACGATCAGACCGGCAATGGTGGTGATGAGCGCCTGGGCCACGCCGCCGGCCAGTTCCATGGGCCGGGCCTTGGCCAGATCAAACGCCACGGCATTGAAGGCCTTGAGCATGCCAATGACGGTGCCCAGCAGGCCGACCATCGGCGCCACGGCCGACAAATCCAGCAGGTAGTGGATCATGTTCTGCATCCGGCCGGCCTGACGACCGCCTTCGCTTTCCATGATCTCCTTGAGCATGCCCGCTGGCGGATGGGGATTTTCCTTCAGGAAATCCAGGCCGGCGGCCGTGACCGCGGCCAACGCGGTGGGCTGCTGGGCGCAGAGCTCGCGGGCATCGCGACCGCGCCGTTCTTTCAGCAGTTCGCGCAGGCGCAGGGTTTGGGCCGGGGGCGCAATGGCCCTTGTCCGCAACACCAGCGCATAGTATCCGATCAGCGCCAGGCCCAGCACGGACAGGGCCGCCAACACGTACATCAGCCATCCGCCCATTTCCATCAACTGCGGCAAGGTCAACGCCTCCGGCGCCGCGACGGAGCCGCCTTCCGTTTCCGCCCAAGCGGCCACCGCGGAGGCCAGCATTCCCACGATGGTCCCATTCCGGATTGTCTTCATGTTGTTCCTCTCCCTCTGCGGACCCGCAGGCCCGAACTACATCTCCGCCGTTACCAGATCCCAATGGGCAACAAAATACTTCCAGCCCGAAATCAATGTGATGATGACCACCAGCGTGGACAGGATCCACGAAGTGATGACAAAGGCCGCGTCGTATCGCTGCAGCAACCGCTCGGACAGATCCAGGAAGGGCAGGAAATCCTCGCGCGCCGCCAGCAGGATGAAGGTGGCGATGATGGCAATCATCTGCCAGACCGTCTTCAGCTTGCCCCAGTTCCCGGCACTGATGATGCGCTGCCGGCCGGCCGAGGCCGCCAGCAGGCGCAGGCCCGTCACGGCGAATTCCCGGGCAATGATGACCACCACCACCCAGGCCGGCACCAGGGAGTACTGGGGTTCATACGGCAACCGAATGCCCACGAAGCCCACCAGGGCCGCACACACCAGCAATTTGTCGGCCAGCGGATCCATCAATTTGCCAAAGGCCGTCACGCCATAGCGGTTCCGCGCAAGCCGGCCATCCCAGTAATCCGTGATACTCGCCGCGACGAACACGACAAAGGCCAGGGTCGAGGAAAAGGGAATGGGAAGAGCCATGGCGAGCATGACCACCCCGGCGGCAATCAGCCGGCTCACGGTCAAAATATTGGGCACATTCATGCGGGGTCAATCCAGATAAGGTTCCGGAGCCGGATGACAGGGATCCACCAACGGCACATGCGGATGCGCGGCGGCCGGGGCCCGTTTCCGGGACTGCTCACAGGCCCGGGCCATCCAGATCCACAGAACCGCCAGCACCATGACACCAAACAACGTGCGCCACACTTGCCAGGGAATGGCGGCGAATTTGCGGTGCAGGGCCGTACCGGCCGCGGCCAGTCGCGTCCGGATGGGAACCCGCGGAACCCGCGCCGGGGCCGGAACAGGCACCGGTTTGGGCGGCGGGGGAACCGGGCGCGGGGCAGGACGGACAACCCGTGCCGCAACCGGGCGCGGCGCACTTGCCCCCGCCGTGGGTTTGGCCCGGGCCGGCTCCCGGTCCCCGCCGACCGGTTCCGTCACCACCCGCACCGGGGACGGTGTCTCCTGGGGAACGCTCACCGCCGCAACAGCCGCCGGAGGCGGCGTTTGAACGAGTTGGACCACCGGAATCTGGCTTCGCAACCGGTCTTCCCGCTCTTTCTGACGTGCCAGCTCCTGCTTATGCATGGCAATCCGCTCTTCTTCCATCCGGGCAAAGTCGGCCGCCGCCTTGGCTTCGGCCTCTTCCCGGGCGCGCCGGGCTGCCTCGATGCGGACCCTCTCGATTTCTTCGGCATGCTGGCGCCGGACCTCTTCTTCGCTGGAACGCCGTTCCGCGGCTTCCTGGATCCGCCGCGCCTCCGTTTCCTGCAGGCGCTGTTCGGCTTCCTGGCGGGCCGTGAGCACTTCCCGCTCCTTCTCCCGCAAGGCTTCCTCCATCTGCCGCCGGCGCTCCTCAGCTTTCTGGATCTTGCGCTCGGCTTCTTGGCGCACCCGGGCTTCGGCCTCCTGGCGGGCCTGCAATTCCGCTTCCGCCTGCGCCCGTCGCTGGGCCTCCTCTTGGATCTTCCGCTCGGCCTCCGCCCGAACCCGCTGGGCCTCCTCTTCCCGCCGGCGCATTTCCTCCTCCAATTGCTGCCGCCGCTGCTCTTCGGCCTGCAACCGGATTTGCACCGCCTCGCGTTCCGCCAGAACGGCCTGTTCACGGGCCTGGCGTTCGGCAAACTCGCGGGCCTGGGTTTCCCGTTCCGCAGCCGCCCGCCGTTCCACCTCCTGAAGAGCCTGGCGCGCCTCAGCCTCCTGGCGGCGCAACTCGCTTGCCAGTTCCAGGATGCGCGATTCCGCATCCTGCATTTTCTGCTCGGTTTGCTCGCGAATCCGGCGTTCCGAGACTTCCCGGGCCTGGCGCTCGGCCTCCAGGCGCTGACGCTCTGCAGTCGTCTCTGCCGCCATGGCTTCGGCCGCTTCCCGGGCCGCCGCCATTTCGCGTTCCTTCTCATGCAACTGGGATTCCAATTCCAGGCGCCGCGCCTCGGTTTCCCGGACGCGTGCTTCGATGGCCTCGCGGGCCAGGCGGTCAGCCTCGGCCCGGAGTTCATGCTCCTCCTTCATCCGGATGCGTTGTTCCGCTTCCTCGCGCATGCGCTGTTCCGCTTCCTCGCGCGCCTGGCGGGCAGTCTCCTCGCGGCGCAACAGTTCCGCCTCCAGCTCCGCCAGGCGTTCTTCGGAAATCCGCACCTTGTGTTCAGCCGCTTCGCGGGCCTGGCGTTCGGCTTCTTCCCGGGCCTGCAATTCGGCCTCGGCCCGGGCGCGCTGCTCCGCTTCCGCGTGGGTTTGGCGTTCGGCCTCCTCGCGGGCCTGCCGGGCAGCTTCTTCGCGGCGGGCCAATTCCTCCTCCAGCTCCCTTAGTTTGGTCGCAGCCTGTCGGGCCTGCGCCTCGTATTCGGTCTGGGCTTGCCGCGCGGACTCCTCGCGTGCCATCAATTCCTGCTCAATCCGGGCGCGATGATCCGCCTCCTGCCGGATGCGTTCCTCGAGCTCCTCACGCGCCTGATGGGCGGCCTCGACCCGGGCGGCGAGTTCCTCTTCGACATCGCGCAACCGCGTCGCCGTCATCTGGGCCTTTTGTTCGATTTCCTCCCGGGCCTGGCGTTCCGTTTCCTCGCGGGCCTGCCATTCCGCCTCGACCTGCGCCCGGCGTTCCGCTTCATCCTGCGCCTTGCGCTCCGCCTCTTCCCGAGCCAGCCGGGCATCTTCCTCGCGGCGCCGCAGTTCCTCCTCCAGTTCCTGCAGGCGGTTGCCAACCATTTGGACCTGTTGCTCCGCTGCCGCACGGGCCTGGCGTTCGGTCTCCTCGCGGGCTTTCCACTCGGCCTCGACCTGGGCACGGCGCGCGGCTTCCTCCTGGGCCTTGAGTTCCGCCTCTTCGCGGGCGATCTGGGCCTGCTCCTCGCGCCGCACCAGTTCCTCCTCCAACAGGCGGCGGCGATCTTCGGCCTCGCGCAGCTTGTGTTCAGCCGCTTCCCGGGTCTGCCGGTTGGACTCCTCCTGGATACGAACCGCTTCTTCGCGGGCGATCCGCACTTCCACTTCCCGCCGTTCGAACTCCTCCAGCAACTGGCGCTGCCGTTCTTCAGCTTCCTGCCGGGCCTGGCGCTCAGCCTCCTCGCGGGCGGCATGCTCGGCCTGTTCGCGGGCCCGGCGTTCCGCCTCCTCCTGCAGGAGCTTTTGCATCTTCTCTCGCTCCTGCTGGGCCAGTTCTTCCTTGCGGTGCATCTCGGCTTCGAGCTGGAGGCGGCGCTCTTCGATTTCCTGGGCCTGGCGTTCCGCTTCCTCCCGGGCGCGGTGTTCGGCTTCTTCCCGCGCCTGGTGTTCGGCTTCCATCTGCGCGCGGCGTTCGGTCTCCTCCTGGACCCGGCGCTCGGCTTCCTCCTGCGCCAGGCGGGCCTCTTCTTCGAGGCGCTGCAGTTCATCCTCCAGCCGTCGGCGCTGTTCCTCGATTTCGCGCACTTTCAATTCCGCGGCGTGGCGGGCCTGCCGTTCCGCCTCCTCGCGGGTCAGCAGTTCCGCCTCGATGCGGGCGCGTTCCTCCGCCTCTTGGCGGGCACGCTGTTCCGCGTCCGCCTGGGCCTGTCGGGCTTCTTCCTCGCGCCGGTGCAGCTCCTCCTCGAGCTGGAGACGGCGGGCCTCTGTTTCGCGGACCTGTTGTTCGGCCACCTCGCGCGCCTGGCGTTCGGCTTCCTCGCGGGCCTGAAGTTCCGCTTCCACCTCGGCGCGCTGCCGGGCCTCGATTTCCGCCTGCCGCGCCGCTTCTTCACGGGCCGCACGCGCCTCTTCCTCGCGGCGCCGCAGTTCTTCTTCCAGCCGGAGGCGGGCCTGTTCGGTTTCCCGCACCTGCTGTTCCACGGCCAGGCGGGCCTGCCGTTCCGCCTCCTCCCGGGCCTCCTGTTCGGCTTTTTCCTTCGCCAACCGCTTGGCTTCTTCGCGGGCCTTGCGCTCGGCTTCCTCGCGCGCCAGGCGGGCCTCTTCAACCCGCCGCTGCAATTCCTCTTCCAACAGGCGGCGCTTAACCTCCGTTTCCTGGACCTGCCGTTCCGCAGCCGCCCGGGCCTCGCGTTCCGCCTCTTCGCGCGCCTTGCGTTCGGCCTCTTCGCGTGCCCGGAGTTCCGCATCCTCGCGCGCCCGCTGCTCGGCCGCTTCGCGCGCCCGCCGGGCATTCTCTTCGAATTGACGGAGTTCCTCTTCCAGTTGCCGCCGGCGCTCTTCGGTTTCGTGCATCTGGCGCTCGGCGGCCTCGCGCGCCTGACGTTCGGCCGCTTCGCGCGCCTGTTGGGCCAGCTCTTCCTGTTTCCGCTTCTCGGCTTCTTCCTGCCAGAGTCTTTCGACCGCCTCCCGTTCCAGCCGGCTGGCTTCTTCCCGGCGTTTCAGTTCCTCCTCGAGCTGACGGCGACTCGCCTCGATTTCCTGGATGCGGCACTCGGCATCCAGGCGCGCCTGACGTTCGGCCTCTTCCCGTTTGCGCAGTTCGGCTTCTTCCTGGGCGCGGCGCTCGGCCTCCTCCTGCAGACGGCGTTCGGCCTCTTCGCGTGCCTTCTGGGCGGCCAGTTCCCGTTTCTTGAGTTCCTTTTCCAACTGGCGCCGGCTTTGTTCGGCATCCTGCGCCTTGCGTTCCACTTCTTCGCGGGCGCGGCGTTCCGCCTCTTCATGCGCCCGCCGGAGTTCCTCCTCGGACTGCCGCAAGGCTTCTTCCAATTGACGGCGGCGCTCCAGGGCCAGCCGAGCGCGTTCCTCGGCTTCTTCGCGCGGCGAAAGCGGTTCCTTGCGTTTACCCAGGCCGTGCATCCGGCGCGGACGCGGTTCCTCGACCGACGGCGTCGGAGCCACGACCTGAACCGGTTTGGCTTCTTCCACCGGCGGGCTGGGTGGCAGGGCTGCAACCGGATTGATCCGATCGACAGATTCGGGCGCGGCGGGCTTTGGTGCCGGCGCGGCGGGCGGCATGTCCGATGCGTCGGCTTCCTCTTGTTGCCCGGTCATGGCTGGTTTTGCGAGGGTTGCCAGAGGCAGTTCCTGCTGGCCGGCAGCCGGCTCCCCATTCCGCGACGGCGGGAGGGAAGCGTCCGGCGGCGCGGCCGCTGGCTCCTTCGAAGCCCCGGCCGGTTCTTCCGCCGGATGCGCCGGCTGGGCCTGGCGGCGGGCGGCGGCGATTTCCTTGGCCTTCCGCTGGATTTCCTTGCGGTCTTGGCGCGCTTTCATTTTCTTTTGGAGTCCGGAGAACAGCCCCGGCTTCTGGTTGGGGTCGCGCAGCAGTTCGGCCTTGTCGTCGGCCCCTCCGATCCCCTGCATGTAGCTTTCGATAAACGGTTCGGGATCCAGGCCCAGATATCCGCAGTACATCCGGTAGAAGCCCTTGGCATAGGGCGGGGCAATCAACTTGCGATAGTCGTCGCGCTCCATGGCATCAATAACCAGGAGTTTCAGATGAGTGGCGGCGGCCGCCGCCGACACCGTGATGCCCAGGTGCTCGCGCGCCGCCCGCAATTGACTGCCCATACCGTTCATGTCCCCGTCCTATGCCGGCGAATCTTCCCTAGGCGAGTCGTCGTCCGGACTGTCCGGAGAACGGAAGCCATCGAGGTCGAACAGGATTTCCCGTGCCTCGGCCCCGCGCGGGGGCCCCACCATGCCTTTTTCCTCGAGGATGTCGATCAACCGCGCCGCGCGGGTATACCCGATCCGGAGTCGGCGCTGGATCGATGACGTGCTGGCGCGCCGGGTTTGGCGAATCACCTCAATGGCTTGCTGCAGCAATTCCTCGTCCTCTTCCGGGGCTTCGGGCAGCTCCACGCCGCCCCGGCCTTCGATCTTGGCCTGCAAGTCGCTTTCGAAGCGCGGCTTGGCCTGCTGTTTCCAGTGGTCCACGATGGCCTGGATTTCCATGTCCTTGGTCCAGGCCCCCTGTGCGCGCAGCAGCTTGTTCGCGCCCGTCAGCACCAGCATGTCGCCCCGCCCCACCAGCTTGTCCGCGCCTTCCTGGTCGATGACCACCCGGCTGTCGTTCTTCTGCGCCACCTTGAACGCGATCCGGCCCGGGATGTTCGACTTGATCGTGCCGGTAATAATGTCCACGGTCGGCCGCTGCGTCGCGATGATCATGTGGATGCCGGTGGCCCGCGCCAACTGGGTCAGGCGTTGAATGCGCGGCTCGATCTCCTGCTGGGCCATGAGCATCAAATCCGCCAGCTCGTCAATGATGATCACCACGTAGGGCAGCCGGGCCGGCAGGGCTTCGCCCTCCTCTCCGGCCTCCGCCGGCTCCCCGTCCGAACCCTCGCCTTCCGCGAAAAGCACGGGCTGTTCGGCCTGGGGCCGCTGATTGTACGAGCGGATGTCGCGCACGTTCGCCCGGTGAAACAACTTGAAGCGGCGATCCATCTCCTGGATGGCCCACCGGAGGCCGCTGACGACCTTTTTGGCGTCGGTGATCACCGGCGCCAGTAAGTGCGGCAGCTCGTTATACCCCGCGAATTCCACGATCTTGGGATCGATCAGGATCAAGCGGAGATCCTCGGGCGTGCGCGTCATCAGCAGCCCGGCCAAAATCGAGTTCATGCAAACGGTCTTGCCCTGCCCCGTCGCGCCGGCAATCAGCAGGTGCGGCAGGGCCGCCAGATCGGCCATCAGCACATGCCCGCCCACATCCTGGCCCAGGGCCAGCGGCAGCGCCGCCTTGGAAGTCGACCACACCGTGCTTTCCATCAATTGGCGGAGCACCACCGGGGCCGCGCTGCGGTTGGGCACCTCAATGCCCACCACGCCCTTGCCGGGAATCGGGGCCTGCACCCGGATGCTGTCCGCCTTCAAGGCCAGAGTGATGTTGTTTTGCAGGTTGCCGATCCGCTCCACCTTCACGCCGGCCGCCGGCAGCAGTTCGTAGCGGGTCACCACGGGCCCCTGCTCGACATGCGTCACTTCCGCTTCGATTCCGAATTCCGCCAGCGTGGCGCGGATCACATGGATGGTGCGTTCCAGTTCCGGGGCACCGGCGCGCACCCCCGCCCCTTCGGGCACGGGCTGCAACAGCGACATCGGCGGCAGTACCCACGCGGGAGCCGGCGAGGCCCCGGGAGCGGCGGGTTCCGGACCGGATTTCTCCACCTCCTGGCGCGCCTGCCGGGCGGCCCGTTCTTCGGCCGCTTTCTTGTCTTCCTCGGCTTTTTTCTGCTCCATCAGCCGCTTGAGGAACGCGGCCTTGCGGGCGGCCTCTTCCTGTTCGCGGGCCGCGGCGGAAGCCTCCGCCTGGCGCCGGCGCTCTTCTTCCTCCCGGCGCCGCGCCTCCAGCCGTTCCTGATGCTCCCGTTCCTTCTGCTGCCGGCGTTCTTCCTTTTCCTGCCGACGGCGTTCCCGGGCCAGTTCCCGTTCAAGCTTCTCCCGTTCCCGCTCCAGGAGTTTCGCCTCGCGCTCGGCCTGTTCCTGGGCCGTACGCCGGCCCGCCGCCCGTTCTTCCCGGCGAGCTTGCCAGGCAGACCACAGTTGCACCGCGCCATGCCACAGCAGGGCCGGATGCGTCTGCGACACGAAAAAGATCCCGCCCACGGCCACGCCGGTGCTGATGATCGCCGCGCCCACGACGCCCAGGAAGTGCGTCAGAAACATCCGTCCGAGGAAATAGCCCAGCAAGCCCCCCGGCATCAGGTTGAGATTCAGCCGTTCCCCCGCCCAGTCGTTCCAGAACACCGCCCGGATGTCCACCAGCACGCACAGCCCGGCCAGAATCGCCAGCATCCACAATACTCGCGGCCAGACCCGATCGCCGGACCGCATGATCATCAGCACTCCCCAGATGGCCAGCAAAAGCGGGAACAGGAAACCGACCAGTCCGAATAGCTTGAAAATTCCCCACGCCGTCCAAGCCCCCACCGGTCCGATGTAGTTCACGGTAGGGCAATTGCAGGGACTGCATTCCCACGGGATATCCTTCCACGTGTAGGATGCCAGAGCCAGCAACAGCAACACCCAGAGCGCCTGCATCAGGATGCCGATGGCTTCCCGACGCACATTGGCCGCCTTGACCTTCTTTCCAGCCATATTTATTGGTATATAACAAACCGAATTCCCCCAATGCAATACCGCTTTCCGCCAACGCTGTTTTCCGCCGACGCCGAAGACCTGCAAACGTGCGCATCCCTGTTTCATGGACACCGATCGGCCACATTTGCAGTGCGGCGGGAAGCGAGGCCCGGCAAACGCCACGTTGCTTGATGATTCTTCAGCTGAACCGAACCGCCCGGAATGCGGTGGTGGCTGATTGGCATTTCTGATTGGCATTTCCGGATTTTCCCTTCGCGGCATCTGTGTCATGATTCCGCTTTCATGAACGACACGCGATCCTTTGGCCATCATTTTGAAACGATCCTGCGCTACTGGGAACGATGTCACGATCCCATCGCCGGCGGGTTTCACCACCGGATCGATTCGACCGGCACGGTCATCCCAAGTTCCCAGCGGATCATCCTGGTCCAGGCCCGCCTGCTCTACAACTACGCCGAGGGAGTGCGGGCGGGACTGGGCTTCTGCCGCACCCACGCGGATCACCTCTACGACCACATCACCACCCGCCACCGCACCCCGGGCGGATGGTACAGTTCACTCCTCGACGGCGCCCTCTACGCGCCCGACGGCCTGGACACCTACATGAACCTGTTCGTGGTGATCGCCATGGCCCGCTATGCCCAAGCCACCGGCCGATCCGAGGCGCGGGCCGAAGCCTGGCGCCTGTTCCGGCAGATCGAGGACAAGACCATTCCCGGCTCGCTGCGGACCGATGGCATCCTGGGCTGCTGGGGCACAGGCGACCGGTTCTTCGCCCCCATGGGACGATTTGCCGGCAACAACGTGCTGCATTATCTGGAAGCGATCAACTGCCTGCGCGACGCGGGCCACACGGAAGAGCAACTGGGCCGCCGGGTGTTCGAGGTCCGCGAGTTGTTCCTGACCCGCATCCTCGATCCCCGGGAAACCGTCGCCTTCGACGCCTTCGAAAACAGCTTTCAAACCCCCTGCCGAGTTCCCGGAACCTACGCCTCGCTCGCCCACGGCCTGGAATGGTTCGGTTTCTTCCGGGAATGGCCCGGTGCCGAGCTGCCTGCAGAGACGGAACGGGCCATTCTCGAGAAAGCGCTGACCCACGCCGTCCAGGCGGACGGACATTTCACCGATCAATTCTATCTGACCGAAGGACGGTGTGCGGGCCCAGCCAGTTTCTGGACCCAGGCGGAAGCTGTCAAGGCCTTCGGACTGGCCGCGCGCCTATTCAATGGGCCCTATCGGGAAGCGTTTCGCCGCACCGCGGATTTCTATTTCACAAAGTTCGTCGATGCAGATGGCGGAGTCTTCAGCGCCGTGGACCGCAACGGCGTGGTCACCAGCCGGATGAAAGGCCACGCCTGGAAAGCCGACTACCATTCACTACGGATGTGCGTAGAGGGCAAACAGCATGCGCCCGCCTGATTCCGGCGGCGGCATGCGCTCCCGCTCCGGCTCCTGGCGCTCCGGCCGCGGGCCCTCTGTCCCGGAGCCGGCCGGCCGGCCGGACTTCCGGTTGCTGGGCAGAGCAGCCCGGTTCGTCCGCCCGTACCGGCGGCAGTTGTTCGCGGTCTACCTGCTCTATTTTCTCAACTCTATATTGAACCTGATACCCGCTGCCAGCCTGGCCTGGTTCATCGACGGGGTGGTGCGCGGCGGTGTGTTTTCGTTCTTCGGCCGCGTTTTCGACCTGGGCCCCCTCCTGCCCGACAACCGATCGAAGCTGATCTGGGCCGCGGGCTACTTCGCCGTCACCTTGGCGCTGATCGTGATCGCCAACGCCATCGGCGTGCTCATGTGGCGCCTGGGTACCCGCCTGGGCCAGCGCATCATCCTCGATGTGAAGCACCGCGTTAACCGTCACCTGCATCGCCTGCCCGTTTCCTACTTCGACGCGGAACGCACCGGCGCCATCATGACTCGGGTGGTCGGCGACACCGAACAGATGGAATCCATGCTGCGCGATTCCTATGTGCTGCTCTACGCCTCCACGCACCTGGTCACCGTGCCCCTGATCATGATCGGAATGAGTCCGGCGCTGTTCCTCTTCACCCTGCTGCCCATCCCCGTCATCGCCTGGACCGTCCGGCGCATCCGACGGCTCCAGCGCCCGATCTACCGCGAGATGCGCGAACAGTATTCCGTCATCAGCGCGACCATCCAGGAAAACATCGCCGGTATCCGCGAAATCAAGGCGTTCGAGCGCGAACGCACGGCCCGGCGCGATTACCTGCGCACCAATCTCGAACAGGCGCGGCTGGTGAACAAATCCATGCGCATCTTCAGCCTGAACCACCAGATTCTCTATGGCACGCGCGATGCCGCCATGCTGCTGATCGGAGTCGCCGGCGGCATGCTGGTCGTGCTCGGCCGGGGCCACGTCACCCTGGGCATGGTGCTGGCCTTCGTGCCGCTGATGGGCCGGTTCTTCGACCCGATCGGACAACTGATCGGATTCTACGACGTGATCCAGCGCGGTCTCGCCGCCGCCCAGCGGGTGTTCGACTTCCTGGACCTGCCGCCGGAAGTCCGCGAAGAACCCGGCACGGTGGAGGTGGAGTTCCAGCGCGGCGAGGTGCGCTTTGAGCACGTGACCTTCGGCTACCATGCCGACCGGCCGGTTCTGCACGACATATCCTTCACCGCCCCCGCCGGCAGCCGGGTGGCAGTGGTCGGGTCCACCGGCGCGGGCAAAACCACCCTGGTGTCGCTCCTCCCCCGCTTCTACCAGCCCCAGCAGGGCCGGATCCTCATCGACAACCATCCCATCCAGGACGTGCGGCTCGACGCCCTGCGCAAGGCCATCGGCATTGTTTTCCAGGAAACTTTCCTCTTCCACGGCACCGTCGCCCAGAACATTGCCTTCGCCCGCCGCCGGATTGATCTGGAACGCATCCGCGAAGCCGCCCGGTTCGCCAACATCGCCAGTTACATCGAGTCGCTCCCGGAGCAGTACGAAAGCCAGGTCGGGGAACGCGGCATCAAGCTGTCGGGCGGCCAGCGCCAGCGCCTGTCCATCGCGCGCATGATACTGAAGGATCCGCGCATCGTCATTCTGGACGAAGCCACCAGTTCGGTGGACACCGAGACCGAGCGCGCGATTCAAGCCAGTTTCGACCGGCTGATGGAAGGTCGTACGGCGTTCATCATCGCCCACCGCCTGTCCACGATCCGCCACGCCGACCTGATTCTTGTCCTCGACCAGGGCCGCCTTGTGGAATCCGGAAACCACGAGGAATTGCTGACCCGCAACGGACGCTACGCTGAACTGGTGGCCAGCGCGCGATTTTAGTTCCGCGGGTACTTTTCCCATAGTTCAGAATCACCGCGTCCCGTCCGGCCGGGCGGCCCTGCGTGAGCAACCCTTCCCGTATAGTAGTTGCAAATACTATAGTATAATAGTTGCAACTATTATATTCACTGCAGCGGATTTTCAACGGCGTGGAAACATATCTTCCAATTAGGGCAGATGACCGGTACCCCTGAAAAGGGGGGAAGCAGAGTGGGTGTTGACTCATCCTTTCCGATACGATCGGAAGGGATAACCACAAAGAACGGAACAACACCCGATGAATGCGATGCAACAAGAGCCCACGACATAGCAAGCCCGTCGTTTGCGGACGAATAGCCAAGACCATTGCTTGCAGGTCCAGGCGGTGGAAGGGGCGGGCCTGACGCCGTGGGAGGCCCAGAAGCTCGTCAACGTGGTGCGCGCGGTGTATTTCAGTGCGCCCGAAGACCAGCCGTTGCGTAACGGGGAGATCTTTCATGAATGCGTCGCCGTGGGAGTGGGAGCAGGCAAGCCGTTGGAGCGTTGCCGGCTGGTGCAGGTGCGCCTGCTGGTGTTCTCGCAGGAAGAAGACCACACTGGAACGTGCGGACTGGCCGGCGAAGTGAGGCACCGGCGGATCCTGCACCTGACGGAAGCCGCTCGGGACCAAGGCAGCCTGTTGACCCAGGAAGACTTGGCCTTTTGCTCAGTTGCGACGTGCGAACCATTCGGCGCGACATCCGTGCGTGTGGGGACAAAGGCATCCACGTGCCAATGCGTGGCCAACAGGAGGACATCGGCCCGACAGTCGGACACCGCGAGCTCGCGCTGCGATACTGGCTCGCAGGCGACGAACCCGTTTGGCGCGGCATCCTGCGAAGCGAAGGACGTCGAAAAAGGAGGACCCTGGCGCTGCGGGAAGTCCAGAGCAGACTGAAGGAAAGCATGAAAACGACGCTTTCCCACGCCAACGTCATCTACGCGCCCGGCAAGTTCAAGACCTTTGCCGGCACCCTGGGCGCTTTCTTCGAGCAGGAGTGCCCCCAGATAGGCGGCGCCCGGACCCGCCAGATCCGTGTCCAGCACGTCCAGTCCATGGTCGAGCAGTTCGATCCCTAGACCAGCCGCCTGCGGAGCAGTCAGGTCCAGTGGACCGCCGTGGCCGCCGACGAAACCGCCAGCTTCCGCAAAAGCATTCGCCACACCCGGCTTCAAAGCGTCGTGCTCGATCTGGTCCGTCCCGACGACATCCTCGAGCGCGACCAAGGCAAGCGCCTCAAGGAGATCAAGAAGGACGCCACCGCACGACTCTTCCGCCACGCCCACGCCCATCGGGCGCGGACCTATAAGGCCAAGGACCCGGGCCGCAAAAGAACCTGATACGGGGGCCGATACACTCCCTCAACCAGATTCTCTCCCGGCGGTAACATAATGCCTTGAAACACCCCGTAGGCAGGGAAGGCGGTAATCTGGTGGCCGTTCACCCGCCATTCCCACCAAGGATAATACTGATCAGTCACCACAAGAACACAAGGCGAATCGAGGTGTACCTGCAATCGATGGCGGCCGGGGGTGCGATCCAGGACTGCAATGTGCGCCCCTCCGTCTTGCGTGGTTCCCAATTCACTTCTTGTTGGTGCTTCTGACTCCACGACAAAGACGCGGGAGGTCAACTCCTCCAACGCCGCCTCACCCATGGCCTCCCACAAGGCATCGGCATCGGCAAACGTTCGCAACCCGGGCACCAGAAAATGGCGCGGAAGAGCAGCCTCATTGCGGTACACATACAGTTTGCGTCCCGGATTGCGCCCCTGGAGATAGCGACGAATCTTGATTTGGGTTGGAAGTTCGCTCCATTCCCCGATGCGCTGGGTATACATCGGCATGGGCAGCTCATGCAACCGGCCGTCGGCGATGGGCTTTTCCGACATCAAATAGCCGACCCCTGCCAGCGAAAGTAAATCCAGGTTGTACCAGTTGCGGAAGGGAATCTCCCGTACATCATAATCGCTTCCCGAACGCGCGTGATGCAGATAAACATACAGGCCCCATTGGTGGAAGCCTCGGATTTCCCGGTCCCGCTCCATGAGCGGTTGAATCACCTTCGACCAGAACTGATAGTATCGCATCCCGTAAAGACCTGTGTGTCCATCGGCGGTTTCGGCCCCGTACGCCATCATGAATCCCGCATGTAAACGAGCATGGGCACCGGCCGTTGCAAACCGTAGTTCCTCGTTCCGGGCCTGCCGGGCATAGGCCTTCAGGTCGTCATTGCCGAAAATGGCGCTCCAGTTGTATCCTTCGTAGCGTTGCAGTCGCCAGTGCCCGGCTTTCACCTCCACGGATCGTCCCGCGGCCAGCAGCCAGATCAAGCCCGCCAGAATTTCAGACAAGGACAACTGTAGACGCATGCGGCCGCGGTTATCGCACAACGCCCCCCGCCACGTCGACCATCGGGTCAACCCGCAAAACAACGCGAGGCTCAACGCCATAGGGGCCACGATCTGGAATCGCTTGAAATCAACTCCACGCAGGAATCCCAACCAGGGGGACAACCACCCGCGCAGAGGATCCGTGAGCGGGGCCACCACCAAACCCATCGCCAAAAAAACCGCAATGACCCGATCTTGGGGCCGGCGCCATCTGACTCCGGAAAGCCAGAGAAGAATTCCCGCAAAGAACGGCCACCATGCCAGAATGTATTTGAACTGCCGCACGGCAATTCGCGACCAGACAATGGTGCTCTGTCCACGGAAGGCGGCGCGCGCCGAATCCGGAGCCACTAGCCCCAGCGCCCAGATCTCCGGCAGGCGCGGATACAGGGAAACCGCCCAGAAGACACCCAGCCCGGCCGTCAACACCAAGCGCGAACGCCAGCCATCGAAATCGGAACGGCCCGCCTGCAAGGCCAGCCAAATCACCGGAAGGATAAATGCCGTGCCAATGATGAAGGACATGCCCCAGCCAACCACAATCCCCATCAGGAATGACCAACCCAGGACGGGCAACAGCCGGTTGAGCGGCAGCCGCCAAAAAAACCACAGCAGGAGCGGAACGCCGGGCTCGTTCAGCCCGTGCATGAAGGTGACCTCCCCCAGGTCGGTGTGTAACAGGCTGTAGACGCAACCCGCCGCCACCGATACCAGCACCGTTCCCCCCAACCGGTCGCGCATCAACCGATACGTGAAATAGGACGCCACCAGGCGCTGCAGGGTCATCAGCAAGCCGAACGCAAGCCACGGCGGGAGAATCATGAATGGCAGGGTGAAGTTCGACCACCAACCAACATTCGACATCCGATCGATGCTGCAAAGCCAGCCCATCGTGGTGGATCCCCACAAAGACCTCCACGAATCAGCCCAAGTCAGAATACAAGACAGATAGGTGCTGGCCGTATCGTGAATTCGAACGTACGAAAGAGGCCCGAAGATCCAATACTCGGCGCCCAACCAGATGCTCCAAAGCAGGAAAAAGACAAAACCGGACCGCTCCGATGGCTTTCCGGAAGCGTCTGGGTGCATGAATGAAGGCGTATGCATGGCGGGCCTAGCGGCCATCATCGCGTGAGTGATTCCATCCTGCCAACCGAGTCCTCTTCCCATTGCTGCCGGTACCGGGCCTCATCCGTTGTAAAAATGGTTTTCCCGTGCCTTGGAAACCTGTTTTCCATTCCGCGCGAGCCGGCTGCCACCGCAAACTCGTCCGACAGCCCCGGGCTCGGGAAGACCCGCCATGATGACACTGAACAGCCCGGTCGGCTCGGAATGTAGGGATACTTTACTAAATCCATGCATTCATTCAAATACTTCTTGAACATCCGGATGACCGATATTCATCTACGAGGCCCGAGAACATCACTTGCCCCGACGGGAATCAGTGCCTCCGCCCGGTGGCACGGGTGATGTAGGCAAAGCGATCACGGATGGCGGGGGTGATCTGGTCCCAGGCGAAGCGCCACTGCCAGTTGCCGCCGGCGACGCCAGGCGTATTCATCCTGGCCTCCGAGCCCAGCCCCAGTAGGTCCTGCAACGGAACCACAAAGGTATCCGCATTGGAGCGGGCGCCCAGATTGATCAGATCCCAGTGGATTTCATGGCCGTCCGTCCGCAGATACTCGAGGACCACTTTTTTCTCGGCATCGATTTCTTCCTGGGTCCGGGTGCTGCCGGCTCCGGCCTCGCTGTGGAACCAGCCCACGGTCGTGTCGTTATCATGGGTGCCGGTGTAGACACAGCAGTGCGCGGGATAGCTCTCGGGCCGGAATTCGCTGGCGCGCTCATCGGTTCCGAAGGCGAATTGCAGGATGCGCATGCCGGGAAATCCGCAGTAGTCGCGCAAGGCATCGACTTCATCGGTAATGACGCCGAGATCCTCCGCGATGATCGGCAGTTCGCCCAGACGATCGCGCAAGACATCGAAGAGATGCCGGGCGGGTCCTTTGATCCACTTGCCGTTGATGGCAGTGGGTTCGTCGCCGGGAATTTCCCAATAGGCCTCGAATCC
Source organism: Lentisphaerota bacterium (assembly GCA_012514035.1). GTDB lineage: Bacteria > Verrucomicrobiota > Kiritimatiellia > CAIQIC01 > Lenti-01 > Lenti-01. Next base: position 12,641 of record JAAZBB010000061.1, on the reverse strand, counting down.
CCGGAAATGATCAATGCGGACAATGTCCACCAGCTCGAATGTGCGCCGCAGGCGCGCCACCCACCAATCATAGTTCTGCGCCTTGTGGGCCTCCCAGTTGTAGAGCGGATTGCCCCACAACTGCCCGGTGGCGCTGAAATAATCCGGCGGTACGCCCGCCACCACGCTCGGTTGCCCGTCCGGCCGGAGGAAAAACAAACCCGGATGAGCCCATACGTCGGCGCTGTCGTGGGCCACGAAAATCGGGATGTCGCCAACGAATTTGATGCGGCGTTCAGCGCAGTACGCGCGCAGACGCTGCCACTGGTTCGCAAACAGGAACTGGATGATCTTCACATCACGAATGTCACCGGCATGGCGATCACAGGCCGCCTTCAGGGCCGGGGCGTCCCGCCGGGCCAGTTCCGGCTCCCACTGCGTCCACGGCACTCCCCCATGGGCATCTTTGAGGGCCGTGAATAACGCGTAATCGTCCAGCCAGTCGGCATTGCGCGCGCAAAAGGCGGCGAATCCCGCCTGGATTTCAGCCGTCGCCTTCTCGGAAAACGTTGCACACACCTTTTTCAGCAGGGCCATGCGCGCCTCGATGACGGGCCCGAAATCCACCCGGTCGGCGGAAAAAACCGGAAAGTTCTTGAGTTGGCTGCGAGACAACAGCCTGTCTTTGATCAGCAAATCAAAACTGATCCACAACGGATTCCCCGCGAAGGTGGAAGGCGATTGGTAGGGGCTGTCCCCAAAGCTGGTGGGCCCCAGAGGCAGAATCTGCCAGATGTGCTGGCCCGTGGCCTGCAGGAAGTCGGCAAACCGGCAGGCTTCGGGACCGATTTCACCAATTCCGTAGGGACCAGGCAGGGAAGTGGGGTGCAACAACACGCCGGATGCTCGATTAAACTTCATATGGCCTGGTCCTTCAACTCGCTCTTTAATGGGCCGATAACTATGGCATAAACACCTGTGCATGTCGAAACGTTTCATCCCGCCCCGGCCCCGCGCATTGCAACCTTTGAAAAGAAAGGCCCCCGTTTCCGGGGGCCGCGGGGAGTTCACAATGGTGGAGGCGGCGGGAGTCGAACCCGCGTCCGCACCAGCGTTACACCGACGTCTACGCGCATAGTCCGTATTTAGGTTTCGCCATGCCGCCTGTCCACGGACAAACCAGCAGCACCGCAATCAACCGGTCGGTTCTCGCTCCCGCACCCGGTTGCCCGGCACGGGTCGCCAGCCTGCTCATAACGCCCGGATCCGCCCCGCAGGCGAAGACGGCCGAACGTCGCGGAACTAAGCCGCGAAGGCCAATTGTTCGTTGGCTTTTGTGTTTTTCCCGGATGTTTTTCGAGGCCAACCGGGGTCCTCGGCGCGCAACCGATGCTTCAACTGGCACGTCGAAACCGGTCGCCCCCGCACTTGGAAATCTATCGCACCCCCGGCTCTTCCGCAAGCGCGACGGTAGACATCAATAGGCTCCGCCCCGCAGCGTCATGACTTGCACGGCCACCAGGCCCAGAATCAAGAGCATCGACACCAAGGATAGCACGGCCCAGACCGCGCCAGGGCCTTCTTCTTCCTGAATCGTAAACAGGGGTTCCGATGACACGGGCTTTGGTGATGTACCGCCGGAAATCGTGATACTGGTCCCGCCGCCGGGACGCTTCAATTTAATGGTAGGGCGTCCGGACGGCGCGGGGGATGTCCCGGCATCCTCGACATCGGCGGCAGGTGTCGCGCCGGCCGGAGCTCCGGTCGTCGTCACACGGACTGTTGGCCGGGTTCCGATGCGAATGGTTCTGGGCTGAGGTGTTGGCGTGGTGCCCAAGGGAATCTTGCTGGTATCCAGCAATGCGGTGCGGCGTTTGAAAGCTTCTTCATCCAGCGGAGGCATCGCCCCAAGTCCGACGTGCGAGGTTTGCGCCTTCGCCCCCCCGGGAGTCACGTTGATATCGATGCGGGATGTCGCCTTCTTGGGATTGGTCCCGATGCGAATCCCACTGGTGCCGGGGGAGGCGGGAATCGTCGCTTTGCTCAAATCAATGCGGGAGGTCGATGATTTCAGCCGGCTGATGTCCAAAGGCTTCAGATCGTTGCTATCTGCCATAACATAATCTCCGAATCACTGACTGAGTCCTATATAAAAGAATAATATGGCGCCTGCACGAACCCGTCAAAGCATTTCTGAATCCGGGAAAAAGCGCCACCTTGCTTCCCGTCCGCCCTCGGTGAACTGCCCCCGCCATCCACTTCGTCTGGGTCTGGTGGAGGTCAGCCGCCGCCGGCCCATGAGAATGGACTGCAGCCGGCTCCCTTCGTCCGGATGCCAAAATCCATTTGCGAGCTTGTTGGGATGGGATGCGTTTGCCCTCCCAAGACGGACCACTCTGAATATCACGCACAAGGCGGAATCGAACCAAGGCCATCAACGCACCCCGACAACGAATCCATATGGCTGCGGCAGCCCACCTGAACAAACAGACCAGACTGCAGCTACCGCGGGTGCATGAGCCTGCAAGCGCGTTCTGCGGAGCACTTGATCGGAATCTCCCCCTTGAGCTAGCATTTGTTGAGCTGAACATGTATGAAACACTATTAATTAACTGTGCCGTTAAAAGAAAAACAATGTATGAGAATATCAAAACTTTTGATCTGAATATAATAACTCATAGTTAATTAATACTGTCTAGGTATGGGACCAAGGGTCACACCCCGCGATGATTCAGGGAAACGGCACAGGAACGTGAGCCGCTATGCGGCCGCATTCCGGGTCAGTCAGAATGCCTTGAAGCACAGGGTTGCGTTATGACCGCCAAACCCGAGGGAGTTGTTGAGACAGGCCCGGATTTTGGCCTGACGGGCAACGTTCGGTACGTAATCCAAATCGCAGGCCGGGTCGGGAGTATGAAGGTTGATGGTCGGCGGCAGAATGCCGTGGCGAATGGCCAGTGCACACACGACCGATTCAATGCCACCGGCCGCTCCCAGCAGATGTCCCGTCATGCTTTTTGTGGAACTGATCGGTACGCGCCGTGCCTCGGTCTCCCCCAGCGCCAGTTTGATCGCCTTGGTCTCACCTGCGTCATTGAGCGGGGTACTCGTGCCGTGGGCGTTGATATAATCGATGTCGGCCGGCGTCAGCCCGGCATCCTGCAGGGCCAGTTGCATTCCCCGGGCAGGCCCCTGGGCGCTTTCATCGGGAGCGGTGATGTGAAAGGCATCGGCGGTGCAGCCGAATCCGGCCAGTTCACAGTAGATGCTGGCCCCGCGGGCCCGCGCGTGTTCGTATTCCTCGAGAATCAGCATGCCGGCGCCGTCAGCCATGACAAAGCCATCGCGGTCCTTGTCGAACGGGCGGCTTGCCGTGGCGGGATCGTCGTTGCGGGTGCTGAGCGCGCGCATGGCGTTGAATCCACCGACGCCCAGTTCGCAAATGGCTCCTTCCGCACCACCGGCCAGCATGACATCGGCCGCCCGGCGGCGAATCAAATTGAGAGCTTCGCCGATGCAGTGAGTCCCGGATGCACAGGCCGTCACGATGGCAAAGTTGGGACCTTGCATGTTGTGGTTGATGGCGATGATGCCCGGCAGGATGTTAGTGATCATCTGGGGAATCACAAAAGGCGAGAAGCGTCCGGGCCCCTTGGTGCGCAGGATGTCCATCTGGGTCTGCATGATTTGCAGCCCCCCCACCCCGGAGGCGGCCACGACCCCGACGCGGGTGGGATCCTCCTTGGTCATATCCAGCCCCGCATCGCCCACCGCCATTTTTGCGGCGGCGATGCCGTAATGGCAGAAGGGATCCAAATGGCGCTGTTCCTTCTTGTGGATAAAGTCGTCCAGATTCAGATCCCGGACTTCGCCCCCGAATTTCGTGGCGAATGCCGAAGTGTCAAAGCGGGTAATGGGTCCGATCCCGGACACCCCGTTTTGAATGGAGGTCCAAAACGCGGGCACGGTGCTGCCCACGGGACTCACCACACCCAACCCCGTAACGACAACGCGTCTCTGTTCCGCCATGGCCTGCCTTCCAGTCTTGTACTCGCCTTTTGGACAAAAGGCCGAGCCTTCGCCTGAGGGGCGAATGGTTCCCGGCCCGGTCCGCTCGATCCGTTAAGGACGGCCTACTTGTCGAATCCTTTGTCCTTCAGGTAGTTGATGACCGCGCCGACCGTCGTCAGCTTTTCGGCATCTTCATCCGGAATCTCGGCCCCGAATTCTTCTTCAAAGGCCATGACCAGCTCGACGGTATCCAGCGAATCGGCTCCCAGATCCTCGATGAAAGAGGCTTCCGGGACGACCTGATCCTTGTTCACGCCCAGTTGCTCGACGATGATATCTTTGACTTTGTCTGCAAGTGCCATGTTCATTCTCCGTTGTTGGTTCTTTTTTTTTTAAAACGTCATCCGACCATGCCGCCGCACACCGCCAGAGTCTGGCCGTTCACATAGGACGCCGCGTCGCTGGCCAGGAATGCGACGGCCTGGGCCACTTCTTCGGGTTCGCCCGGGCGGCCCAAGGGGACCAGCTTGAGCATGGCCGCCTTGACGGGTTCCGCGAGTTTATCAGTCATGGCGGTGCGAATAAAGCCCGGGGCAACCGCATTGACGCGGATGTTCCGGCCCCCGAGCTCCTTGGCGGCGGTCTTGGTCAAGGCCATCAGGCCGGCCTTGGAGGCCGTGTAGTTCGCCTGCCCGGCATTGCCGGTGAGCCCTACTACGCTGGCGATATTGACGATCGCCCCGGAGCGTTGCTTCATCATTTGCTTAGCCACGGCCTTGGTCACCAGAAAGGCACCCTTGAGATTGATATCGAGCACGGCATCCCAATCCTCCTCCGTCATCCGGACGAGGAGGGTGTCGCGGGTGATGCCGGCATTATTGACCAGCACGTCCAGGCGTCCGAAATCAGCCACGATCCGGGCCACGATTTCCGTCACGGCCGCCGCGTTGACCACGTCCAAGGCATAGGATTCCACCCGCCGACCGAGGGCTTTGGCCTGGGCCGCCGTATCCTCCAGCCATTCGGCCTGCACGTCGCACAGGGCGAGGTCCGCGCCCTGGCTAGCTAGTTGCCAGGCAATGGCCTGCCCGATGCCGCGGGCGGCACCAGTCACTAAAGCAATTTTGTCTTTCAATGGCATCATGGGAAGGCAATCGATACTATTCGCCTAACAGTTTGGCGGCCTCTTGCGCCCCCGCCAAGTCAAAAATGCTCTTCACCGTTGTTTCAGACGCCATGCGCTTGGCCAATCCGGCCAGCACAGCACCCGGTCCGCATTCAAATGCCGTCGCCATGCCCACCCGGATCATGTCGGCGAAACAATCCGTCCAACGCACGGGGGATACGACTTGCGCCACCATCAGGCGGCGGATTTCGTCCGGCGTCGTATGGGGCTTGCCCGTCACATTTGACCAGACGGGAACGCGGGGCGTGCGAAACTCAATCGCTTCGAGAAACACGGCGAGCCGGTCGGCGGCCGGCTGCATCAGAGAAGAATGGAAAGCGCCTGCCACCGTCAGCCGCAACGCGCGCTTGGCGCCGGCGGCCTTAGCCGCGGCCTCCCCCGCCGGGATGCGATCGGCCGGACCCGAGAGCACCGTTTGGACGGGGGAATTCAGATTGGCCACTTCGAGGCCGGAAGCGGCTGCGATTTCCCGCACCTTATCCACAGGCAGGCCGATCACGGTCAGCATCCCGCCGGCGGATGCGTCGCAGGCCTCCTGCATGAACTGGCCCCGAGCGCGCAGGACGCGCACGGTCTCTTCGAAAGAGACGGCACCCGCCTCGCACAGGGCGGCCCATTCGCCGCTGCTGAGACCGGCGGCGCCGGCCGCGGAAACGGTCCCGCCCGCCAAGTGGTCCAAGGCGATACGGGCCGCCATGCTGACCACGAAGATGGCCGGCTGGGCATTGCCCGATTTTGTCAGCTCCTCGAGGGGACCTTCAGCGCACAGCTTCAACAAATCGAATCCCATGATCTCGCCGGCGCGGTCGAAGAGCGCGCGGCATTCTGGCAGCCCTTCGGCCAGTTCGCGGCCCATGCCGACCGTCTGGGCGCCCTGCCCCGGGAACAGCAGCATCCTGCTCATAGCCACTCCACCACGGTTCCGCCCCACGATAGGCCACCGCCGAAGGCGACCATCAGGACCTTGTTCCCGCTCCGGATCTTGCCGGCGGCAACGGCTTCCGACAGGGCGATGGGGATCGACGCGGCCGAGGTGTTGCCGTAGCGGTCCAGATTCAGGAAGACGCGCTCCATGACCCCTTCGCCGAGACGCTTGGCGACGGCCTCGACGATGCGCAGGTTGGCCTGGTGCGGCACCATGACGTCGACGTCGGCCACCGTGAGGCCGGCGCGTGCAATGGCTTCCTGCGCAGCGCCCAGCATGGTGTTGACGGCGATCTTGAAGGTTTCCCGGCCCGCCATGTGCATATAGTGTAGGCGCTGGCGGACGGTTTCCTCCGAGGTGGGCTGCCGGCAGCCGCCGGCGGGAATGGAGAGGAATTCGGCAAGGTTTCCGTCCACCCCCAACAGGCTGGAGCGGATGCCGGGGCGGTCGGAGGCCTTCAGAACGGCGGCGCCGGCGCCGTCGCCGAACAACACGCAGGTATTGCGGCTGGTCCAGTCCGTGACCGCGCTGAGCTTTTCGGAACCGATCACGAGGGCGTTCCGGATGCGGCCGGATTCGACGGCGGCCCCCGCGGCGTCGAGCGCCATTAGGAATCCCGCGCAGGCGGAGGAGATGTCGAATCCGTAGGCGCGCTTGGCGCCGAGCGTGGCCTGGATCAAGCAGGCCGTGCTGGGGAAAAACATGTCGGGCGTGCAGGTGGCCACGTAGATGGCTTCGACGTCCTCGGGCGCGAGCCGCGCCTGTTCCAGCGCCATCCGGGACGCCGCAGTTCCCATGTCGGAGGTGAACTCGTTGTCGGCGGCGATGCGGCGCTCGCGGATGCCGGTCCGGGTGCGGATCCATTCGTCGGTGGTATCCACCATTTTTTCAAGATCGGCGTTGGTCAACACCCGGGCAGGGGCATAATGCCCCGTGCCCACGATGGCGGCATGAATTGGGGCACTCATGGGACGGCCTCCGCCCGGGCGATGGCCGTGCACTGCCGCACGCCCTCCAGAATGGTTTCATTCACGCGCACCCGCACCGCCTGGGCGGCCTGCAGGATGCCGTTCTTCGCTGCGATCTGGTCGGAACTGCCGTGCCCGATGATGCAGATGCCATTGACCCCCAGCAGGGGTGCGCCGCCATAGGTCTGCTTGCTGATTTTCCTTTTCAGCGCGCGCAGGCCGCCGCTGAGCAGCAGCGACCCCAGCAGGCGCACGGGGTTGCGGGTCAACTCGCGCTTCAGCCACTTGCCAATGGCATGGGCGGCGCTTTCGCTCGTTTTCAGGATGACGTTGCCGGTGAAGCCGTCACACACAACCACATCCACGACTCCTTCGAACAGATCGTGTCCCTCCACGTTCCCGATGAACCGCAGCGGGGCCTGCTCCAGCAGTTCAAAGGCTTCCTTGCTGAGGATGTTGCCCTTGGCTTCCTCGGTCCCGACGCTCATCAACCCCACCTTGGGTTCCGACTGGCCCAGCACGTTGCGCGAGTAGGCCGAGCCCATGATGGCGAACTGCAGCAGAATTTCCGGAGTGCAATCGGGGGTGGCCCCACCATCGATCAGCACCATGGGCTTGTCGGCAGGCGTCGGCATGACCACGGCGATCCCGGGGCGGCGAATGCCCTCCAGCGTGCGTAGCTTCAGGGTGGCCGAAGCCACGGCCGCGCCGGTGCTGCCGGCGGCAAAAACAGCATCGGCCTCACCATTCTTCACCAGATCCACCGCGCGGTTGATGGAGGAATCCTTTTTGCGGCGGACGGCGGTAGCAGGCGATTCGTTCATGCCGATCGTTTCCGCGGCATGGCGTACTTCGATCCGTTCGGACACCCCGCCACACCGGGTGATTTCCGCCTGAATGGCCCGCTCGTCACCGACCAGATACAGGCGCTCGAGGTCGGGACACTCCCGGACGGCGAGCAACGCGCCTTCCACAATGGCTTGCGGAGCGAAATCTCCCCCCATGGCGTCAACGGCGATGCGCATGGTTCCGTGGTCTCCCCGCGCAGGGGGAGACCCCAGCGGCACTTAATCCTCGGTTTCCTGGATCACAACCTGCCGCCCCTTATATTTGCCGCAGGCGGGACACACGCGGTGCGGCTGGCGCGGGGCGCCGCATTCCGGGCACGCCTGGCCCGCGGTCCGGGGGATCTTGCCAGCCCAGGCGGCCTTGCGCATGCGCAGGCGGCTTTTCGACACTTTTCGTTTTGGAACTGCCATGTTCTTTCTCCTGTCAAAATCCTATTTTGAATCCCGGTCCGGAGAGCGCACCGAAGGGGGCGTTCCGGCCGGACCGGTCCAGCCATCCAAGGCGGCCCACGGCGAGGGGGTCCACTCCGGCGGACCGCAGACGCAGGGGCCTTCATTCAAATTTTGGCCACATTGGGCGCACAGCCCTTTGCAACTGGCGCGGCAGAGCGGAAATCCGGGGATTTCCAGCATCACATCCTCGCGCACATCGGCCGAGACATCCAGGAATTCCGGATTCTCCGCCCATTCGTAAGCGTGCAAGAATGACGAAACCTGGACCGTTGTCGAGAAAAATTGCGCACACCGGGAACAGCGGAGGCGCAATGGAGCCGCCAGGGTTCCACGCACGACCAGTTCCGGCCCGGCCCGTTCGACCGTGAGTTCATAGCGGACCGGACCCGCAGCGCGCGCCACGGGATCATGGTCCAGATCCAGCAGTTCGCCCGGTTCCTCGCCGGAGGCTGAATAACCGTTCTCGCCGATCTGGGTGGTGGCAATGCGAATCATGAAACTAATATCCCACCGCTGTAACCCCGCGCAGGGCCGGACTTATGGGACGATCAACTTTTTCTTCAAGGCCGCCGCGACCGGAGCCGGCACAAACTGTTCGACCGCACCGCCCAGCGCAGCGATTTCCCGCACCATGCTGGAACTGATATAACTGAACTCCTCGTTGGGCATCAGAAACATCGTTTCGATGTCCGGGGCCAGCTTGCGATTGGTCAGAGCCATTTGGAATTCGTATTCGAAATCCGAGAATGCCCGCAGTCCGCGGATCAAAGTGTAGATCCCGCGCGAGCGGGCCCAGTCCACGAGCAGCCCGGAAAACGGCGTGACTTCCACATTCTGCAAATGCGCCATGCACCCGCGGGCCAGGTCCACCCGTTCGGCCAGACGGAACATCAGCTTCTTGCCGGTATCCTGGGCCACGGCGATGGTCAGACGGTCGAATACCTGCGCCGCCCGCGCCGCCACGTCCAGATGGCCGAAGGTCACCGGATCGAAAGTGCCGGCATATACCGCTTGTTTCATGACCCCTCCTCATCATCGGTCTCCGCTGCCGGTTCCAGTTTTTCCGCCGGCGACAGGTGCGCCATGAAGCGGCGGAAGAAAAACGGCGAACCGAACGCGAACCATATCCCGTAAACGAATATCAACATCGCCGAATAGATCGCCATGGCCGGAATGAACAGCAGGACGATCAGTCCCATGAACGGAATCAGCACCTTCGGGTTCTTCGTCGGCTTGGGATAACGAACATGCGATACCTGCAGGACCAGCATCAGCAGCAGCGCCAGCCAGAACCCGATGGCCAGCGGACCGCCCGTCAGCGAAAAGAACATGTCCGAACCGCCCGGGCTTTTCAACGCAATCAGATAGGCTGCCACGAAGCCCGCCGCCGTCGTAATAGGCAGGCCCAAGTACCCCCGCTGGCCGCGGTATGGGTCCACCACCCGGAAGCGCGACAGCCGCGCCGCCCCGGACATCACAAACAGGAACGCCAGGACCAGGCCCCAGAACGGCACGCTGCAAAGCCCGCCCGGCTCGAAGAAATACAGCAGCACCGCCGGGGCAATACCGAAACTGGTAATGTCCACAAAGGTATCCAGCTCCGCCCCGAAACGCGTCTGCGCCCGCAGCAGCCGGGCCAGCGTCCCGTCCAGCCCATCCAGAATCAGCGACACCAGAATCAACTGCGCCGACAGCAGGAAACTGCCGGCCCCAGCCGCCAAAATACTCCCCACCCCCGCGCACAGGGCCGCAAAAGTGCAGATGCAGGGAATGGCCTTCCTGATTGCCACTCGCATCACGCTCCCGCCGGCTTCAGCCGCGCCACCACCGTGACGCCCGCCAACACCTGATCGCCCCGCTTCACCACCGCCTCAACCTCGGCCGCTGGAAAATACAGGTCCATGCGCGACCCGAACTTCATCATCCCCAGCCGCTGCCCTTTCTCGACCCGTTGCCCCGCCTCCTGCCAGAACACGACCCGCCGCACAATCGGCCCCACGATCTGGCGCTCCAGACACCGCGTCCGCTCCCCTTCAATCAGAATCGAGCTGTGTTCATTGACTTCTGAAGACCGCGGATCGATCGTGAACAGGTGCCGGCCCGGCGTATAGCCCGCCTCCCGGATCACGCCGCCCATCGCATGGCGGTTCACATGCACGTTGAACGGGCTCAAGAACACGCTGATCCGCACCGCCGGGCATTTCAAAAAGCGCGCTTCCTCCAGGTATTCCACCGACCGCACTGTTCCATCCGCGGCCGACACAAATTCGTCCGGCCCGCCCCCCGGGGTCCGTTCCGGATCCCGGAAAAAATACAGCATGAACAAACACCCCGCCAGCCCTACGGCGAACAGGCCCAGGGCCGTGTAGGGACACCTCTCCCTCACGGCAAACCCCAGCACCAGGCAAACCGAGGGAATGCCGATGATCAGCGAATAGCCATCTTTGACGATCTTCATCTCCATTCAGACCTTACCCCCCCCGCCCTGCGATCTGCAAACAAGAAAATGGGGGCAGCCCGGGGTGGCAGCGGAGCTTCTTTCAATCGTTGCCTCTGATCAACCCGTAACGGGGGAACCAGACAAGTTCAGGTGGCCAGATCTCCCGATCAGGTGCGGTTCGTATTCCGCGTGGATCTCGATCCTGACGGTGTCGCACATCCCAGAACCCATCGTGCAGAGTTTCAATGTTTATAAACATTGAAACAAATTCGAGTGCTGGCGGAGAGAATCCTTGGCCAGGGATATTGACTGTCCGGGTGAGAGCATATTGTTGTTGATCAGGGCACTCCCTCAAAAGAGGGGGCAGGGCTGCTCCCGAGACCATACAATGGTCTCGGTCAAGCAAACCTAAAAGGAGACAGCCATGCCCTGGAGCCCTAGCATACTGAACCTGCCCTGGATGACGATCACGAAGATCGAGGCGGTCGATCCCGTACGGATTGAGGCGGATTACACCGGACCCGTCCGGTGTCCCCACTGCGCCTCGGAGCGCTTGCGCAAGAAGGCTCCTTTTGTGCGCCAGGTGAGGCATGAGAGCATCGGCCAGCGTTTGGTCTGGCTGGTGTTGCGCGGCTACAAGTATCTCTGCCGGGCGTGCGGGCGGTATTTCCGCCAGCGTTTTCCGGGTCTGTTGAGCTACCAGCGGGCCACGGAACCGTTCAAAAGCGAGGTTTGCCAAGACCACCATGACGGCATCTGCCAGAGCCGGTTGGCGCGGCGGATGCGGCTGGGCACGGCGACCTTGGAGCGGTGGTACCACCGCTTCCTGGAGCGGAAGATGGCCGAACGGCTCAACGCGGCCTGCCCGCGGGTGCTGGGGATCGATGAACACTTCTTCACCCGCAAGGCGGGCTACGCCACCACCTTCTGCGACCTGCGCAAGCATCGCGTGTTCGACGTGGTGCTGGGCCGATCCGAAACCGCTTTGGAAGGGTATTTGGCGCGGCTCAAAGGCAAGGAACGGGTGCGCGTGGTGTGCATGGATCTGTCGGGAACCTACCGGGCCATCGTGCGGCGGCACTTTCCGCGGGCCCTGATCGTGGCGGACCGCTTCCACGTCATCCGCCTGATCGGACATCACATTCACCAGCTCTGGCGCCAGATCGATCCAACCCAGCGCTGGAACCGCGGTCTGCTTTCGCTGCTGCGGCGGCGGGAGGACCGCCTGGATCCGCAGCAATACCAGGCGTTGGCCGCCTACTTTCAGGCCCAGCCCGCAATTGCGGCCCTATCCCGGTTCAAGCAAGAACTGTGGGAGTTGCTACGCCCCCGCGGGTTGAATCCTCCGGCCTGCCGGCCCCTCATCCGCGAACTCCTCGACCGGATCTGGCAACTCAAGAACTCGCCATTCCCCACGCTGGCCGCTCTCGGCCAGACCGTAGAGGACTGGCAAGAGGAAATTGCCCGCATGTGGCGCTTCCGTCGCAACAACGGCATCACCGAAGGATTCCACACCAAGATGGAGATGATCAGCCGAAGAGCCTTCGGCTTTAAGAACTTTGACAACTACAGGCTCCGGGTGCGAGCATGTTGTTGTTGATTACGAAATGCAGCCTTGCCCCCGCATTTGGTGGACAGCCCGCCGAGGGGTGGTGGTCCGTCTTTGAGCAAGTTCGAGCGTTGCTGGTACCGGAAGCCCCGTAACCCCATGCCGCCGCCTTCCCCCTATAGGCCGGCCTTCCTCAAGCCCCCCTCGGCCGCGGCCTTCTAGCAGCCTTTAGGCGCGCCGCTGTAGATGACCCTCGCTCCGCTTCGCGTCGCTCGGGGGCTG
>JAAZBB010000060.1 GCA_012514035.1 Lentisphaerota bacterium | reverse complement strand
GCTGGCGAAGATGCTCGATGTGCCCTTCGCGATCGCCGACGCCACCACGCTGACCGAGGCCGGCTATGTCGGCGAGGATGTCGAGAACATCCTGCTGAACCTGCTCCAGGCCGCGGGCATGGACGTCGCGCGCGCTCAGACCGGAATCATCTTCGTGGACGAGATCGACAAGATCGGCCGCAAGACAGAGAACGTGTCGATCACGCGCGACGTCTCCGGCGAGGGCGTCCAGCAGGCGCTCCTGAAGATCCTCGAAGGCACCGTTGCGCGCGTGCCGCCCGGCGGCGGGCGCAAGCATCCGCAGCAGCAGTACATCGAGGTCGAGACGCGCAACATCCTCTTCATCTGCGGGGGCGCCTTCGTCGGACTGGACCGCATCGTCCAGCAGCGCGCGGCGTCGCGGCATCTCGGCTTCGGGGCCGCGGCGCCTTCCGCCGGTCCCGGCGCGGCGACGCCCCGCATCGAGCCGGAGGACCTGATGCGCTACGGACTGATCCCGGAGTTCGTCGGACGCCTGCCCGTCGTTTCCATGCTCAATCCGCTCGATGAGGACGACCTGGTGCGCATCCTCACCGAGCCCCGCAACTGCATGGTCCGCCAGTACCAGAAGCTGCTGGCGATGGAAGGCGTGCAGTTGGAGTTCGCTCCGGCCGCGCTGCAGGAACTGGCCCATGAGGCTGTCCGGCGGGGCACCGGGGCGCGCGGCCTGCGCTCCCTGCTGGAGAACATCATGCTCGATGTGATGTTCGAGGCGCCCCGTCGCAAGCCCGGCTCGACCTGCGTGATCAGCGACGCCGTCGTGCGCGGCCATGCCAGCGCCTTGGACGCGGTCGGGCCCAGCGTCCTGCCTGGTCCGTCCAAGTCGGCCGCCAAGCCCCTGGAAGCCGCGGGATGATGAGGCGGCGGCCGGCGCCAGGTTCACACCTGCGGGCCTGCGCCGGCAGGTTTTTTATTGGGGTCGTCCTGGCCGCCGCCGCCGCGGAAGGCCGCCTGGTCACGCTCACCGTTCTGAACACCACCGACCTGCACGGCTCCATCCGCCGGACCCCCGGGGTGTATGCGGATCACAACGAGGGGGCCCTCCTCCAGTGCGCCACGCTGATCCGCGGCATCCGCAAGGAGCAGCCCAACACCTTGCTGCTCGACGGCGGCGATGCCTTTCAAGGCACGGCCGAGAGCTATCTGTCCCGCGGCGGCGTGATGGCCAGGGCCATGAATGCCCTGGGCTATGACGCATATGCCATCGGCAACCATGACTTCGACTGGGGGGTGACGACGCTGGGGAAACTGCTGGAGCAGATGGAGGTGCCCGTTCTGGCCGCCAACCTGTTGGCGGGGCCAGCCGCGCCCGCCGCCTTCCGCCGGGTGCAGCCGTATATCCTCCGGGAAATGGACGGCCTCCGGATCGCCGTGGTCGGCCTCACCACCCCGAACATTCCCAACTGGTGCCGCGAGGTGACGGCTCGGGATTTGCGCCTCGTGGATTCCCGCCGCGCGCTGGAGCGCATTCTGCCTGAGGTGCGCCGACACCAGCCCCACATCCTGCTTCTGCTGGTGCACCAGGGGCTGCTGACACAGGACGACGCGGCCAACGAAATCCGCGGCATTTGCCGGCGCTTTGGCGAATTCGATCTCGTACTGGGTGGCCATCTGCACTGGCTGCTGGCGGGCGTCCGGATCGGAAAAACGGACTATGTTCAGGCCGGTTCCGGCGCCCGCGGCGTGATGCGGATCGACCTGGTCTATGACACGGTGGCGCAGGCTGTCGTGGATAAGAAATTCGAATGGCTGCCGGTCACGGCCCGTCGGAAAGCCGATCCGGTCCTCTGGAAGCTGGTGGAAGCAGACCTGGCGCGGGCGGATGCCTGGCTCGAGACCGTGGTCGGCACGACGGTGGAAGAGTTGTCCTGTTCGCCGGCCCCGCCGGGCCTCTGCCCGGTCCAGCAACTGCTCTGCGCCGCCATCGCGGAGAAGACCGGAGCCGAGGTCGTGCTCCATGGCGTGCTGTCGGATAAAAGCATATCCGCGGGGGAGATTCGCGTGGCCGACATCTGGCAGATCGTGCCCTATGAGAACACGGCCGGCTGCCTCTGGCTGACCATCGGCGAGATTCAGGCCATCATGGAAGAGGCCGCCGACTTTCTCGGCACGGACCGCTATTTCGGAGCATGGGGGCTGCGCTACGAAATTCATCCCGGCGCGCCTCCGGGCCGCCGCATTCGCAACCTGCTGTGGGCCGATGGACGCGCCATCAATGGCCGGCGGCGCCTCAAGGTCGCCCTCAACAGCTATCATCTGGCCGGCGGCGGCGGCCGGTTCCCGGCGATTGTCCGGGCGGCCGGCACGCCCAACACCCGGCTGGAAACCGGCCCGGAGCTGATCCGCGACATGGTGATGGATTACATTCGCGTCCGGAGTCCTCTGTCCATTCCGCCCGGCACCAACGCCGTGGTGGTCACCCGGGAACCGGTTCGCTGGCAGCGCAAAAAGACGCCGGCCGCCGCCGGGCCCGCAGAGGGATCCCCGTAAGCGGCTATGCCCGCCGGGCCGCAGCGAGCAGTTCGGCGGCATGGCGCAGGGCCACGCTGGTGGATTCCCGCCCGCCCAGCATGCGGGCCAGTTCCTCGACCCGTGCGGCTTCATCAAGCGCCACGACATGGGTCTGCGTGCGCCCGGCCGTGACGGTCTTGCGCACGGCATGGTGATGCGTTCCGCAGGCCGCCACCGGCGGCAGGTGGGTGATGGCGATCACCTGGCGCCGGGCGGCCACCGCTGCCAGTTTCCGGCCAACCGCGTGCGCGGTCGCGCCGCCGACGTTGGCATCAATTTCGTCGAATACCAGCAGCGGGATGCGATCCGCCTCGGCCAAGACCGTCTTGAGGCCCAGCATCACCCGCGAAATCTCGCCGGAGGAGGCGATGGCGCGCAGGGGACGCATCGGTTCGCCCACGTTCGGGGCGAAGGCGAATTCCACGCGGTCGAGACCCGCCGGAGTCGGGGTCTCGGCGGGGGATAGATGAATGGCGAAGACGCCCTGGCCGAACCCCAGCGCCTGCAATTCCGCCGTGACGGCGGGGGCCAGCTTTT
The DNA here is from genome assembly GCA_012514035.1 of Lentisphaerota bacterium. GTDB lineage: Bacteria > Verrucomicrobiota > Kiritimatiellia > CAIQIC01 > Lenti-01 > Lenti-01. The sequence continues at coordinate 19,070 of JAAZBB010000060.1, read as the reverse complement.
CCGCGGCCGCCGTGCGGCGGCGGCGCAGCGCCAGCCCCAGGGTGTGCAGTTGCGCTTCCGTGGCGGTGATCTCTTTTTGCACTTCGGCTTTTTGGCGGTCGCGGCCCTGCAGGTCCTCCCGGCGGGCGCGGGAGGTCTGCAGGGTATGGAAAACGTCCGCCAGCTCCGGTCCGTATTTCCGTTTCAACCGGTCGTAGGTGGCCAGCCGCTGATCGAGCCAGGCCAGGCGTGCGGGATCCGCATCGATGTTGGACAATTCGCGCTGGATGGTGGCGGAGAGCGCGGCCAGGGCGTCGGTGTGGGTCCGCAGTTCCGCGGGCCAGTCCTGCGCGGCGGGCAGGAGGCGGGCCAGTTCCTCCAGCGCCTTGCGCGCCGGCGCGAGCATGGTCAGGGCCGACTGATCGTCTTCCGTGGCCGCTTGCACGACCAACTGGCCCAGTTCCAGAATGCGCTGCGCGTGTCCGGCCGTCTGCTGCTCGGCGCGGACGTGCTCTTCCTCGCCCTCCACCGGGGCGGCGTCCTCGATTTCCCGGATGCGATAAGTCAGCAGGTCGATCTGCTCCGCCAGGTCGCCGACATCGGCTGCCAGCTCCTCCTGCCGGGCTGTCAGCTCCTGCCATTTGGCGAACGCGGCGGCATAGGCCGCCAGCTCGCGGCCGGCCTTGGCGTACGCGTCGAGGATGTCGAGCTGGCTCAACGGCTGGAACAAGGATTGGTGGTCGTGCGGTCCGTGCAGGTCGACCAGCAGGGCGCCCAGCCGTTTCAGGAGGGGGAGCGTGACCGGGGCGTCGTTCACGAATGCCTGTCCGCCTCCCGCCGCCTTGACGATCCGGCGCAGGATGAGTTGGCCGTCGTCGCACGGCTCCAGTCCGTATTGCGCCAGCACGTCGTTGACGGGCGCCGGCCGGTCGAGACGGAAGGTCGCTTCCACGACGCATTGCGTCTCCCCAGCGCGGATGGCCGAAGAGTCGGCCCGTTCGCCCAGCAGCAGGGTGAGGGCTCCGATCAGGATGGATTTGCCGGCGCCGGTTTCGCCCGTGATGATGTTCAGTCCCGGCTGGAACTGAACGCGGGCTTCTTCCACCAGGGCCAAGTTCCTCACTCTCAACAACGTCAGCATGGCAGACAGGATAGCGCAGAGGGCGCAGGCAGAAAAGCGCGGATTGCAGCCAGTTGAAAACCTGACGTTTTCGGCGGACTGTCGAGAGGTCACAGGTCGGAGACCAGGCTCCAAACCGGAGGTCCCTGGCCAAAATAAAGTATAATAGTTGCAACTATTATACAGTTTGCTCAGCGAATGATTTTTTGCAGCTCGGCGATCTGCGGATTAATGATTTCCGGGGTGCCGGCCACTTTCAGGGCGGATTGGATATCCTTCAACCCGTTGCCTGTCACGAGGCACACCACTTTGGCCCTGGCCGGCAATTTCCCGCTTTGGGCCAGCTTCAGGAATCCGGCAAAACTGGCGGCGCCGGCGGGTTCGGCGAAAATGCCGGTTTTTCCCGCGAGATGCTTGATGGCATTCAGGATCTCTTCGTCCGAGACCCGGACAACATCGCCGTGGGAATCCCGGATGGCCCGGACCGCAGCCACGCCATCCCGGGGCAGATCGACGGAGATGGAATCGGCGATGGTCGTGGCCTGAACGGGAATGATCTTGATGGCGGAAGCCGCTCCGGGCGCCGGGGCGGCCCGTGCGGCCTCGAAGGACCGGGTGATGGCATCCGACTGGTCCGATTGAACGGCGATGAGCTTCGGCAGTTTTTCGGTCCATTTCAACTGATAGAGATCGACGAATCCCTTCCAGGTGCCGCTCAGGATGTTGCCGTCTCCGACCGGAACGAAGACGTAGTCGGGCACATCCCAGTCCATCTGCGCGGCGATTTCCAGGGAGACGGTTTTCTTGCCTTCGCGGGTATAGGGATTGTAGCCGGTGCTCCGGTTGTACCAGCCGAATCGCCGCGAAGCTTCCAGGGACAGGTCATAGGCGTCGTCGTAGCTGCCATTCACGGCGATGACCCGGGCCCCGTAGAGCAAAATCTGGGCGATTTTTGCCCGGGGGGCGCTCTTGGGTACCAAAATGATGGACTGCACACCCATGTTGGCCGACATGCAGGCGAGGGCGCAACCGGCGTTCCCAGTCGAAGCCGTGGTGAAAACCGTCTTGCCCTTTTCCAGCCCGACCGCAACCGTTACCGACGACGCCCGGTCCTTGAAGGAGGCCGAGGGCAGCTTGGTGTCGTCCTTGAAGAACAGGTTGGGCACGCCCAATTCGTCGTTGAGCCGCGGGATACGGGCCAGGGGCGTAGCCCCGATCTTGAGGGAGGGGCGTGGCGCCCGCGAGGTCACCGGCAGGATGGGGCTGAAGCGCCAGATCGAATCATCGGGATCGGCAGCGATGTCTTCCCGGCGCGCCGCCTTGGCGATGGTCCGATAGTCATAGACCACGTCAAGATTGCCCGCGCAGGCGGGGCAGGCATATTCGGCGTCATCGAACTCCTTGCCGCAGACCAGGCATTTCAGGCCCAGGATTTTGTTGTTCAGGGTACTCATGGGGCCGGGCGTTGCGTGCTCATGTCGTCACCATTGTGCCGGTTTTGCCGTCCAGGGCGTCCGGGATATGCGCGGGATCCGTGATCAGCCCCTGGCGACCGCCGTTTTCCAGGAAGCGCACAATTGCCTTGATCTTCGGCAGCATGGACCCTGGCTTGAAATGGCCCTCTTGCATGTAGCGCTTGGCGTCTGCAAGGGTGATCCGGTCCAACGCCTGCTGATCCGGCTGTCCGTAGTGCAGGTACACCTTTTCCACCGCCGTGGAAATCAGCAGCAGATCAGCCTGGAGCAGGGTGGCCAGCAGCGAGGAGGCCAGATCCTTGTCGATCACCGCCGCCACGCCCTTCAGGTTGCCCTGGTCGTCGCGGATGACCGGAATGCCGCCTCCGCCCGCGGCCACCGTCACTACGCCGGCGTTGACGAGCGCCCGGATGGCGGACAGTTCGATGATCTCTTTGGGCTCGGGCGAAGCCACGACGCGCCGCCAGCCGCGGCCCGCATCTTCCATGATGTCCCACTTGTCCTTTTCCTTCCGCCGGCGGGCTTCCTCCGGCGTGTAGAACTGGCCAATCGGCTTGGAGGGGTTCTGGAAGGATGGGTCGTTCGGGTCCACCCGCACCTGGGTCACCACCGTGGCGACCGATTTGGCGATGCCCCGGCGCTGGAATTCGTTGCCCAGGGCCATCTGCAGGTTGTATCCGATGGCGCCCTGCGTGTCAGCGCCGCAGGAATCGAGGGGCACTTCGTGCAGGAATCCGCGCGAATATTCAGACCGGGCGAGGATGTAGCCCACCTGCGGACCATTGCCGTGGGTGATGACCACGTCCCAGCCCTTGCAGATCATTTCGGCGATGTGCTTCATTGTCTCGCAGGCCGCCGCGTACTGGTCCTGCACCGATTGATGTTGGTTGTCCGGAATCAAGGAATTGCCGCCCACGGCAACCACCGCCACTTTTTTGGCCATGTTCAATCTCCTCTGGCCGCGTCAAACCAATCTGGTCTCCGCGCCGAAGTCTGTCCGGCGGAAGCCAGCGCAGGATGGCAACACATCCCGCAGGTCTCCTGCGTCCTCGAGTCAGGATCGCAGATTCCGGCCGCCGGATTCAAGCTTGTTTCGGGCCCCCGCCCCGGCCGATGCCCGCCTGGCGGCTTGCCTCCCGTCGATGATGGTGTATAGTGCAAGATTGAATTCAAACCCCACAGACAAACCCCCGAGGAGTACAAAATGAAGAGACTGGGATTGATCGTACTGGCCGTTCTGCTGGTTTCCGCGTTGAGCGCATCCGCGTGGCCGTGGAGCAATTGGTTCAAGAAGAACGCCGAGCCGGCCCAGGACGAAGGCGCCAAGATCGAACAGGCCGCCGACAAGGCCGGCTGCGAAGCCAAGAAGGCGGAGAAGAAAGCCGCCGACAAGGCTTGCTGTGAAGCCAAAAAGGCCGAGAAGAAGGCCGAGAAGGACGCCAAGAAGGCCGAGAAGAAGGTCAAGAAGGAAGGTAAAAAGTCGGAAAAGAAGGCCAAGAAAGCCGGCCAGAAGGCGGAACAGACGGTGGAAGCTGCCGTTGAAGCCGCCCCGGCGGAAGCGGCTCCGGCCGCGGAATAGGGGCCTGGCGCCTTTGGCATGAGAAGCCCCCGGCCGGGGAACCGGCCGGGGTGTTTTTAGGCAGGAGAAACTGGCCGGATGAGCAAGGATATTGGCCGCATCGTTTCAGGTTGGCCCTACGATCCCAACGAGGTTAGTGCCCGGTGGATCCAGGCGGACGATGGCACCCGCCAGATTCAGTTGCGGCTGGACCTGGGCGTGTTCCAGATGGCGCTCGAGGGACGGCCGGATGGCACCCAGCCCCGCGGGTTTCCGTCGCTGCTGGACTTCTATCTCGAAGAAGAAGTCCGCTCGCCCGGCAAACTGCTGCCGTACCGACTGGATTCCGATGCCTGCGCCGAGCTGCAGCAGGAGGTCATGCAGTACTATTATCGCATCATGGCGTATCATGCCTTAGGGCATCTGCCCGGCGTAATCGCCGACTGCGACCACAATCTGGATCTCATCGACATCGTGTCGGACTACGCGCAGGACGACGAGGTGGCCTGGCAGTTCATGCAGCTCTATCCTTACATGCGCATGATGCAGGTGCGCGCCCAGGCCGAACTGGATATGCAGGCCGGACGGTTTGCCGAGGCCGCCGCCGCTGCCCGGGAGGCCATCGGGGATCTCGAATCCTTCTATACGGAAAACTTTGAGCCGACGAACGAGGATGGCTCGCCCGTCCCCCCGCCCCCGGAACTGGAATCCGTGCGCGAGCTGCTCGATCAGGTTGAACGCCGCCGCCCGCGGAGCCAGGCGGAAGCCCTGCAGGAGGAGCTGGCCCGCGCCGTGGAATTGGAAAACTATGAGAAGGCGGCCTTTCTGCGCGACCAGTTGAAGACCATCACCGGCGTCGGCCCGCGCGGGGCCGGCAAGAAGCGCATCCGCCCGGAAGGCCGGGGGAATACCAATTGATGTTCATTTGGGGAAGTCGACGGAGCTACGGGGTCTTCGTCGCCCTGACGGCCTTGGCCGGCTGGGTCGGTCCGGCCGCCCCGGCCGCGGAACCGGTCCTATACGTCGGGGAAGGGGGTTGGGGGGTCATCACCGGATTTCCGGCTTCTGCCCGGCCTCCCGACTCCCAGTGGCGGTTTGAAGACGGGGTCTGGGTCGGACGGCTTCCCGTCGGAAAGGATACCCTGAAATGGGGCCGGCAGACCTGGGCACTGCCAGAGGCACAACCGCCTCCGGTGGCCCCTGCGGAATTGCCCGCTGTGCGCAATCCCTTCGGGCCTTGCGTGGTGCATTCGCTGTCGGTGCGCTTTGATTCGGTGGCCCGTTCCCGGCGCTGGTCCCTGGTATTCGCCCCGGAAGGCCAGGAGCCGGATTTCCATCCCGTTGTTTTTCCGGATGGGCGCTCGGTCGGACTGGCTCTTATACTGGAAGATGTTGAATCCGGCCGGCGTCGGGAACTGCGGCCCGCCCGCCAGGGGCGTGAAGCGAACCCTCAGAACCGACCCGGAGAAGACCCTTGGTTCTATGCCGGAGCACTGGACGAGGGCCGCTTGGAATGGAGCCTCGTGGTCGTGCCCGGAAAAAACGGCCGCCGGATCCTGCAGGGGCGCATCTTGGCGATGGACGATGTGAACCGCTGCCTCCGGCTGCGTGTTTTGGTGCGGGCCGGCTCGCCGGGTATTCCCGTCCTGCAGGAGGAATCGCCGCCGGCGGTCGTTGCCGCTGCCGCCGGCAGGGCCGTGGCCCTGTTCGCCGACCTGGCCGAACCCCGCCGGTTCCGGCCCGTGTCCGATGTGCCCGATGCCGCCGGCCTGGAATTCGATCTCGCGGTGACCCGGGCCATGGGCAACTTTCCGCGCAGCGCGACTTTTTCTGTCGAGTTGGACTCGTGGGCCCAGGAGGATGCCGCCGGGGCCGGGCAGGAGGCGGTGGCCCGTCTGGGACATGCGGGCGGCCGTGTGCCGGTTCCGGAGGCCGTGCTCCGCGGCGAATCCGCCGCGCTGGCGGTCTTGACCCCGTCCCGGATGGAAGTGACCCATCCCGGGGGATTCCGCCATTCGGCCGATGTCATGCAATACCTGACCCTGAAAACGGGAGGCCTGTTCGCGGAGCGGGATTGGGCCCACAGTGCGCTCTCGTGCGCGGTCCAGAATTCCGCCGGCGAGCCGCGCATCGAACTGGATGGCGATCGCGCCGTCGTCCATGTCAATGCCGATCCGGATTTACCGACGATGCTGGCGATGGGTCCGAACCGGGGGCGGACCGTGCTTGGGCGCATCCGGCGCAGCGGGGCCCGGGCGGTCCTGATCCGGGCGGCGGAATCCACACCCGGACTGGATCATAGCGGCCGGGCGCTCCAGTTGGGCGACTATCCCGCGCTGTGGGAGCCGGGGACCGCAGAACCGGGTGTGGATCCGCGCCATGCGGAAATCGAATTGATCGGCGCACTGGCCTGCGTACTTAAAAACGAGGGCATCTGTCTGCTTGTGCAGGACTCGGGTCCGCTGGCCCCCTTCACGACCTATTATGCAGATGCCCTTGTATGCGCCAGCGCCGACCCGGCCGAAATGCGCCGCCAGCGCGCTTTGGCCGGTCCCCGGCCCGTGTTGTGGCTGCCGCCGGAAACGGCCGGCTCCGCGGCCGTGGACATGGCCCGGAATTTAAGGTTTGTAACACCCGGACCGATCGCAGATAATTAACGCATGTTTGAAACTCCTGCAGGCCGGTTGCTCGGCGGCGATGCCGCCGCATTGGAACGGGGCATCCACGCCTGGAATCGCGTTCCCGTGGACTGGGACATGATGGAGGAAGCCCAGGTCTACGCCCAGCCGCGCATGCAGACCACCCTTGGCCATCCCGTGGAGGTCAGCGGCCGCGGCACGTTTTTCGGCAAGAGCCTGCGCACCCTCAAACTGTGCCCGACCGACATGGAAGGCTGGTGGTTTGAACGCACCGACCTGCCGGACAGCCTGCCGGTGCGCTGCTCCATCCGCAACGTCTGGACCACCGGGGCGGTCGTGAGCAACATCGTGCTGCGCAGCGGATCCCCCCACAACTACATCCGCATGGCCGAGCACATGATCAGCCTGCGCATGGGGCTGGGCATTGACAACCTCCTGATCCGGCTCGAGTCGGGTGATCCGCCTCTGTTCAACCACGGCAGCCAGAATCTGGTCGAGGCCCTGCGCGGCGCGGGCACACGCCCGGTGAACCGCCCGGCCCGCTTCGTCACAGTCCGCGAACGCGTCACCGTGGCCAACCGCGGCGGCGGCTTTCTGACCCTCGCCCCCGCGGATCCTGCGCGCCCCCTGCTGGCGATCGACGCCGCCGTGGATTTCAAGACCGCCATCGGCCGGCAGCGCATCCGCCTGGCCCTCGATCCGGAGAAATTCGCCTACGGGGCCGTCGCCCGCACGAATTCCACCGTGATGAAAATGCTGTATTGCAAGACGATCGGCCTGCTGTTCGCGGACATCCGCAACCTGGGCTATTCGATCGAGAATCTCCTGATCGCCGGCCGCTTCGGCTATTGGAACAAGCCCCTGCTGGTGCATGAGGGCAAATCGCTGGAGGCGGTCTGGCATCGCACCACCTTGGATTTGCTGGCGGCGATCGCGTTGATCGATGAAGGTCTTTTCGTGGGCGAAATCATTTCGTACAAGTCGGGACACAGTCTGGATGTGGAGATGATTCAGCGGATATACCAGGAGTCCCTGCTGACCCCGCTGGTTCCCGCCGGGTTTTGACCGGGTGGCCGGCCGGGCCGGCGGGCGAGACCGGCGCAGGAGGGTGGTAGCATGAGGTTCACCGCAACCGGAAGGGTCTGGCTGTTCGCCGCGCTGGCCGTGACCGGGGCATTGGCCCAGGTCCCGCTGCCCGCGGCCTGGACCGGGCCCTGGCAGTATGGCGCGCCTCCCGATGGCTGGTTCTTCTACGGCCTGGGCGTGGACTACACGCCCGGCTACGACAGCGGGAACGATGGCGCCGCCAAGTTCGACGGCACCGGTGACCACATCGCGATCCATTACGCCGGTCCGGCCGGCACGTTGTCCTACTGGGTGAAGGGGCTCACGTTTTCCGGCGGTGTGTTCCGCGTGGAGCAGTCCGCCGACGGACTGGAATGGACAGACCTGGCCGTCTATGTCGCGCCGCCCACCAACGCCACGCTCCAGATGCATTTTCCCGCCCCGGCGACCCGGCATATCCGGTTTCTGTATGCGGAAAAAGTCCATGGCAACGTCGGCATCGACGGCATTTCCATTGGTGCCCTGGTGTACCCCGTCATTGAGTCCCTGGCCGTCACCGGCGGCGTGGTGCGCGCGGCCCTGGCGGAATCCACGACGGGCCGCACCTATGCCCTGGAACATGCCGGCGCGATTGCTCCCGCCCCGGCACAATGGCTCCCATGCGATACGCAGACCGGAACCGGCGGGGAACTTGAGCTGCGCGACCCGGCCCCCGCGGACACCGTGCGGTTCTATCGGGTGCGCGACGTCACGCCCTGAATCACGGCGTCAGTACGGTGTTGTCAATCAACCGCGGTGCACCCACCCGGACGGCCAGCGCGGCCAGCGCAGGGCGCACAATCGGCCCGGTCAGGGGGGCCAGCGTTTCGTTGTCCACGATTTCAATGTAGTCCGGCCGCGCCGCCGGGTGGCGCGCAATGAGGGCGCGCATGGCGGCCGCCAGCTCGCGGGGGTCGCGCATGCCGGCGGCGAACCGGCGGCGGCACTCCTCCAGGGCCAGATGCAGGCAGGCGGCCTGCCGGCGCTGGTCGGCATCCAGATACTGGTTGCGCGAGGAAAGGGCCAGCCCGTCGGGTTCGCGCACCGTCGGCCCCGCCACGATCTCCACCGGCATGCGGAGGTCGCGCACCATCCGCCGGATGATCCGCAACTGCTGGGCATCTTTCTCCCCGAAAACCGCCACGTGCGGCTGGATGAGATGGAACAGCTTGGCGACGATGGTGCAAACCCCGTCGAAGTGTCCCGGCCGGGATGCTCCGCACAGCGTGCGCGACAGAGCGTTTTCGGTCACGCTGACACTGGCGCCCTCCGGGTACATCTCGGTCACCGCGGGATGAAACACCAGGTCCACGCCCGCCCGCTCGCAGGCGGCGCGGTCGGCCGCGAACGTCCGCGGATAGGCCGCGTAGTCTTCGTTGGGTCCGAACTGGGTGGGGTTGACGAAAATCGAAACCACCGCGGTTCCGGCCTGCTGCCGGGCGATGCGGATCAGCGACAGGTGTCCGGCATGCAGATTTCCCATTGTGGGCACGAACCCAATGCGTTCGCCCTGGGCCCGGAGGACCAGCGCGGTCTGCTGCATTTCAAGTGCGGATTCGATGATTCTCATCGGGAACTACGAAAAACACGAAAGGGCGTAAAACACAACCGGAATTTTCGCTGACGGCCGGACCCGAAAGATCATCTAGGGGCTGATACCCCGGCGGCCATCCGGGCCCGGGGCGGATGCGGTTGACGGAAGTTGGAGCTTTGCGTAGGGTGCGCGGTACCATGAACACCTGCCAGTCGATTTTTTGTCGCAAGGGATGGGTGCTGGTGCTGTGTTTGGCCGCATACCGCGCGACCTGGGGCCAGCCGGTTCCGGTGGACGTGGAGCCGGCCCCGCCGATTGCGGAGATTCCGCCCGCGGCGGTGGAGGCCGAGCCGGCCGCCGAAGAAGCGGGGCCCGCCGGGCCGGATGTCGCCGGCCGCCCCGGCGAAGCACCGGCGCCGGCGGAACCGGAACCGGTGGCCCCACCACCGGTTCCGGCCAAGTCCCCGCCGGCTTTCCGCGGCGCGGACATGCCGCGGGCCTTCCAGGGAGTGACCAGTTCGCGGTTCGGTGCCAAGAAACGCACTCACAAACTGGCGGGCAAATCCCTGAAAAAAGAAAAGGGCGAGTGGCGTCGAAAAGTCGAACTCGGCATCAACACGGCACAAGGCAACAGCGAAACGCTGAGCTGCGATGCCTCGGCCAGCGTTGCCAAGGAGACCGAGGAGACCTCTTACCTGTTGAAGGCCGGCGGGCGATATGGCAAGAGCGACGGTGACAAGGATACCGAGAACGCCATGGCCGAAGCCAAGATCCAGCGGCGCCTGACGGAGCGGCTGTACACTGTGGCCGAGGCGAACATCTACCACGACCAGATCGCCGACCTGGCCTACCGGGCCCGGGGAAGTGTGGCCTTGGGGTGCCATGTCGTCCGTTCGGAGCGGATGCTGCTGAGCGCCGAGGCCGGGCCCGGCTACATCGCGGAAAAGAAGGGCGGTCTCAACGAAGGATTCATCGCCGGACGGGTGGGGCAATACTTCGATTTTCTGGCCACCCCGAGTCTCCAGCTCTGGGAATCCATCGAATACGTACCCAGCCTGGAGGATTCCAGAGTCTATTTCATCAATGCGGAAATAGGGCTCGAATCGGTGCTCGCGCCAAACCTCAGCCTGCGCTGCGTGGTGGAAAACCGCTTGGACAGCGCGCCGGCCGAGGACAAGGAACGCTACGACCTGCTCACCACCACTTCTCTGGTCTGGAAGTTTTAGTTCAGCAGCGGCTCGGATTCATGGCCCTCGGGGCTGCGAGGCGCGGAGCCTGAAAAAGCGGGTCCGCCCCCCCCGGGGACGGCTGCGGATTGGTGGCAAGGGCCCTACTCGTAAGAGTGTTCGGGTCCGGGGTAGGTGGCGTTTTGAACGTCGGCCTGATAGGCGGAAACCGCAGCGGTGATCTGCGCGCCGAGATCGGCGTACGGCTTGACAAACTTGGGGCGGAAATCGCCGGAGAGGCCGAGGATGTCGTTGATGACCAGGATCTGGCCGTCGCAGCCAGGGCCGGCGCCGATGCCGATGACGGGGATTTTCACGGCGGCGGTGACTTCCGCGCCGAGGGCCGCGGGCACGGTTTCGACCACGACGGCGAAGGCGCCGGCGGCTTCGACCGCGCGGGCGTCGGCGATGAGCTGCCGGGCGGCGGCATCGCTGCGGCCCTGCACACGCGTGCCGAGGACCTGGATGCTCTGCGGGGTCAAGCCGATATGCGCGAGGACCGGAATGCCGTTCTGCACGAGCGCGGCGATGGTCGGGGCGCGGAATTCACCGCCTTCGATCTTGAGGGCCTGGCAACCGGTCCGCTGGATGACCAGGCCGCCATTCCGCAGCGCCTGGGCGATCGAGGCCTGATAGGTCATGAACGGCATGTCCACCGCCACGAGGGCGCGCTGTACGCCGCGCACCACCGCCGCCGCGTGGCGGATCATGTCCGCCAGCGTGACGGACAGGGTGTTTGCGTAGCCCAGCAGCGTGGTGCCGACCGAATCGCCGACGAGGATCAGCGGGATGCCCGCGGCGTCCATGATCCGGGCGGTCCGGTAGTCGTAGGCCGTCAGCGCGGCGATTTTCTCGACGCCTTTCATGGCGGTGATGGCACGGGGGGTGAGGGTTTTCATAAGAGGTCCGGGTTCAGAGGGAAACAGGCAGGGGACAGGGCGGAAGACAAAATATTTTCCATGCTATGGAAACATTCTTTCCATTGTGTGGAAAAACCGCGAAAACTTTTTCCATTGTGTGGAAAAAAACGGCCGATTTTTCCACGGTGTGGAAAACTTTTTTCCATGGTGTGGAAAACCGGCATGGCTACCATTCGGCCAGCAGCTGGCGGATTTGTTGCCCGGGCGGGAGGGCGGCGAGGATGTCGCGGACGCGGCGGTCGTGGCCGGGCAGGATGAGGTAGCCGCGCACGTCGGCGAGGGGCTGCAGCACGAAGCGGCGCTTGGTCCAGCGGGGATGAGGGATCACGAGGCCGCCGCTGCGGATGGTCTGGCCGTCGTAGTAGATCAGGTCGATGTCGATGGTCCGCGGCGTGTTCTGGCGCAGGGGGCGCTTGCGGCCGAGGGCGGTTTCGATCTTCTGGAGCTGGGCGAAGAGCTTGTGGGCGTCCAGGGAGGTGCCGATGATCAGGACCGTGTTGTAGAACGTCAGGTTGGCGTATTCCTCGGGCACGCCGACGGGTTCGGTTTCGTAGAGCGGGGCGGATGCGAGCAGGGAGACTTCCGGCAGGGCGGCGATGGCCGCGCGGGCCGCGCGCAGGCTCGCGAGCCGGTCGTCGAGATTGGCCCCCAGGCTGAGGCCCGCTTCAATGCCGTTCATGGGGCACCTCCCGGCTGGAGGCCGAGGACATCGCGCATGCCGTAGAGGCCGGGGGCGCGGCCGGGCAGCCAGGCGGCGGCGCGCAAAGCGCCCAGCGCGAACGTCTCGCGCGAGGTGGCGCGATGCCCCAGCTCGAGGCACTCGCCGTCGGCGGCAAACAGTACGGTATGGTCACCCACGAAATCACCGCCGCGCACGGCATGGAAGCCGATCTGCTTGTCGGGCCGGGGCCCCGTGAGTCCGGCGCGGCCATGGATGGCCGTTTCGCGCAGGTTCCAGCCCAGGCCCTGGGCGGCGGCCGCGCCGAGTTCGAGAGCGGTGCCGGAGGGAGCGTCTTTCTTGCGCCGGTGGTGGCGTTCAATGATTTCGCAGTCGTAGCCGCACCCCGCCAGGGTGCGCGCGGCCTGGGCGACCAGTGCCGTGAGCAAATTGATGCCCAGGCTCATGTTGGCCGAAAGGACCACCGGGATGGATTTTGCCGCGCAGGTGACGGCCGCGCGCGCCGTATCGTCGAGGCCGGTGGTGCCGACGACCCAGGGAACGCCGGCGGATGCCATTGGGGAGGCCGCGGCGGTGGTGGCCGCCGGGGAGCTGAAATCCACGGCGACTTCCGGATGGCCGGCAAGGGCGGCCGCCAGATCGGCGCGGATCGGCACGCCGAGTTCCCCGGCGCCGGCGGCGGTGCCGGCGTCCCGACCCAGCAGCGGACAGCCGGGGCCATCGATCGCGGCGGCGAGTTGCAGGCCCGGGCAGGAACCGTTGGCCAGCAGGCGCACGATGGCCTGCCCCATGCGGCCGCCCGCGCCGATCAGCAGGATGCGGCGGGGGGTATTCATGGGAGCACGCCGCTCCGGTGCAGGGTGGCGAGCAGTTTTTCGCGATTGGGTGCGCTCATTTCGCACAGGGGCAACCGGTAGACCGCGGGGCCGAATCCGGCCATTTCCATGGCGGCCTTGATGGGGATCGGATTGGTTTCGAGGAAAATGTCGGTGAAGAGGCCGTAGTATTGGTAATGGATCCGGCGGGCTTCGTCCCAGCGTCCGGCGGCGGCGGCGTGTACCAGGTCGGCGACGGCTCGCGGGGCGACATTGGAGGCGACGGAAATAACCCCGCAGGCCCCGACCGCCATCATCGGAAGGGTGAGGCCGTCGTCGCCGGAAAGCACATCGATGTCGCAGGCGGTTTTGATGCGGCTGACGCGGTCGACGCTGCCGCCGGCTTCCTTGACGCAGACGATCTGGGGATGCTTGGAAAGCTCGGCGATGGTCGGGACGGCGATTTCGCAGGAGGTCCGGCCGGGAACGTTGTAGAGGACGACCGGCAGCCCGAGTTCCGCCACGGCGGTGAAGTGGCGGATGAGGCCGGCCTGGGTCGGCTTGTTGTAGTAGGGCGTGACCTGCAGCGTGCCATCGGCTCCGGCATCGCGGGAGAGTGTGGTCAGTTCGAGTGCTTCGGCGGTGGAATTGCCGCCGGAACCGGCGATGACCTTGACCCGTCCGCTTGCCGCTTCGATGACGGTTCGGATGACCTGAATATGCTCTTCCATATCCAGGGTGGGGGATTCGCCGGTGGTGCCAACCGGCACCAAACCGTCAATGCCGCCAGCGATCTGCCGTTCGACCAGTTCACGGAGCTTGTCGTGGTCAACGGTCCCATCGCGTCGGAAGGGAGTGATCAGGGCGGTATATGCACCAGCAAACATGAGAACACCTTTGGGTTGGAATAAACCAGTATTCTGGAACATCAGCGGGAAATGAACAGCAAAAAAAACGAAATCCCGGATTTCCGGGGGCGCATCCTCGTTTCATTCGCACACCTCTTGCGAGTCGCGCTTGCGTGCATCCTACCGACGCAGAAGTTCCGTGGTGTTTATTCAACGGCACACAAGCGGTGCCGCGGCGCCGGATGAACGCAGCAATGGCAGGGGAATGAAGACGCGGGTGTACAAAAATGGACAAGGTTTAATACCTATTTAATGGAAACGAGTTGCACCGGTTTGGGGCCCACCCGACGCGCGCCAATCCGATGTGAAAACGGGATGATCACGGTTTTACCTCCGGCGATCTGCGCAAACGGTTGTTCTGAATCGGTTAAAAGCACATGATGACTAATCGTTTTTTTACACCGATTTCTTTGACTGGAAACGATGTGCCATCTATTGGCGGTGGGCAGAGAGGAAATTCATGCCCATGGGTGGAATTTTGCCATGCAAGCCGGTCAAAAGCAGCTGGTGCGCGCTCTTGATTTGCTTCGGCGGATTGCTGGTTGCCCTGCCGTGCCGGGGAGCCGATGGCGATTACCGTTCTGCAGGCAGTGGCAACTGGAACGCCGTCGGCACGTGGCAAGTGGAAAGCAACAGCACGTGGGTGCCGCCGGCCGCCACGCCCACTTCGGCCAACGGGGCAATCATAATCCGCACTGGACATACGGTCACGGTAACGGCGGCGGTGTCCGTGGACCAAACGGTCGTGGAAGGCGGCGGGCAGATCACGCTCAACAGCGGCGTCAACCTGACGATCGCCAATGGCACCGGCACGGACCTGGACATTTTCGGCACGGTTGAAATCCTCGGCAACTTTTACGGCTCCACCGGCACCACGGTGATTCAATCCGGCGGCGTGATGAGGAATGCGGGCACGATTTATTCCAGCGCGGCCAGCCTGTCCCTGGCAGCCGGCGGAACCTACCGGCATGTCCGCAACGGCGGGGCGATCCCGACGGCGACGTGGGATGCCGCCTCCACATGCGAAATAACAGGCGTGACCAGCACGCTGCCCACCGCAACCGGGTTCACCCAAAGTTTCGGCCACCTGGCATGGAATTGTCCGAGCCAGACCGCCGGCTTGAATCTGAACGGCAACCTGAAAACCATCAACGGCGATTTCCACATGGTGTCGACGGGCAGCGGTTCACTCTGGCTGGTGAACTACACCGCCAGCGCCCTGGTCTTGAATGTGGCCGGCCATTACATCCAATCAGGCGGGTACTTGATTTTTTACTACGGAAGTTCCACGGGCTATGCCGGCTCGATGACGATGAACGTGAGCGGCGGTTTTACCCTGTCCAGCGGGCTTTTCAACTTGTCGGACTCCGACCGGCCCGGGACTTTGAACGTGGCGGGGGATTTCACCCATACGGGCGGCACGATCACTGAACGTTACAACAGCTACGGAACCGTCAATTTCAATGGCTCGGATTCTCAAGCCTTCACTTCGGGCGGCATCAATTCCAATATCATCCATTACGCGGTCAGCAGTGGCGCCACGGTGTTGCTGGGCACTCAACTGCTGGGCAACGGCAGCAGCGGAACGTTTACATTGAACGCCGGGGCCACGCTGATCATCGGGGATGCCGGCGGCATCACGACCTCCGGGGCCAGCGGCAACATCCGGGTGACCGGGACGCGCACCTACAACACAAACGCCAATTATGTGTATGACGGGACGGTGGCGCAGGATTCCGGCAACGGACTGACGGGGGCCAACAACCTGACGATCACCAACAGCGCCGGGGTTTCGTTGAGCGGTTCCGTGACAGTGTCTGATACCTTGGCGCTGGCGAGCGGCAATCTCTCGATCGGCGCGAACACGCTGACGCTCAACGGGGCCATCGACCAAACCGCCGGCGGGCTGACGGGCGGGGCGTCGGCGAACATCGTCATGAACGGCAGCGGGGCGGCCACCACCCTGCCGACGGTGGAACTGAACAACCTGACCGTCAACCGGGGCAACGGCATCACCCTGGGCGGCGCGGTGTCGGTGGGGGGCGCTCTGACGTTGACCAGCGGGGAGATCACGGAGGCGGACGAACTGACGCCGGGCAACGGCGCGACGATTTTCCGCGCCACGGGCAGCCTGGATGCCGTGCCGGTCTTCGGAACCTCGATCAACGTGGCCTACACGGCGGGCGGGGTGACCACGGGCCCGGAACTGCCGGCCGCGACAAACGTCCTTCAGGACCTGATCTTCAGCCACACCTCCGGCACGGTAACGTTGAACGCGGATACCACGGTGAATGGAAACCTGGTTACCACGGCCGGCGGCACGCTGGACCTCAACGGCTACACGCTGACGGTCAAAGGCGATGTGACCAACAGGGGCACGATCGCCGGCGCCGGAAAACTCCGGCTGGGCGGTTCCTCCGCCCAGACCCTGTCAGGCGCGGGCGGCTACCCCAACGTGGAACTGGACAATGCGGCTGGCGCGAGCCTGGCCGCGAGCACCACGATCAACGGGGATCTGAACGTCATGATGGGGCAGTTAACGGTCGGGGCGTACTCGATCACGGTCAACGGCACAACGACGGTGGACGACACGCTGGCCATTACCAGCGCGTCGGGCACGGCCACCTTTAACGACATGACCATCAACGGCACCTGGCACAACACGGGCAACGAAGCCGTGCGGATCAACGGCAATCTGGTCAACGCCGGTACTTTCAACGCCGGCACGGGTATTTACACCCTGGCCGGCACGAACAAGAACATCAGCGGCATCCTGGAGATTTCGCGGGTGACGGTTACCGGTTCGTACACGAACAACAACACCCTGACGGTGGGCACGGCGCTGGCCGGTGCCGGCGGGTTGGTCCAGGATGCAGGGGCCACGCTGAACATCGGCGGTACGGCGACCGTCACCGCGCTGGACGCAACTGCTGCCGGCAACACGGTGAACTACACGTATGCGGGCGCCCAGACGGTGAAGGCGACCGCCTATGAGCACCTGAACCTGGGCGGCAGCGGCGGGAAGGTGCTGACCGGTGTCTCCACGGTCAATGGCAACCTGACCCTGAGCGGAACGGTCGCCACGACGAATGCGACGGCCCTGGTCATCGGCGGCAACCTGATGATCGGCGACGGGACCCGGTTCACCGCCGCGGGCTATGCGCTGACGGTCATGGGGACCACGACCATCGGAGAGGGCGCGAGCGGTATCCTGACCATTTCCAGCGCCGTCGGCGCCAAAACTTTTTCCGGCGCGGTCACGGTGAATCCGGGCGCCACGTGGAACAACTCCGGGAACTCGGCCGTGACGTTCCAAAGCGGAATTGCCAACGCGGGCACCTTCACGGCCGGCACGGGTGTGCACACGTTCGACACCAACCATCAGAATCTGTCCGGTACTTTTGCCATTCCCAGCGTGACGGTGACGGGGATCACCCTGACCAACAACAACATCTTGACGGTGGGCACCTCGCTCGCGGGCACAGGGGAACTGGTGCAGGCGGCCGGGGCCACGCTGGACCTCGGGGCTGCGGCACCGAACTTGACGATCGCCACCCTGACCGCAACCGCGGCGGACAACACGGTCAACTACAATGGAACCGCCCAAATGGTCAAAGCCGGCGATTACCATCATCTGACCACCAGCGGCAGCGGGACCAAGACCCTGGGCGGGGTTACGGACGTGGCCGGCGATTTGACCCTCGGCTCGGGCACCACGCTGGACACCAGCAGCGGCAACTATGCGCTGAATCTCGCCGGCGACTGGATCAACAACGGGGCCACGTTCACGGCGCGCACCGGAACGGTCACGCTGGATGGCACCAGTGCGCAAGGCATTGGCGGCGCGACGATGACCACTTTCAACAATCTCACCCTCGCTAACGCGGTCGGCACAACAATGGGCGCCAGCCAGACGGTAGGCGGGACGCTGACGCTGACCAGCGGGACCTTGGCGGTGGGGTCCAACGCTCTGACCTTGAACGGGCCAGCCATCGCCGGCACGCCCGGCAACCTGACCACGACTTCCGGCTCCAGCCTGGTGTTCGGCGGCAATGCGACCGGCGTGGAAGTGCCGGCCAGCGTCTTGGAACTGAACAACCTGACCCTAGGCAACACAAACGGCCTGGCGTTGAACAGCAGCCCCGGAATCAACACGTTGACCTTCTCTGCCAATGGCAAGATCACCACAGGCACCCACACGCTGGCCATCACCAACACGTCGAACAGCGCGATTTCAGGTTTTTCCTCCGCCCGCTATGTCGTCGGAAACCTGTCGAAGGCCTTCGCCGTTGGATCTGGCCAGTCGTTCACGTACCCGATCGGCGATGAAGGCCGCTACACCCCGCTGGTGATGTCGGCAATGAACGTGGGCACGGCGGGTTCGCTCGCCGTCGCGGTGACGCCGGGCGATCACGCCGACATCGCGGGGGCCGGCATCGACGCGGACCGCAGCGTCAACCGCACGTGGTCGTTGGTTCCAGCCGATGGATTCATGGCCGCCTATAACGCGTCGTTTTACTATTATAGCGACTATGATGCTGCGGCCACATACGCGGCATTCGCTGTGCGACGCTTCACCGCGCCCGACGCGTGGTCCGCGACGACCATCGGTGCCGGGCCGTACACCTCCTACACGACGATCTCCGGCGAGACCGGGTTCGGGGATTTCGCCATTGGCAATCAGGCGGGCCGCACAGTGACCTTCACGGCTCAGCCGCCGGACGCGATGGCCGGTGCCACCCTGTCCCCGGCCGTGCAGGTGACGGTGACCGATGCCCTTGGCGTGGGCGTGCCGAGCGCTTCGGTGTCGCTGGCACTGACCTCGGGCAGCGGAACGTTGAGCGGCACGCTGACCCAGACCGCCACCACCAGCGGCGTGGCGACGTTCAACAATATGAGAATCGACCTGACGGGCGACAAGCAACTGACGGCTTTCAGCGGCGGCCAATCCGGCCTCAGCCGCCTGTTCCACATCAATCCGGCGGAGGCGAACAAGCTGGTGATCGCGACGGAACCCTCGAATGTCGCGACCGCCGGGGTGGCGTTTGCGCAGCAGCCGGTCATATGGATCACAGACGCGTATGGCAACCTGCGGACCAACGACACGCTGGAG
>JAAZBB010000059.1 GCA_012514035.1 Lentisphaerota bacterium | reverse complement strand
TGAACCTGTGCCCTTGCCAAGGGCCCTTGGCAAGGGCACAATGCGGGCATGAAACCGTGGAGAATCACGCGCAGGGACGTCATCGGGCTGAAGTTCATCTGTCCGGACTGCGGACAGCATGTGGATGCGGGGCGGGAGCTGCTGGGCGAGCTGGTGGAGTGTCCCACCTGCGGCAAGCTGATGCAGGTGCCGGACCTGAAGAACGCGCCGGGCGACATGCCGCCGAAACGGCTTCCGGCCGCGCCGCGCAAACCGCGATGAAGCGCAATCGGCGCGGCGGCTGGCGCTGGCTTGTTCTGGTGTTTCTGGCGGGGCTGGCCATCATGGCGGGGCGGGGAGTCTATCCTTTTCTGGCGCGGCACGCGCCGGTGGCGACGGATATCCTGGTGGTGGAGGGCTGGGTGGGGGATGACCAGTTGCGGCAGGCGGCGGCCTGGGCGGCATCGAACGGGGTGGAGAAGATCCTGGCGACCGGGGGTCCGATTGAGACTGGCCGTTGGCTGGCATCGTGGGAAACCTATGCGGACATGACCAAGGCCCGGCTGGAGGCGCTGGGGCTGGGGGAACGGTTTGAAGTGGCGGCGTTTCCGGCGCAGCCGGTGCGCCGGGGCCGCACGCGGGAATCGGCGCGGGCGTTGCGGGCCGGACTGGCGCCGTTGCCGAGCGCCTTCAACCTGGCGAGCGAAGGTCCGCACGCCCGCCGGAGCTGGCGCGCGTTCCGCGATGAATTCGGCGGGGATGTGCAGGTGGGCAGCGTGGCGCTGGAGCCCACGGCATTCGGACGCCGGGACTGGTGGCGTTGTTCGGAAGGGGTGCGGGCGGTGCTGGGAGAGGCCATTGCCTATGGCTACGACTTGCTGCCGGGCGGCGGGGAGTGACAGAGGGGAACGGGGAAAACTCAATATCCAACATTCAATATCCAACGTTCAAGGGAGCAGCTGAACAGCCCGGACGGCAACATGTCTTGAATCATGCCCTCTGACCTCTTTTTATGTGGTCAATGGGGGCGCGGGTGAGGTATAGACTGGACCCAGTCAGGAGAATTTGACATGAAAGCGATCCATTTTCTGCTGGGGCTGGTTTTGTTTCTGTCGCTGGCGGCGGCCGGACTGGCGCTGGTCATTTCGCCGCAGGTTCCGGAAGTGCTTCGGACGGCCGTGGCCTGGGGCGCGGCGCAGCCGGACTGGGTCAAGGTGGCGGTGGGGATTGGCGGGCTGGTGTTTCTATTTGCGTACCTGCTGACGGGATTTCCCTGGCGGCGGGCGGCGTTCATCACGTTCGAGAATGAAAACGGCACGGTCAGCGTGAATACGGAAGCGGTGCAACGCTATCTGGACACGTTGAAAAACGAATTTGCGGCGGTGGTCTGGCAGAAATCGCACCTGCGCGTGGTGCGGGGCGCGCTGGACGTGGGCCTGGTGCTGGGGGTCCGGGACGGCACGCAGATTCCGGAGCTGTGCAAGCTGATGCAGGCGCGGGTGCGCGAACTGCTTGAGGAGCATTTGGGTACGTGCGATCTGCACGGGGTCTCGGTGGAAGTCAACGAAATCCGCTCGCGCAAGCCGGCCCCGGCCGGGACCGCGACCTAGGCGGGCGGGGCGAGGAGCGCGCGCATGGATTGGGATGCATTTGCCGAAGGGCATCTGGCGGCGGCCCGCGAGGTGCTGACCACGCTGCGGCCGGCGATCGAGGCCGCGGCGGCGGGGATGGCCGGGTGCCTCCGCCAGGGGGGCAAGGTGATGGCATGCGGCAACGGCGGCAGCGCAGCCGACGCCCAGCATTTCGCGGCGGAGCTGGTGAACCGCTTCCAACTCGAACGCCGGCCCTATGCGGCCCTCGCGCTCTCGACGGACACCTCGGTCCTGACTTCGATCGGCAACGACTACGATTTCGACCAGGTGTTTGCCAAGCAGGTGGAGGCGCTGGGCCGCCGGGGCGACCGGCTGCTGGCCGTTTCCACGAGCGGGAACGCGGTGAATGTGTGCCGCGCGGCTGCGGCCGCGCGGGCAGCGGGGGTCTGGACCGTGGCATTGTGCGGCGGATCAGGCGGCCGGTTGGCGGGCCTGGCCGACGAAGTGCTGTGCGTGGCCGCATCGACCGTGACCGCGCGCATCCAGGAGGGCCATGGCATGATCCTCCATGCCCTGTGCCAGTTGATCGAGGAGCAGTTGGCAGAATGACGGCCGGGCCGGCGGGGGCGGCGGGCCTTTTACAGGAGCACAAGGAATCATGAACAAGGCGGCAACTCCGGACGTGGTGGTGGTCGGATCGGTGGCTTTTGACAGCGTGCAGACCCCCAAGGCCCGGCACGAAAAGCTGCTGGGCGGCTCGGCCAGCTACACCAGCGTGGCCGCGGCCCTGTTTGCCCGGACCGGCATCGTGGGCGTGGTCGGAGAGGATTTTCCGCCGGAATACGTGGAGATCTTCGAGCGCGCGGGCGTGGATCTGCAGGGGCTCCAGCGCGAGCCGGGCAAGACCTTCCACTGGAGCGGGCTCTACGAGGACAACATGAACAACCGGCGCACGAACTGCACGGACCTCAACGTGTTCGCGGATTTCAACCCGGTGATTCCGGAAGCCTACCGGACGAGCCCGTATCTGTGCCTGGAGAACATCGCGCCGGCCCTGCAGGCGCGCGTGCTTGACCAGATGGAAAAACCCCGCTTTACCGTGCTGGATACGATGGATCTGTGGATCAACACCACCCGCGAAGAGCTGATGAACGTGATCGCACGCGTGGACCTGCTGACGGTGAACGAGCACGAGGCGCGGCACCTGACGGGGAAGGGGTCGCTGCTGAAGGCGGCGAAGAAGATCCTGGACATGGGGCCGAAATACGCGCTGATCAAGAAAGGCGAGCACGGGGCGTTTTTGATGTCGCAGGACGACATTCTGATTGTGCCCGCCTGGCCCCTGCTGGAGGTCGTGGACCCCACCGGCGCAGGCGACACCTTCGCCGGCGGCCTGCTGGGCACCCTGGCGGAGCTGGGCGATGTGACGCGGGAGAACCTGCACAAGGCGCTGGTCAACGCCACGGTGACGGCGGCCTTCACATGCGAGGCGTTCAGTGTGGACCGCCTGCGGCAGATCACGCGCGCCGAGCTCGACGAACGCGCCGCCGCCTTCCGCCGCATGCTGCCGTGAGGCGGCGTGCGGGGGAAGCAGGGGGCTCAGTATCAGAATTCAGGATTCAGAATGAACAGCACGCGACAGTCAATCCTGAGGCGCATCCTCCAAAATCCGCAATAAATCCCCTGCCTGCCCTCCCTGCGGTTCACGGGCATGACATTTTGCCCTCCTTGATTTGCCCAACTGCTCCCTGAACCCTGAACCCTGAATCCTGAACCCTGAACCCTGCCCTCTAGCCATTCTCCCCCGCCGGGGATGCTTGACCTTGGGCGGGAAGGCGGTCACAATTCCGGCCGATGAACGGGTTGGCGTGGACGGAATTCTTCCAGGGCACCCCTTGGCTGTCCGGGGGGGCGGCGCTCCACGTGCTGATCTTCCTGGCGGTTGCGCTGCATGCCCTGCGGCACCGCCGGCGCGCCGATTCGACGCTGTTGTGGCTCTTCGTGACCTGGTCGCTGCCGGTGGCGGGGGCGTTGCTCTACGCGATGTTCGGCGTGGACCGCGTGCCGAAGACGCGCTGGCGCCGGAGCGTCCAGCGCCGAATCCGCCTCGATGGAGTGCGGGATGCCGCCACGGACGATGTGCTCCCCGAAGCCTACTGGCGCTCGATGGGCCGGGCGGCGGTCACGCCCGAGGATGAATGGCTGCGGGAACTGGACCGGCCCCTGGCCGCCATGCTGGAGAATTTTCCGCTGCTGGGCGGCAACCGGGTCATCCCGCTGCTGACGGGCGACGAAGCCTTTCCCCGGATGCGGGAGGCGATCCGCTCGGCCCGGCACCACATTCACCTGCAATCCTTCATTATCGGCAACGACCCCGTGGGCCGGGAATTCATGGAGGAGGTGGCGGAACGCGCCCGCGCCGGGGTGCGGGTGCGGGTGCTCTACGACCGGTTCGGGTCCTCCCACGCGCTCTGGGGCGGCTTGTTCCGGAAATACCGCCGGGTTCCGAACCTGACGGTTGCGGGCTGGACGCAGTCGAACCTGTTCCGCCGGCAGTTGCATTTCAACCTGCGCAACCATCGCAAGACGCTGGTGGTGGATGGGCGGATCGGCTTCATGGGCGGGGTCAACCTCAACGATTATTCCCGGAGCCGCCCCGGCCAGCCGGCCATCCAGGACTACCATTTCCAATTGCTGGGACCCATCGTGCAGGAGTTGCAGTATTCGTTCCTGCGCGACTGGCATGTCATGACCGAGGAGGACCCGCAGCGCCTGCTGAGCGCCGAGCATTTTCGCAAACTGCCGCCGGAAGGCGCGGCACTCGCCCGGGTGGTCAACAGCGGGCCGTCCTCGGACCTGCGGGTGGCGGTGGACCTGTTCTTCAACGCGGTCAACGCAGCGCGCCGGCAAGTCTTCATCATTACGCCCTACTTCCTGCCGTCGGAGGATCTGCTGCGGGCGTTGCGGATGGCGGCGCTGCGCGGAGTCCAGGTCTACCTGGTGGTGCCGGAAAAAAGCAACCACTGGTACACCACCTGGGCGGGCCGGGCGACCTACGAAGACCTGCTGGAAGCCGGCGTGCGCATCTTCGAGCGCGCCCCCCCGTTCATTCACGCCAAGGCGATGACGGTGGACGACCGGATGGGCGTCGTGGGGTCGTCGAACTGGGACTACCGCAGCCTGTACTCGAACTACGAGACCAGCCTCGCCGTCTACGATTCGGAATTCGTCATGCATTTGAAGCTCCTGATGATCGAAGACCTGCACCAAAGCCGCGAGGTCGAGCTGACGGCCTTCAAAAACCGGCCGGTGACCCACCGCTACCTGGAAAACCTCTGCGGGCTTCTTTCGCCGCTGCTTTAAATGAGGACAGAGAACAGCCCGAACAGCCGGAACTGCGAAAAGCGCGAATTGCGCGAAATGTAAAAGCCGATCTCACGCCAGGAGTCCGGAAGGCCGGGCGCTGTGGCCCAGAGCGCCGGGCTGTTCATTTCCATTCTGAATTCTGAATACTGAATACTGTCCTTGAGCGAGGTCGTATCTGCAATGGAGCGTGGAAAAACGAACCACGTTGTAGCCGCGCTCGCTGAGCACGGGGCTGTCCGGATCGGAGGCGGACGTGCCCGGCGGGCGCATCTGCAATCAGGTGCCGAGATGCAGCCTGAAGGCTGGACTACGAACACAACCCGTTTGTAGTACACGCTGCAGCGTGCGGAAGATTCCAGAAGCACCCACTCGCCGATGCCCCCTGCGTGCATTTCCGCGGGAAAGGATTGCGCGGGGGGGTGGGGAGGTCTAAGATGCCTTTCTGCGTGGCAATATCACAAGGAGCAGACATGAAAACATCATGGCGGTTGGGATGGATGCTGGCGGCGGCGTTCGGGCTGGTTCTGCTGGGGGGGTGCGGGCGGAAGGAACAGTCGGCGGCTGGCGATGCGGCGGCCAAACCTGAATTCAAGTTCAGCTACAGCATTTTCTTCCCCCCTCTGCACATCCAGGCCAAGACCGGCATGGACTGGGCGGCCGAGGTTGAACAGCGCTCGGGCGGCCGGATCAAGATCACCGTGCATCCGGGCGCCACCCTTACGAAGGCCGACCAGTGCTGGCAGGGGGTGCTCAACGGCATTTCCGACATCGGCATGAGCTGCTTTGCCTACACTCCAGGGCGGTTTCCGCTGCTGGAGGCGCTGGATTTGCCGCTGGGCTGGCCGGACGGCCTGACGGCCACCCGCGTGGCCACCGCGCTGGCGGCCAAATACTCCCCCGCCGAAATCCAGGGCGCGAAAATCCTCTATGTTCATGCCCACGGCCCCGGCATCCTCGCCACGAAGAAACCCGTGCGCTCCCTGGACGATCTGCGCAACCTGAAGATCCGCGGCACGGGGCTGTCGGCCGGCATCGTGACGGCGCTGGGCGGCACCGCCGTTGGCATGCCGCAGCCGGAAACCTATGACGCCCTGCAAAAGGGCGTGGTGGACGGCACGTTCTGCCCGATCGAGACCCTTAAGGGCTGGAAGCAGGGCGAAGTCATCCAGTACATCACCGACACGAAGACCATCGGCTACTCCACGGCCATGTTCGTCGCCATAAACCAGGCTGCATGGGATGCGCTGCCCGCCGACCTGCAGCAGGTCGTGGCGGAGGTCAGCGCGGAGTACGTGGACAAGCACGGCGTCGCCTGGAACCAGGCGGATGCGGAAGGCCTGACCTTCGTGCAGGAACTGGGGCGGGAGTTCATTTCCCTGTCGCCCGAAGAAGAAGCCCGCTGGCAGCAACAGGTCGCGCCGATCCTGGACCGCTATCTGGCCCAGGCGGCGGAAAAAGGCCTGCCCGGCGCCGACTTCCTGCGGGACGCGCAGGCCCTGATTGCGGAGGCCCGCGCGGCCCGGCCATGAGTCCGCTGTCGGGTACCAGCGCCCGCACGGGCATCCTGCGGATTGTGACCCACGCCATGGCCACCCTCGGCGGCCTTGCCGTGGCGGGCATCATCGGGGTGACCATGGCGGACATCATTGGCCGCCAGTTCGGCATGCCCGTTCGGGGCGCCTACGACCTGGTACGGGTTCTGGGGGCCATCGCCATGGCCTGCGCCCTGCCGCTGACCAAGGCGGTAAAGGGGCACATCGCCATTGAATACTTCTTCCAGAAAATGGGGCGTCGCGGCCGGGCCGTGGTCGATACGGTCATGCGCCTGGTCCTGCTGGCTCTTTTCGGACTGCTGGCCTGGCGCTTCGTTCTCCAGGGCCGCGGATTCCTGGACAGCGGCGAAGTGACCACCACGCTGCACATGCCCATGTTCTGGGTGCCGTGGCTGGCCGCGCTGGCCTGCCTGGTCACCGCCGGGGTGACCCTGTGGCACCTGCTGCATCCCGGCCGCTCCATGATCCGGCCCCGCTGATGACGGACCTGCAAACAGGCCTGGCCGGCATCGCGCTGCTCTTCCTGCTGCTGGCGAGCAGCATGCCCGTGGCCTTTGCCATGACGCTGGTGGGCCTGGTCGGCTTTGCGGTGGTCGTCAACCCGGCCGCCGCCCTGTACATGCTGGCCACGGACTACTACGACACCTTTTCCAGCTATGGCCTCACCGTCATCCCGCTGTTCGTGTTCATGGGCCAGGTGGCGTTCCATGCCGGCATCAGCCGCAAACTGTTCAATGCGGCCCAGAGCTGGTTCGGCTGGTTGCGCGGCGGTCTGGCCATGGCCACCGTCGGCGCCTGCGCCGCCTTCGGCGCCATTTGCGGTTCCGGACCGGCCACGGCCGCGACGATGGCCGCCGTCTGCCTGCCCGAAATGAAGCGCTATCGCTATCATCCCGGGTTCGCGGCCGGCACCGTGGCGGCCGGCGGCAGCATCGGCATGATGATTCCGCCCAGCGTGGTTTTCATCGTCTATGGCGTGTTGACGGAGCAGAGCATCGGCAAGCTGTTCATTGCGGGCATCGTGCCCGGGCTGTTGATCAGCGCGATGTTCATGGCGACGATTGCGCTGCTTTGCGCCCGGCGCCCGGGACTGGCCCCGCCGGCGTCGGCGGCGGGCTGGCGAGAGCGCTGCCGGTCGCTCGGCGGCGTGGTCGAGACACTCCTGCTGTTCGCGCTGGTGATGGGGGGCATGTTCGCCGGCTGGTTCACGCCCACGGAAGCCGCCGCGGTCGGCGCGGCCGGCAGCGTGGCCATTGCCCTCGGCGCCCGCAAGGCCAGCTTTCGGATGCTGGCCACCGCCATGGGCGAAACCCTGCGCACCTCCTGCATGGTGCTGGTGATCGTGGCGGGCGCGACCGTCTTCGGCCATTTCCTGCAGATCACCAACGTGCCGACGGAACTGGCGGCGTGGATGTCCGGCCTGCCGCTGCCGGCCTGGGGCATCATGCTGGCGATCCTGTTCTTCTACCTGGTCGCCGGCGCCTTTCTCGACGCCCTGGCCCTGGTGATGCTGACCATCCCCATCTTCTACCCCGTGGTGCTGGACCTCGGCTACGATCCCATCTGGTTCGGCGTCATGATTGTACTCGTCACGCAGATGGGCGTGATTTCGCCCCCGGTGGGTGTCAACGTCTACGTGGTCAGCGGGATGGACCGGGCGGTCTCCCTGCAGAGCGTGTTCAAAGGCGCCTTGCCCTATCTGGCGGCGCTGATCGTCGCCGCGCTGCTGCTGCTGGCCTTTCCGCAGATCGTGACGGTTCCGACAACCTGGGTCAAGTAGGCGCGGAAGGAGGCGGGCCATGAATGCAACGGTCAAGCACGAGAATTTCCGGAAGATCCTGTTCTGCACCGACTTCTCCGAGAACGCGGACCGCGCGTTCGTTTTCGCGGTGAATTCGGCCGTCCGCAACACCGGCTGCGAACTGCACCTGCTCCATGTCATTCCCGAACCCCCCGCCCAGTTCTGGAAGGGCTACATTTACGAAGTGGACGAGGATGTGGATGCCCGCGCCAAGCGCGAAATCGACGCCAAGCTCGCGGAGACCTATCGGCCGCGCGTGCCGGCGGATGTCCGGCTCGTCATTGCCATGCGCATCGGCGAAGCCCGCCACAAGATCCTCGAATATGCCCGCGAGCAGGGCATCGACCTGATCATCCTGGGCCGGCAAGGCGCCGGCGCCGTCGGCAAGATCCTGTTCGGCAACGTCACCGAACGCGTCGTGCGCAAAGCCGACTGCCCCGTGCTCGTCATCCCGCCCCTGATGAAGTAGCCGGCTCGGTTTGGAGTGCGGGGTTCAGCCGACGCAGGGCTCCTCGCGGTCGCCATGCGGTCCCGCGGGAAGAAACGCTTTACCATATCGAAGATAAAAGGCTGGAAACCGGGCGCCGGTCACGCTAAAGTCTTTTATATTGAGTCCGAAATAATCACGGAGGGTATGGTTCATGAAAATATCGCGCGTCTTGTTTTCCTTTATCGCGGTGGTGGTGGTTGGTGCAATGCGACCGGCCCACGCCGAAACCATCCTGACCTGGACCTTTCCAGTCAGCAGCCAGGCCAGCCAAGTGGCGGACAGCGCCAATGCCAACCTGGATTCCGGAGGCGGCTACAACCTCCTGAGCCGCGGCGCAGGAGCCCCGGCCACTACCGGTGCAGGTTTCCGTACCACCGGGTTCCAGAACAACGGCATTGACACGGCCAACGCCGACTATTTCCAGATCTTCCTGTCGGCCGCCAACGGCTATGCCCTGTCGCTGAGTGGCATTACAGGCGGTTATGTCGGAACGGGAACTTTTTCGGCCGATCCGGGTGTGTCCCATCAATGGGCCTACAGCTTCGATGGCACGTCCTTTTCCCTGATCGGCGATGCGACCACGCGCATCGGCAACGGCTCCAGCAGTTTTGACTTTTCCGGCGTGTCGGCCCTCCAGAATATTGCCGCCGGCACGGATGTGACCTTGCGCTATTATGCCAGCGGCCAAACAACCACGGGCGGCTGGGGCTTCAGTTCCCAGGGATTCACCGTGGATGGCACCCTGAGTGTCGCTGGTTTCAGTGTTGGATTCGACAAGACGAGCGGATTTGAGGTGGAAGAGGGCTCCTCCGACACCATCACGGCCACGGCCATGGGCGGAACAGAACCCTACAGCTACACGTGGACCAGCTCGCTGAATCAGGATGACTATACGGCCGCCCTCGGGGTGTTCACGATTGAGGACACGGCGCCGACCGGCGACTACTGGGCACAAGTCATCGCCACGGACAACAGTGCGGCATCCGTCACGAACACGATCAACTTCAGCGTCGTTCCTCCGACGGTCAAATACACCATCACGGTGGCCGAGACCCAGAACGGCACCGCGACGACCACGCCGGCGGACGAAGCCGAGGCGGGTGCAACCGTCACCGTCAACACCTCCCCCGCCAGCGGCTACGCGGTGGAATCGATCGTGGT
>JAAZBB010000058.1 GCA_012514035.1 Lentisphaerota bacterium | reverse complement strand
TGGATCGGAAAAAAACCGCACGCGACAGAGCCGCGTGCCACGAAAAACAAAACCGCCAGCCTGCGTACTCCGTAGCGCGGGGCTCCCGTCCCGCGCAGATCGGGAAAATACTGCACGCGACGGAGCCGCGTGCTACGAAAAACAAAACCGTCAGCCTGCGTACTCCGTAGCGCGGGGCTCCCGTCCCGCGCGGATTGAAATCAAACCTGCACGCGACAGAGCCGCGTGCTACGAAAGGAGCCGCGTGCAAGGAGGGGCGCTGGAGAGGGCAATCCCGTTCTTGCGCCATCTTCTGCGTTCGTTTTACGATTCGATTCGTGGATCGGATTCCTTTCCAACCATACAACCCGCGGGCGCCAGTATTTTCATACCGACGGAATCTGCCCCATTGGCGGCAGGATGGGTGCACCTATTTTGTTACGCTTCGCCTGGCTGACTCCATTCCGCGCAGGATCCTGCTGGCCTGGGAGCAGGAGCGGAAAGCCTGGCTGTCGGCGCATGGGATCGCACAAGGTTTGCACGCCCCGGGGGGCGATGAGCGATATCAGGCGATCGATGCCCGCGGGCGGCGCGCCTTCGAGAAGCGCCAGGCGCACCAGTTGCATTTGGAGTTGGATCGCGGCCATGGGAGTTGCTTGTTGGCGCGAACGGCCATACGGGAAGCCGTGCAGGACGCCTTGGGCCACTTTCACGGCCAACGGTGTTGGTGTGGGGACTGGGTGATCATGCCCAACCACGTGCATTGGCTGGTTAGACCTGTGCAAGGGTGGCCGTTGGAAGGCATCCTGAACTCGATCAAGGGATTTGTATCCGTGAAGGCCTCGGCCCAAGGCGCGAAGACCGGGCGTTTGTGGCAGGCGGAGAGTTATGATCACATTGTGCGGAACCGGGAAGAGTTGGAAGTGTTCCGCAAGTATATTGCGGACAATCCGCGCAAGGCGCATTTGTCGTCTGGGCGGTTTGCGGTTTATCAGGCAGAATGGATTTGAGTGGCGCAAAGCGGCTTGAAGTAGCGCGGGGCTCCCGTCCCGCGCGGATCAAAACCAGCCCGCACGCGACAGAGCCGCGTGCTACGGGGAGGGGAAACCAGCCCGCACGCAACAGAGCCACGTGCCACGGGCAGCGGCGTTGTGCTGCGTAGCGCGGGGCTCCGTCCCGCGTGGATCGAAAATAAAACACACGCGACGGAACCGCGTGCTACGAAAAGGAGCCGCGTGCTACGAGGAGCCACCACGCGTTATAATCTTTCAACAACGGCGGTGAGGCGGCGGCGGCCGACGAAAAAGGTCCGCCGGTCAAGCACGGCCTGGCCAAAGGCCCGGGCTTCGTTGCGGAAGCCGTCGGCGAGCAGGCTCTCGATCAAACCAAGGGCATGCTCGGAGAGATACCATCCGTACGGCGGGCCGGCCCCGAGCAACAACTCCGCCGCTTGGTCAGGCTGGCTGGCCTTGGCGAGGATGAAGGCGGGCATCAGGCGAGCCTCGAAATGGCGGGGCAGGCGCTCCATGTAGTTCATCAACAGCGGCAGGGCTTCGGTCAGGCGGCGGGCCTCCAGCAGGGTGGAGCCCCACTGAAGCGGCAAAAAGGGATCGGCGGGATCGCGGGCGGCTTCCTCTTGATATTGGAGGCGCAGCCGGTCGAGGTTGGCGACGGCATTGGCCTGCCGGCAGCGTTGAATCGTGGCCGCCAGGTCCGCCTGTCGCCAGGCGTTGTCCAACTGGTTGGTGAACGGATCCCGCCGATAGCGGACGGCCATGGCCTCGGCCTGGCGCAATTCGCCCCGGGCTGTGAAGAACAGCCGCCGCCGGCAGGCTTCGATGTCCGGCATTTCCCGGCCGGGGTGGTCCTGGGCCAATTCACGGAACCAAAGACCGGCGAGCCGGTATGTGCCTTCAAACGTGAAATGCACGTGGTCGAGGAACAGTTGCGCGTCTGCCCCGGTTGCTCGGAAGTCCGCTTCGGCATCCACCAGCCGCACGGCATGGCGGCAGGCCTGCTCCCGGATGATTTGGTTGATGCGGCTGTCGGCTCGGTAGCGGCGGGTATCGGCATCCCGCGCCTGGACGAACCACTTCGCGGCTTCGTCCTGATGCCCGCCGGCCGCCAGAGTTTGCGCGAGGCGATAGGCGAGCTCGGCATGCCCGGCATCCAGTCCGGCGGCGGTGCGGTAGGCCGCCAGCGCTTCCTCGGTGCGGCCGGCCGCCTGCGCCTGGATGCCGGCCGCCCAGGCGTCGGCCCAGCGTTGGCACTCGTCGTCCGTCCAGTCGGTGCGATTGACGGATCCCAGGGGCGGGCAGGCGGACAGGTTGACAGCCATGGTGGAGAGCAGGACCTCCGCGCCCGCTTCGCGGGCCAGTTCGATGATGCGCGCGAGCCGGTCCGCATACAAATCGTACATGGACGCCAGGCGGGGATCCTCCGCGCGCAACGCCAGCCGTCCGACCGTGTCCATGTGGAAAACCCGCGGATCGCGTCCGGCGGAGACGATGGATTCCATGGCCAATTTCAAGCCCTGGAGCAGGTGCAGGCGGGTCAGCACCACGCGCAGCGGAATCAGCCGGGTGCCCAGCCGGCTCCGTCCGCGCGAGGTCGGCCCGAAGGGCCCTACGGCTTCGTTGTTGCCCATGTAGATCAACACCACGTCGGGCTGCAGATTCCGCAACTCCCGGGCAATGTCCGCGATGACCGGAGAGTTGATGGCGGTCATGGCGGCGTTGATGACTTCGAAGCGCGGCGGACCACCGGCTGCGTTGAGCATCTTTTCCAACATGCGCGGCGGACCGAATTCGATGAGGGGATCGCCCATGGTGGCGGATTCGCCGAGGACCACGATGCGCACGACATCCCGGGGCTTGGTCCGGGCGCAGGCCAGGGGCGGGGGGCTGCGCGCGAGTTCGGGGGAAAAGAAACGGTAGCCATAAAAGGGGTTGTTGACCCAGCAGGGTGTTCCCGCAATAGAAAACGCCTGCAGAAACCGCACCGGCAGTCCCTGGCGCGACAGGCGTAACGTGCCCTCCGCCAGGGCCAGCATGAACAGTGGCGCCAGCAGTGCCAGGGCAAGTTTCTGGGCACAGGCTTTGCCGCGCATCACGGGAACCTACGGGGACAGGGCTTCAAACTCGGCCGCCCAGGCAGCTTGGGAGGGGAACGGGGGCAGGAGTTTCCGGAAGGCGTCGAGCAGGGCGGGGGGCGGATCGCTCAGGACCAGGGCGCCGCCGACCGGTACGCTGTCTTCTTCCGGCGAGCGCCACAGCTCCAGTCGTACCGGGGCGGAGCCGAGATGGCCCAGTTGATAGGGGGTGGCAATGATCGTGGCCGGCAGGGTGAAGTGTTCGGTAGCGCGGGCAACGGGTACCAGATGAGTGCCATCGGGCCGCGGATGATTGTGCCGGGCTCCCAGGCGATGCCATGTGCCATCGGCTTCGCGGCGCTTGCGTATCAGCGTGCCGGTCTCCGCAGGGGCCAACTGGTCGGGAAGCATGTCGCCGCGCCAGAACAGGAGATCGTGTTCCGGGGCCCCGGTTCCGGCCGGTGTCGCCAGAGGCAAAATGACCTGCGGCGGCAGGGGTTTGGGGGCGGCGGTGAATGTGAGGCCGGCCGCCTCCGCCGCGCGGGCCACCTGCCGGGGGGCAGCGGTAAAAATCCCGGGCCCGGCCAGGCCGGCGGGATCAAGCGGCAGATTCACGGTGCCGGCGGAGGCGCCGCCGGCAGCGAGCAGCAGGATCGCGGTTGGAATCAAGCCCGGACAGCGCATCAGCCGGAATGATAGTGATTGGAGAGGTGCAGGAACTCGTTGCGGGTGGCAACGGAATCATGGAAGCTGCCGAGCATCGCGGAGGTCAC
Source organism: Lentisphaerota bacterium (assembly GCA_012514035.1). Taxonomy (GTDB): domain Bacteria; phylum Verrucomicrobiota; class Kiritimatiellia; order CAIQIC01; family Lenti-01; genus Lenti-01. The sequence goes on along the minus strand of JAAZBB010000058.1, from coordinate 6,647 downwards.
CATGCGCGAGTGCTGTTTTTCGACGCCGCGCATCATCATGCACAGGTGCTGAGCCTCGATGATTACGCCGACGCCCTCGGGCTTCAAGGTGTCCATCAAGGTGCGGGCGATCTGGTTGGTGAGCCGCTCCTGCACCTGCAGGCGGCGGGCGAACAGGTCCGCCAGGCGGGCCAGTTTGCTGACCCCGACCACCTTGCCCCGGGGAATGTAGCCGATGTGGCAGGTGCCGAAGAACGGCAGAAGATGGTGCTCGCAGATGGAGTAGATTTCGATGTCGCGCACGATGACCATGTGATTGGCCTCGACCTCGAACATGGAGGAGTTCAACAGAGCGGCGGGATCCTGCTGATAGCCGCGCGTCAGGAAAGACCAGGCTTCAGCGGTGCGTTCGGGCGTGCGGCGGAGGCCTTCGCGTTCGGGATCGTCGCCCATCATCGCGATCCACTGCTTCATGAGGTTCTGCATGGGGGAATTTCACCACAACCCGTCGCCGTCCGCAATCCCAGAACCCGCGGTCCGGCTTTGGCCCGTGCCGGATCGCCGGTCGGGACGGGGTTCGCCGGCCGGCCGGCCGAAGACGGAGCTTGGCGGACCTGTCCAGCCTGGGATAGCATGAACCAATGATGGTTTGGATGTTACAGAAGATCGCGCGGTGGGTGGCCCGCCTGCCGGCCGCCAAGGCGGCGGCCCTGGCCCGGTTTGGAGGCATGCTGCTGGCCCGGGTGGTGCGGCTGCGCCGGACCTACGCGCTCGGGGCCCTGGCGCGATCCTTTCCCAACAAGACGTCCGCGGAGCATCGGGCCATCTATGTGGAAATGTGCCGTCAGCAGGCCCTCAATGCCATGGACCTGCTGCGTTATGCCGGTGGTTGCGAGGCGGAATTGTCCGCTCACCTCCAGGTGCAGGGCCTCGAACACGTGGCCGCGGTCTTGGCGCGCGGCCGGGGCGCGCTGGTGCTGACCGCCCATTTCGGGAACTACGCGCTGCTGGCGCTGTTGGTGCCTAGGCTGTTCGGATATCCACTGGCCATCATTGCCAAGCCGCTGAAAAACCGGACCCTGAACGAACTATGGTGGAACCTGCAGGATCGGGCCGGCGTGCACGGCATTCCGGCGCACAACGCCTACCGCGCCAGCGTGCGCGCCCTGCGCCGGAATGAACTCGTGGGTTTCATGATCGACCAGAACCGTCCGGCCGGGCAGGGGGTGTTCATCGATTTCCTCGGCCGGCCGGCCTCGACCACCCCTGGATTGGCGGTGATGTCGGCGCATGCCGGCGCGCCAGTGCTGCCGGTGTTGATCCGCCGGGAGCCGGACGGCCGGCAGGTGGTGGAAGTGCGGCCGCCACTGGACCCGCCGCCCGGCCGCGATCCGGAAACGGTACGCTCCTTCACTGCGGCCTGTTCGCGGATCATCGAAGAGGAAATCCGCAAGCGTCCGGAGCAATGGCTGTGGCTTCACAAGCGCTGGAAGAGCCGTCCGCCCGGGGAAAAGCGATCGGAGGCGGTATGACCTTGGCCAAGCGAATCCGCAAGGCGCTTGAGGCCCCCTTCACGCGCCTGGGGCTGGCCGTGGTGCCGCGACTGCCGCGGCGGGTCGTGCTGGCGCTGGCGCGCTTTCTGGGTGCCGTCGCCTATGTTTTTTCGGCCCGCAGCCGCCAGCTCGGGCTGGCCAACTTGGATGTGGCCTTTGGCGACACGAAAACCCCGGCGGAAAAGCGTCGGATCCTGCGCGCCTCGCTGGGAAACTTTGCCCTGGTGGTGTTGGACCTGCTCTGGTTTTCCCGGCAGTCCGCCGAACGGATCGCGCAGTGGTTCGAGGCGGCCCCCAGCCTGAGCGCCATTTTGGAAGCCCCGGTTCCCCGCGTGGCCGTGCAGGGTCATTTCGGCAACTGGGAACTGGCGGCGCGTTACGCCGCTGCCCACATTCCTCTGATGAGCGTGGCGATGCCCCTGAAAAATCCCGCCGTGGACCGGCTCCTGCAGCAGGCCCGGCAGATGACGGGCCAGCAGATCGTCGCGCGCGAGGGGGCCCTGAAGAAGCTGGTGCGTTTCCTCCGCCACGGGGGTACCGTCGGCCTGGTGCTGGACCAGAACACCGCCCCGGAGGAGGGCGGAATCTTTGTAGATTTTTTCGGCAAGCCTGTGGCCGTGTCGCCCGCGGCCGGCACCCTGGCGCCGCTGACCGGAGCGGAAATCGCTTACGTCTGCGCCCGGCCCCGGCCCGACGGCACCTATCTAGGCGAGGCGCCCCACCGGATCTCCCCGGCGGAAATCGCTGCCCTGGGCCGTGATCACGCCGCCCGGGAATTGACCCGGCGCATCACCGGGTTCTACGAAGAGACCATCCGCGCCTGGCCCGAATACTGGCTCTGGAGCTACAAACGTTGGCGCTTCATTCCCGTCGGTGTTCCTCCCGCCGGTTTCCCTTTCTACGCCAAACCAATCCCCCCCATACCCGGAGACTGACCATGCTCGACTTTGCCACCTATCAGAAACAAGCCATGACCACCGCCGTCTTTCCCGGATGCGGGGCCGGCAACTTCGTCTATCCCGCGCTCGGCCTCGCCGGGGAAACCGGCGAAATCTGCGAGAAGCTCAAGAAGGCCATCCGGGACGAGGGCGGAACAATCTCGCCCGAGCGGCTGGCTCTGCTGGCGAAAGAGCTGGGCGACGTACTGTGGTACGTTGCCACCCTCGCCACCGAACTGGGGCTGGACCTCGACGAAATCGCCCGCGGAAATCTTGCGAAGCTGGCGGCGCGCAAACAGGCCGGACGGATCCACGGCAGCGGGGACTTGCGCTGACATGGCCCGGCCTGCGGCAGTCCTGTTTGATTTCGATGGCGTCATCGTGGACAGCGAGAGGCTGCACCACGAAACCATGGTGGCGGCCATGGCCGGCGAGGGACCCGCGTGCGACTGGGCCTTCTACCGGGACAACCTGATGGGTCTCGACGATCGCGGGGCCTTCGCCCTGTTGCTGGCCCGCGCCGGAATCGAACCCCGCCCCGAGGAAATCCGCCGGCGCATCGCGCGCAAGGCCGAACTCTTTTCCCGGTTTGCCGCCGCCGGCCGCGTACCGCCCCTGCCGGGCGCCGTGGATCTGGTCCGGGCCTGCGCGGCCTCCGGTCCGGTCGGACTCTGCAGCGGCGCACTGCGTAGCGACATCGAACCCGTGCTGACCGCGCTGGGCATTGCGGAGTGCTTTGCGGCACGGGTGACGGCCGACGACGTGCACCGCAGCAAGCCGGATCCCGCCAGCTACCGGCTGTGCGTGGAACGGCTCGCGGCGGAATTTCCGGATCGCGGCATCGTGCCCGCCGCCTGCGTTGCCATTGAAGACACCGTCGACGGTATCGTCTCTGCCCGGACCGCCGGCCTCCCCGTGCTGGGCGTCGCCAACAGCTTGACCGCAGAAGCCTTGCGCGCCGCGGGCGCCGGCATCGTGGTGGACTCCCTCGCCGGCCTGGGGCCGGAGGATCTTATTCCCCGATGACGAGCTCTTCGATCTGATCGGGGACCAGGACGGGCGCGGCGGCGCCTTGAATCCAGTATTCGCGGCCCTTCAGGCGCACGGGCTTGTCCTGCAGGCTGCGGAACTTGGTGGCCTCGCCGTAGACGTGGCACAGGATCTGCCACCGGTTGTTCTGCCAGCGGACGACCCGGTAACGAGTGGGGGCTTCGTTGATCAATGGTGCGGCGCGCAGCTTCCCGGAAACCTCCATGAACCGGCCCTGTCCCGCCAGCGGGATCAGTTTGAGATTGGCGGGCGGAGGCACCGGGATTTCCCGGCTGGAGGAATCCGACACCGGCACGGATGGCGAGACAATCGGCGTCGGCAGCGCCGGGACGGGCGCGGCCGCTGTTACCGCAGCCTGCTTCGCGCGGACGTTTGTTTTGCCGCTCTGGGCGGTGCTCTTTTCGGCGTCGTCCGCGGACGCCGCCTCCGCCGCGGAAGCCATGTTCGTGCCAGCCGGAATTTCAACATATTCGCGGCTGACCCAGAGGAAGGCGTTGGGCGGCGGGGCAATCTTGAGCCAGCCCTGCAGCTCCTCGCCGCGCGGTTCGACCGGATCGCCCAGTTCCAAGGTGTCCACGACGGTAAAGGCAATTCCGGGGCCGGCGCGGACGTTGACCCGGTTGGCGCCAATGGTGTTCTGCGGTTCCTGGATGTATTGCTTCAAGATCCAGAGGTCCGCCGTGGCCGGGGCCGCCACCTCGATCCATTCCTCGCCGAGGGTGCGGGCGACCAGTCGTTCGTCGTAATGCGCCTGGGTGACTACCTCGGCATTCAGCCGCGGCTGGGCCCTCAGGTTTACGTTGTTGGCCGTGATCCGCACCGGAGTCTGGGCCTGCAGGGGAGCGGCGGCTGCCGCCACAAGGGCCATCCGCATGAATATGGCTGGAAACGTCTTCATGAAACCACAATAGAGGGATCGGACCCGTTCGGCAAGATTGCATCGACCGGAGCTTGCTGTTGGTGGTCAGGTGGCACCCCCCCCATGGCCGCGCCGGCGCCATTGCGGGGATTGATTGTTCACGGGGTTTGGAGTAATAAACAGAAACCATGTCAACACCATCGAAACATCGTGGCCTGGGCCGGGGATTGGATGCGCTGATTCAAGGGGGAGCGGCCCGGCCGGGAGCAACGCCGGCGAAGGCTGCCGGCAAGCCGGCCGCTCCAGATGCCGCCGCCCACTCCGGGGAATCCAAAGGCCCCTTCCGCATGGTCCCGGTGCATAAGATCAAGAAGAATCCCCGGCAGCCGCGCCAGCGCTTCGATGAAGAAGCCTTGCGGGAACTGGCCGAGTCGATCCGGGCCCAGGGCGTGCTCCAGCCGGTGCTCCTCCGGCAGGTCGATGACCTGTTTGAACTGATTGCCGGCGAACGGCGCTGGCGCGCCGCGCAAATGGCCGGCCTGATCGAAATCCCCGCGCTGCTTCATGAGGCGAGCGATATCCAGGCCTACGAACGGGCCACCATCGAAAATCTTCAGCGTACTGACCTGAATCCCATCGAAGAGGCCGAAAACTACCGGGGGTTGATGACCTTGGCGGCGTTGACCCAGGAAGAGGTCGCCCGGCGCCTGGGCCGCGCCCGGGCCACCGTGGCCAATGCCTTGCGCCTCCTGGAACTGTCCGAACCCATCAAGCGCGCGCTGGCGGCCGGCACCCTTTCCGTCGGCCATGCAAAGGTCCTGCTGGGTGTGGATCCCGTGCATCGCGACCTGTTGGCCGCGCGCGTCGTGAACCAGGGCCTGTCCGTTCGCGCCCTGGAAAAACTGGTGGCCGGCCTCCAAGCCGCCGAATCCCGCCAGCGCAAGAGCCGGCCCGGAGTCACGCCCCCCGAAGACAAAACCAGCAAGCACCTCAAGTTTCTGGCCGACCGGATGCAGCAGGAACTCGGCACCAAGGTGATGCTTTCGCCCTCCCGGCCCCTGGCGGACGGCAAGCGCGAAATGGGCCGGATCATCATTGAATACTTTGACAACGAAGACTTGTCGCGGCTGCTGGAGATGATGAACCTGGGCGATCTGGCCTGAGCAGGGACCGCAAGCCAATGGCCGATTGGTTCGACAAGCGGCGGGAAGCACAGGCGCGCGCCTACGACCGTTCGCAGGGGCGTCTGTTCCTGTTGCGGTTTGCATTGTTGTTTGTGCTGGCGGCGGCCTTCTGGATGTCGGGCCTGTCACGGGCGTTGGCTGCGGGGTTGCGGGGCTGGTTCTCATTCCCCTTCGCCTGGCCGCTGGTTTCCATCACCTTTACGGCCCTGGCGGTCTTTGGCTACGAAGTCATTCTGTTTCCGCTGTCGGTGCTGGCCGACTTTTCCATGGAGCGGGCGCATGGGCGGCACCACGAGGATTTCGGCGTCTGGCTGCGAGGTTTTCTGGTGACCATGGTGTTGGAAATCGGCTTGGTAACCGGAGCCTTCACGGGGTTCTATCTGCTGATGCGCCTCTTTCCGGCCTACTGGTGGTTGGCGGTAACGGGCATCTATGCCGTGTTCGTAGCGGGGGTTGGGGAATGGGGCCCTGCCCGCCTGCTGCCGCGCGTGCGCCCCCCGGTTCCATCCGGGGATGCGGCCTTGGAAGAGGAATTGCGCCGGTTGGGCCGCAAGGCAGGCCTGGACATTCAGGATGCGGCCTGGTGGCATTTCGAGCATCAGGAGGATCTGGAACCCGTACGTCTGACGGGGGCGGGCCGCCGCCGGCGAGTGGTCTTCACGGAGCGGGCATGGCAACAAATGGGGCACCGTGAAAAGGTTTTCCTGGCCGCCCGCCAGATGGCGCTGGTCCAGGCCGGCCCGGCCATCGGCCTGCAGGCTTTTCAGGTGGCCTTGGCGGGGAGCGCCTTGTTCGGTACGGCAAAATTGACGGAATGGGCGGCCCGCCACCAAGGCCTTTCCGGCGCCGTCGCGCCGGAAGCTTTTCCGTTTCTGGTGGCATGTCTGTTTGCGCTGGCCGCCTTGGCGGGAGTCGCGGCCCATGCGACCGTTCGCCGCGCCGAACTGCGCGCCGACCGCTTCGCCCTGCGCCATGCGGGCGGCCCGGAGGTGCTGCAATCCTGTCTGCGGCAGGAATTCGATCTCGAACCCTTCGCCGTGGATGCCCCGGTCTGGCAGGTTTTGCTGCTGCGCCGGATGCCCAC
>JAAZBB010000057.1 GCA_012514035.1 Lentisphaerota bacterium | reverse complement strand
TCGAGGATTCAACATTCCCAATCGTGGGCATCGAAGGCATTGGCGAAATCAATGCGGTGTTGATTGAAGACATTCTGGGAAACAATCAATCCAAACACTCGTTCTTCCTCGACGAAGGATTCCCCCACCCCCGCCTGCGCCCCCGCCTCAAACCTCACGGGTTGCTGCTGGAACTCTGCCCCGAACCGATCGCATCCCTATCGCCGGAAGAAGTGGCAGCAGACATGGCATATTGGGAGCAAACGGAAAAGTCGTTGTTCGCCACCCCCGGTTTTGCCGAAAGCCAGGCCCCGCGGTTGACCTACGCTGTCATGCGGGCCGCCATCGCCCGGGTGTATGCCGTCCGCTCCATGGCCGAACCCGCCGAAAAGGCATTCCAGCAAGCCATGCGGCTCGCGCCCTTTGTCTGCAACGCCCATTACGACTATGTCATGCTCTGCTTGATCCCGCGCGGAGAAACCGATAAAGCCGTTGAGATTCTCAATCAGTTGATCGAACAATATCCAAATCACCAAGCCTTCCGGGATGTCTTGAAGGGTCTTCGATAGACATGCCGCGGCGCGCCGTCCCTACCAAAAATAACACTGCAACTCTGCTGCAAAACGGCTGCTATGCCTTCTGGCGAAAGCGACGGATCAGCTCGTTGGTGGAGCTGTCGTGCGCCAGCGGCGAGTCCTTGCTCTTGAGCTCGGGCAGGATGCGGTTGGCGAGGACCTTGCCGAGTTGCACACCCCATTGGTCGAACGAGAATATGTTCCAGATCACGCCTTGCGTGAAAATCTTGTGTTCGTAGAGCGCGACGAGCTGGCCGAAGGTCTCCGGCGTCAGTTTTTCCGCCAGCAGCGTATTGGTCGGCCGGTTGCCGGGGAAGGTCTTGTGGGGCACGAGTTTTTCAGGCACGCCTTCGGCGCGGCATTCGTCGGCGGTCTTGCCGAAGGCCAAGGCCTCGGTCTGCGCGAAAAAGTTGCTCATGAGCTTGGCGTGGTGGTCGCCCACCGGATTGTGTGATTTGCAGAACCCGATGAAGTCGCACGGGATCAGCTTGGTGCCCTGGTGGATGAGCTGGTAGAACGCGTGCTGGCCGTTGGTACCGGGCTCGCCCCAGACCACCGGGCCGGTCTCGTAGGTCACGGCCTTGCCGTTCTTCGTCACGCGCTTGCCGTTGCTTTCCATGTCGCCCTGCTGGAAATAAGCCGCAAAGCGGGAGAGATACTGATCGTAGGGCAGCAGCGCCGTGCTCTGCGCGCCGAAGAAATTGCCATGCCAGATGCCCAGCAGCGCCAACATCACCGGCATGTTGCGCTCGAACGGCGCGGTTGCGAAATGCCGGTCCATCTCGTGGTAGCCTTCCAGCATTCGCACGAAGTTTTCGGGGCCGATGGCGATCATCAGCGGCAGGCCGATGGCGCTGGCCAGCGAATAACGTCCGCCGACCCAGTCCCAGAACTCGAACATGTTGGCCGGGTCGATGCCGAAGGCCTGCACTTCCCTGGCCGCGGTCGAGACGGCTACGAAATGCTTCGCCACGGCCGCCGGATCGCCCAGCTTCTCCAGCAGCCACGCCTTCGCCGTTTCCGCGTTGGTCATGGTTTCCTGCGTGGTGAAGGTCTTGGAGGCCACGATGAAGAGCGTCTCCGCCGCGTCGAGATCGCGGGTGGCTTCGACGACATGCGTGCCATCGACGTTCGACACGAACCGGACCGCCAGGTCGCGCTGGCGGTAGGGCTTGAGGGCTTCGCAGGCCATGGCCGGTCCCAGATCGCTGCCGCCAATACCGATGTTGACGATGTTGCGGATGGGCTTGCCGGTGAAGCCCAGCCACTTGCCCGCGCGCACGAGATCGGCGAACCCGCTCATCTTCTCCAGCACCGCGTTCACGGCGGGCATCACGTCTTTGCGGTCGACGAGGATCGGCGTGTTGGACCGGTTGCGCAACGCGATGTGCAGGACGGGGCGGTTTTCCGTCTCGTTGATCTTCCGGCCAGAGAACATCGCGTCGATTTCGCCGCGCAGATCCGCTATGGGGCACAGGGCCTGCAGCAGCTTCATCGTCTCGGCGGTGGCAAGGTTCTTGGAATAGTCCAGGTACCAGCCCCCGACTTCGAGACTGAAGGTCTTGCCGCGCTCCGGATCCGCCGCAAACAGCTCCCGCAGCGAGGCGCCCTTCATCTGCGCCGCGTGCGCCTTGAGGGCTTTCCATTCCGGGGTGGTGTCGAGTCGTTTGCGGCGGGGCATGGGGGCTCCTTGGTTTTAGGACGGACCTGTCAGAACAGTCGGATCGGACAGATCCGATGGATGCCAACTACTTCTTCACCGGCACCCGCTTGAACCGCCCGATGAGCGGCAGCTTCCCGACGATGGGAGCCGCGTAGTCGAGGAAGGCCTTGGTCACGTCGCAGCCGTTCGCCGCGATGAACTCGTCGGGCATGTGGCGGGTTTCCTTGGCCACGCTGGAAAGAGGCACGCGCTCGAAGAAAACCTGGTACTTTTTCCCCTTTTTGCGGCGAATGGCCACGCTGCCATCCACGTCACCGCTGGTGGCCAGCTTGACCGCCTCGCGACCGACCGCAAAGGCCTCCTTGGCATCGTTGGCCGAAACCACGCCCGGGAACGAACGCTGCAGGTAGCCGAAGGTGTCGGCCCGCACGCGGGTGATGTCCGTTTTGGTCTTGATCAGGCTGGCCAGTGAATCGCCCAGGGCGCCGGAGCCCGAAAGCTGCACGTTTCCGTGGCTGTCCACTTCCTTCGTGAACGAAGCCGCAATGGCTTTTCCGGAGGCGTCGGAGATGCCTTCGGAAACCGCCACGATGCAGCGGCCATATTTCTCGACGACTTCCTTGACCTGCTGCGGGAACTTTTCGAGGTCGAAGGGCCGTTCGGGCAGGTAGATCAGGTGCGGGCCGGCGCCCGGATAGGTGCGCGCCAGCGCCGCCGCCGCCGTCAGAAAACCCGCATGGCGGCCCATGACGACGTTGATTTTCACGCCGGGCAATGCCGCGTTGTCCAGATCGTCGCCCATGAAGGCCTGGGCCACGAACTTGGCCCCGCTGGCGAAGCCGGGCGTGTGGTCATTCTCGCGCAGGTCGTTGTCAATGGTCTTCGGAATATGGAAGCAATGCAGTTCGTAACCCGCCTTCTTGGCTTCCTCGTTGATGATGTGCGCGGTCTCGGCCGAGTCATTGCCGCCAATGTAGAAGAAATAGCGCACGCCGTACTTCTGGAGCTTCTCGAAGATCTTCGTGCAATCCTCGGGCGTGGGCTTCTTGCGGACGGAGCCGAGGCCGGAGGACGGCGTCTGGGCCACGGCCTTGAGCGTCGCCACGCTTTCGCGGCCCAGATCGATCAGATCCTCGTTCAGGATCCCCTTGATGCCGTGCAGCGCGCCGTAGATTTTCTTGATTTCCTTGTGCTTCTTGGCTTCGAGCAGCGCGCCGATCAGGCTCTGGTTGATGACGACCGTAGGGCCGCCGCTCTGGGCAATCAGCATGTTGCCGATGATTTTTTTGTATTTCGTGGCCATAGATCGTTTTCCTTTATGCACGGGGGTTGGACATGTCCGCGGATGAAACCAAAAGATGTCCCTCAATTGCAAGCTGCATTCCGACCGTTCAACCGAGCCGGCGCGACCGCATGGGTTCACCCGATTCGGCCTCCATGTGACGGCTTTGGGGTTCCATATCGCGCGGCTTTCTCTCCCACGCCAAATCCAATCGGTTTGTGGGGCGGAGGGGGCAGTTCTGGCGGATCGATGATTTCCATAAACCTGCGTAGAATGTCCACGATCGCAGTGTCGTGGGCATTCAACCGTGATTTGACTTCGCGTTCCAAGGCAGCAAGCTTGCGCGCCAGATCGCGGGTACTCGTCAATGCTTCCCTCATCCGCACAAAAGCCCGAACAACGAATACGCTCATCTGGATTGCTCTCGGACTATTCAATACCGCGGCTACCATGATTGCCCCGTGTTCAGTAAAGACAAAGGGTCTATATTTTGGTGAGCGATAGCGTGAAGATGTGGTCACAATTTGTGACCGCATTTCCGCAACCTCATGTGGCGCAATCTGAAACATAAAGTCTCGCGGAAACCGTTCGGCATTTCTTTTAACCGCTTGGTTTAATGCCTTGGTGGTCACCCCGTACAGCATCGCCAAATCGGAGTCCACGATTACTTTTTCTCTCCGAATCGTGATGATTTGAGGCCGGATGTCCCGCCCATCATATTTCAGTAGCGCTTTTGGCTTCATTCTGCTTTCACCTTGAGCTTTCCGCCTTCAACCTGCCCCAGATGCTGGCCGCCATCCACAAAGAGGATTTGTCCGGTCACCGCCTCGTTTTGCGCCAGAAATGCCACGGCCCAGGCCACCTGTTCCGGGGTGGGACGCCGAGCCAGCGGGAGGAAGCCGGCCGGCTCCCGCCGCCCTTCCGGGGCCAGTACGGGCCCCGGCGCGATCCCATTCACGCGCGTGGCGGGGGCCCACTGCCGCGC
>JAAZBB010000056.1 GCA_012514035.1 Lentisphaerota bacterium | reverse complement strand
CACGGTGCCGCCATGTCCGGCAGGGTCACGGTGTAGTACCCGTTGAAATTCGTGGCCGAAGCCCGCATGTCCGCATCGCTCCAAACATTGCGGTACATCACCGCATCCACCCCGACGGCCCGGTTGTCAGCCACCCCCAGCCCGGCCGGGCTGCTGATGCCTCCCGCCGGCTCCACCACGATGGTCAGCGGCAGGGTCGAACGACCGGCCACGGCGTTGCCCGCAAACGAGAAACCGTCTGCCGGATTGCTCCCGGCGGCATACGACGAGGCGCGGAAACTGTAATGGACGCCCCCCGCCGACAGCTTCCCGCTGATTTTGCCCTGCCGGCTCACGGTCATGACCGCCAGCCCGATGTCCGGATTGCCCGCAATGAGGCACCAGCCGTTGTACGAACCCCAGGCCCACGCCGGCAGCGGTTCCACCGTCAGCGAAAACACCCGGGTTACGATTGTCCGGCTCGCGGTATTCTTCGCCCTGATTGTCACGGCCTTGCCCGCCACCGGCGTCGCGGGCGTGCCGAGGATCGACTTGCTCGCCGCATTGTATTTCAGCCCCGCCGGCAACCCGGTCACCGTCACGGTCGGCAGGCTTTCCGAGGTGATGTCCAGCGGCAGGACAAAGGGCACCCCCACCATGGCCCGGGCATGTCCGGGATCTCCGATCACCGGCGGCGGCACCTGCGCGCTCAATTTAAATGTAGCCGATACCGCCAGGTTGCTGCCCGGCATGATCAGGCTGCGCGTCGCCGCCTGGGAGCCATCCTCCCAATGCAAAAACGAAAAGCCGGGACCGGCCAGCGCCTTCAGCTTCGCCTTTGCGCCGGGGGTGTAGAGCCCTGTCCCGATCACCCGCCCACCGCCGCCGGGCACGTCTGCCGTCAGGCGCACCTTGGTGAGGCCCCTGACCGCCCGGGTCGCCCCGCGGCCCCCGGTGAACCTGACGACCTGCCGGTCGCTGCCCGCCGTGGCAGGACTGTATCGAATCCTGACCGCCTGGCTCTCCCCGGGCGCCAAATTGTAGCTGCCTCCGGACACAATCAGGAACGGCGCCGCAACACTGGCCGCACCCGCCAAGGGGCCGCCTCCGGTATTCTTCACCGTGAAAATCCGCTCTCCGGTTGTGCCCAGCCCGATTGTCCCGAAATTGGCGCTGGCGGGAGACACTGTCAGGACCGGATTCCCCGCCTGGGTCACCCGGACGGTCACGGGACTGCCCTGGACCCCGGAAGCCGTGATCTTCACCGATGCCGCGCGAGCGGCCGCCTTGGTGTTGGCGGCACAGGCGATGACGAGCGTTCCTCCATTGGTTCCACGCGCCCCGCCGGTCACGGTCAGCCACGAGACAGATTCGCTGGCGGCATAAACCAGGGTCCCATTGCCCGCATTGGTAATGGTGAAGGCTGTTTCTCCGGCCGCGGAACTGACGGACTGGCTGGCTGGCAACACCGACAGAACAGGGAGCACGTTGCAGACAACGCTGAGAGTAGCCGTCGCCGAATGGCCCGCCGCATCATAGGCAATTGCCGTGATCCGATTTGATCCTGCGGCCAGGACCAGTCCCGGGAGGTTCCAGTTGGTGGTCCCCATGGCCTGGCTTGATCCAGAAAACCGGTGGTTGCGAATCACTACTTGCGTCACCGGATAAGGCGCCGCGGCAACTCCTTCCAGATCGAGACGGTCGGTCTTCACCTCGCAACCGTCCTTGAGACTGGACGATGAATCCTGCAGAGTGGCCGTCGAATAGGCTGTGGGCTCGGGCTTCGTAATCCGGATGGTGGGCAACGGCGGGGCCAGGCCCTGGGCGGTCCGGATTTTTGTCCCCGGATCACCCATCAAGACGCTTGCCCGGACCATCCAGGGGGCCACTCCCTTGACCTGCAACTCATTCGCCGCCCGAACCAGGTCGCCCAGAAGAACGTCGGTGCCGTTGAACGTTTCATCCACCATCGCGCCCAAGGCTGGTTCGACGACCGACAGAGTGGTTTCGGTGGCAAACCCCCAGACGGCAACCGCCCCGCCCGGCGCGGTATCCATGAATCCTTTCCCCAGGCAACGGCTGTCAGGATGAGGTTCGGAAAAGTCATTGGCCATGCAGGCTCCGGCCAGCATGACCGGAGTTTTGACCAGATTGGTCAGGCTGGGCATGCAGGACTCGGCGGCGCTGTGAGTGAAGAAATACGGGGAACTCATGCCGATGTTGTTGGCATGGCCGACATAAATCGAAAACAGAACACCGGAGTTGAACCCCCGGATGAAGTCCTTCTTCATCGCGTCGGTGGATTTGGCAAAGGTGTGGTGCAAATACTGGATGCTCATGTCCGGCGACACCCGGCTGGCGAGGCGTCCGCAGACCTGTTGAAACGCATTATTGGACTCCCGATCGGAGACCATCAGGATTTTGTTTTTCCAGTAATCTGACGCTTCGTGAATCTTGATCCGGTTGATCATGTGCTCCAATGCCGCCGGCGTTTGGGCCGGCAGGCGGCCGATCGCGAGATCGGGATATCCATCTCCGCTGATATCCGCCAGCGGAATGTCTACGCCCACCGTGGACCGCAGGCCGCAGGACTTGGCGCTGTAGATGCGGTCCAGCAGGGGGGGCACATGATTGGGACGCGACTGCGACTGCTGGAAGTGATCATGATAGTCCAGATGGCCATCCCCGGCCAGGCAGACATAGGCGGGCGGAATCCTCCAATTTGCCCGGGCAAAGGCCAGAAAGCGGGGAATCGCCCGCGGATCACGGCGACCGAAGGCGAAATTGTCGTACAACTCCTCCAACGGAACCAGCAGGGACGCGAGGCCCTGTTGCCGCCGGTGCGCAACCAATTCCGCCGCCGCCGGAGCCATGACCTGCGGCGCGATGACCAGATAGACGGCTCCATCGCGATCCCCGTCCCAGGCCGGCTTGGCTGCGCCCTCGATGCGCTCCGGTCCCGACCAGGCCGCGGCGGCCAAAAAGCGATTGGAGGCAGAGAAGTTCCCCGACCAGGAAACCCGCCAAGCTTGTGTTCCTTCCTGGGCAATCGTCGGAATGATTTCCACCGGGCGCAGGGGATCCGTGACGTCCAACACTCGGATGGCGGAATTGGAAAATCCCCGAACTGTGATGGCGTTCGTGGCGCCGGCGGGCTGGAACAGCAGGCGATCATTGACGGCCCGCATCCGCCGGGCATAACGCACTTCCAGGGCATCGATGAGCACCGTGGTGGTGGTCACATCCGAATCCCGCCGGAGTTCCACCGTCACTGGCACCTGGGTACCGGTCAGATTCGTTGCGGACCCCGACTGCGCCGCGCGCACGTTGCCCGCCCAGCGCCGGTCATCGAGTGTCTGTCCGGCCGCGGAAAGGATCGTGTGGTTGTCGAGCGCCGGCGCCCCGTTGTAGGAACTGACCAGATAGGCCGTGACGGCTCCTTGTTTGACGGCGGGATGCAGATCGGGCACCGGGACATTGGCTGTCCATTGCCAGGATACTTCCGGCGAGGTCAGCTGCTTCCCCGCCCAGATAAAATAATCATCATCCGCGCTGCCCGGCACGTGGGGCCGGAAGAACAGATTCTGCTCGGCCCGGGCCGTCTCCCAGAACCACGGATCATGCGCCACTGCGGCCGTGGCTCGGTTCGCAGATCCCATGGCCAGTCCCGTTCCGGGCTCCAGAAAATAGACATTGCGATCGGCATAGGTGTCGCGATAGGCCTGGCCGAAAAAGAACAGGCCCGCCCCCCCGGGTTCTCCACGCCAGGCCACGCTTTCGCCCCCGCACGACAGCGCCAGTTGGGCCTGGGCGATGGCCTGCCTGGCCTGGTCTTCGGTAAAACCAGCCAGCATCTGGGCAATTTGCGCAGCGGTCAGTCGGTACAGTCCGTCCTCGGCAATCATGATGCGCATCCGTGCACCGGGTGCGGCCGGGGCAACACTCCGCACGGTCCGCACGGATTGGGCCGGCGCAGTCTTGGTCCTCTTCAAGGCAACCGGTGGGGCCGACGGTTCAACCTGGCACGTCGTGAAAGGCGATGGCCATTCGTTCAGTTCCGGATCGATGGTCACCAATCGATAGGTCAATATGTCTCCAGCGATTGCGGCCACGGCTGGATCGTCGATCCGATAGATGGTGGCAGGCGGATCAAACAAACCTGCTTCCACCCGCGCCGTGTTGAGGCGGACCATGCCGCCATCCGGCTGCAGACGCTCGACATGCCAGCCCAGGAGCGGGGCGGGGCCGGGTTCTCTCATCCATTCAAGCGCAACGCCGCCGCGAGGATTTTCGGTAACCCGAATAGAGGTGTATTGATATTCCGCATCTTGCGCCGTTGCGGTTGCCCCTATGGCCCAGATCACCAGGCCGATCCCCACCCCTTGCGGAAGACACCGGAATACCTGCCCGATGAAGTTGATAATCTTGCTTTGCGTCATTCTCATGGCAAGTCTCTACGACTGCGGCTCCATGTTTATGACGCAAAATTAACATAACGCTATTTCATGTCAAACATAATTTTAATATTATGAACTCTTTTTTAACCATTTTGGCCTGAGACCACCCCTTGTCCTGGATCTTGTTCGGGTTGCGCGAACTGGTTTCAAGACTTCATGAATCATGCGGATATTTCGACGGATTTATTATCATATCATCATAATATACAACATGATATACGATATCTATTCCGATCTATTTCAAGAGAATCCAATGCCGATTTCTGCAGGATATCCCAGATCGTACCAGCGAAGGATCAAAAATTAACCTAATATTAATATATTGATAAAGATTTTGTAGCCAATGATTATCCGAATTCCAGAATTTGGCGCTGGCTGTTCGGCATATTAAATTGCTGGGAAGGGAAATAGGCGATTATCATGCCGCCGTCTCCCTTTTTCGCCCCCCCGGGCGACGAATTCGAGACCGCTTTACCAGTAATGAATCCAGAACCAAATCCGGAAAGATTAGTCCTGAGATTCGATGACTTCCAGAATGCGGAGCGACTCGGGGAACATGGGATGAGCCCGATCCTTGCGAAGTTTTTGCATAAGCGGAATTTTTATTTCCTCCGCACGATTCAGAGCATCGCTGAAAATTGCATCCAGAACATCGGGCGGTTCCGCTTTATCGTAGAGGATGGATTGCAACGCGGCAAACTGTTCATCGGGCAGAAGATTTAATGCCAGATGGATGCCATCCATCTGGTCTTCCGGATCCAGGTTGTCGAAAGCCTGCTTGACGAGGGGGGCCTGTGCGGCCGCCGGCACATCGGGTTGTGCAAGCACCTGATCAACAGCGGACTCCCAGGCCGACAGCGCCTGTTCGCGGGGCGTGGGCGGTTCTTCTACCACAACTTCTTCCGGCTGCCATTCCTCTCCGGAATCAACCTCCGCCGCCCCAGACACTTTCTTGCTGGCGTCTTCCTCCGGCAGGGAGGCATCCGGCCACTGGTCCGTCGCAACCAGAGCTGACGTCACGGCACCGGCCGGAGAGAGATCCGCAGGCCCCGGGGACCCCACATCCGGCGAACCGGAAACAAACCAGTTCCATAACCACAGCCCCGCCAGCAACACCAGGGCCAGCAGCAAACCAATCGACACCCATCGCCGCGTGTTCATGGTTCTGACTCCACAATGAAGTCGTAGGACCACTTGAACACATAGGGCACCGACCGGCCGCGCGAATTGGTGTACTGGCTCTTGTCCGTCCACAGGAAGAAGCCGCGGCCTTCAATGCCGTCCTGCGGATCTGCGCGCCGGGGCGTCATCACCCCGGCAAAGGAAATGCTTTTCGCCGTG
>JAAZBB010000055.1 GCA_012514035.1 Lentisphaerota bacterium | reverse complement strand
TTTAATTAATCATTTCTTGCCTCAGATGATGGCTGGAAGCCACCGGTCCTGGGCTGACGGGGAGTGGGTAGCGTTCAAGGGCGTGACATCAGTCATCCGGATATTCGCAATCCCGTGTCGTGAGGTTACCTCGGCCCGGAGATCAACGGGCAGGATGATTGAACTTCAAACGGAGCCAGGCCGTTGATATTGAAAGAGCAAATGATTGGGAAAGGACGGACGAAATGAAGAAACTGGGAATTGGGGCGCTGATCGGATGGCTGATGGCGGTCACGCTGGCCGGCGCGGCGTTGCCGCCGGAATTGGCGGCCGAGGCGCGGCGAGCAATGTCCCGAGGGGCGGAATGGCTGGTGGGCCAGCAGCAGGCGGACGGTCACTGGTCGCTGGCGGATTCGCCTGCACTGACGGGTCTGGCAATGTGGGCGTTGCAGGCAACTGCTTCGGAGCCCTACAAGTCCGCCATTGACCGCGCGCTGGTCTTCATCCTGACCAGTGTGCAGGAGGATGGCTCCATCTGGCGGGCGCCCTCGATGGAACGAAAGGGCGGGGGATTGGCAAACTACAACACGGCGGTATGCATGACGGCGCTGCACGCCCTGGGCCGGCCGGAATTGGTGCCAGTGGTGCAAAAGGCGCGCACCCACTTGGCGAAGATGCAATACCTCGGCCCGGGGGCGTATCGGGGCGGCATGGGATATGACGCGGACCAGGGTCGCCCCTACACGGATCTGTCCAACTCCTATATGGCCTTTGAGGCGATGCGCCTGACACAGGATGTCGAGGATCTGCGGGCCGCGGGCGAACCCAAAGCCGACCTGGACTGGGCGGCGGCGCAGGAATTCCTCGCGCAGGTCCAAAACCTGCCGGGTGTGAACACGAATTCGTGGGTGAGCGACCGCGAGGAAGACCACGGTGGATTTGCCTACACGCCGGGGGCCGGCCCATCCATCACCAATGCGGAAGGCAAGGTCATGTTGCGTTCCTACGGCAGCATGACCTATGCCGGCCTGCTGGCCTTGCTGTATGCCGAAGTGGATGCGGGGGACAACCGCGTGCAGTCTGCCAAGGATTGGGCCCGGCGGCATTGGTCCCTGGATGAAAATCCCGGCATGGGCCAGCAGGGCCTCTATTATTTCTTCAACGTGCTGACCAAAAGCTTGAAAGCGGCCGGAGACGACACGTTCACAAGCGCCGACGGTCGCTCCGTGGCCTGGCGCGAAGAAGTCGTGCGGCGGATCATCGCCCTGCAGAGCCCGGATGGGTTCTGGGTGAACGAGAACAACCGGTGGTGGGAGGCGGATCCCAACCTGGTGACGGCCTATACGCTGCTGGCATTGGCGACCGCGTTGGAATAGAGCCGCTTTGCTGCTTCCATGGCCGTTGAACCGGGCCGGCGCAAGCGCGGGTCAAGTGCCGCCCCCGCATTTCCGACCTTGGGATACCGCAGGTGCGCTACGGCTTGAACCGGGCGAGAAAGGCCTCGAGTTCGGCATTTCCGGGGGCACCGGGAGAAAACCACGAGGCGTGGGTGTGATCGCCGGCGAGAATGGCGAAGGTTTTGGGCGCGGCGGCCGCGCCGTGGAGGATCCGACCGCTCTGGAAGGGGATGACGTCATCGTCGAGACTGTGTCCGAAGAGCTTGGGCAGGCCGGAGAGGGTCATCGCCCGCGCGGCGGCATCATACGAGACGGAGAGTAGGCGATCGCTGGGCAGGCGTGGAAACCGGCGGCGGGCGAGATCGGCGGCGGAAGCGAACCCGGCTTCAACCACAAGGCCGGCAACGGGCCGTTCGCAGGCCACTTGGATGGCGACGGCGGCGCCGATGGAATGGCCGTAAACCATGACGGGCAGCTTGCCGCTCAAGGCTTCGGCGGCATCAAAAGCGGCAGTGGCATCGGCATAGAGTCCTTTTTCGGACGGACGTCCCGAGCTCTGGCCATAGCCGCGGTAGTCCCACAGGAGGAGATTGAATCCGCGCCGGTAGAATTCCGGGGCGAGGTGCGCGCGATGGCCGATGTTGCCGGCGTTGCCGGAGCAGTACACGACGGTGGCACAGGGCCGGTTGGCGGGAATCCACCAACCCGCCAGGGAAACTCCGTCAGGCGCGACGAACTGCACCTCCTGATAGCGTACCTGGAAGCGGGCCGGGGTGGTGGTCACGTCTCGCTCGGGGTAGTAGAGCGAGTGGTATTCAAACCAGCGGAGCCAAACCCAGGCGCCCAGCACGACTATGCCCAGCACCAGAATGGCGGTGATGAATGCCTGCTTCATGCCCGCCTATGTTTCCAGTTTTTTCGGGCAGGTGGCGAGGATTTTATGTCCGGCGGGAGTGATGACCACGGTGTCTTCGATCCGCACGCCGCCCAGGGCGGGATAGTACAGGCCGGGCTCGACGGTCAGGACGTTGCCGGCCACCAGGCGGCCCGGCTCGTGGCGCAGGCCCGGGGATTCGTGGATATCCAGCCCCAGGCCATGACCCAGGCTATGGATGAATCCGCATTCGCGGCCGGGTGGCGCCAGGCGGGTATCAAAACCCGCCTGACGGAAGAAAGCCGCGACCGCGCAATGGACCGCACGCGCTTCGACGCCCGGGCGAAGCATGGCCAGCGCGAGTTGCTGGGCGCGAAGCACCGCGCAATGGATTTTCCGGATTGATGCAGGCGCAGGTCCGCGGACTACGGTGCGGGTGAGATCGCCCCAGTAGCCGGTGTCCTTGTCGCGCGGAAAGATATCGATCACGATGGGCACGCCCGCCCGCAGGGGGCCAGAACCGGAATCATGCGGCCGCGCGGCCTGGGGGCCGATGGCCACGATCGTGCCCTGTTCCGGGGCGCAGCGACGTGCCAGCAATGCGAGTTCAATCACCTCCTTGACATGCGTGGAAGTCAGGGTGCGCCCGCGGAGTTTCAAGATGCCTCCGGGGTCAATCGTCGCGGAATGGATGCATTGGATGGCCGCCCGCATGGCGACCAC
The DNA here is from genome assembly GCA_012514035.1 of Lentisphaerota bacterium. Classification (GTDB taxonomy): domain Bacteria; phylum Verrucomicrobiota; class Kiritimatiellia; order CAIQIC01; family Lenti-01; genus Lenti-01. Next base: position 56,402 of record JAAZBB010000055.1, on the reverse strand, counting down.
GGCAGCCCGCTGGGCCTTCGCGATGGCCGCGATCTCTTCCGGGGATTTTACCGCCCGACGGGGAAAAGGGGGGGCATTCGTCATCCGGACCTTCACGCCGCAGGCTTCCAGGGTGCGGGCCAATCCCAAGGGGAAATGGGGCCCGACCTGAACGGCTGCGCAGCCCAGGCGGCGCACCAAGGCCAGGACCTGCTCCTCCAGGCGGCGGCGGACCGGGGTTTCGCCGGGAAACAAGTCGGCCGGCGTATGGAGAATGGCCCGCGGACAGGTGTGGCGGGCGCGGGCAGCTTCGAGGGCGGAAACCAGCAGATGGAGATGCCCGGCGGGATCAACGAGCAGGCAAAAGGGATCAGGGGCGGATAGACCGGTGGCATAGCGGACATCGTTTTCCTCCATGCCGGTCGAGATCAAAAGGCGGGGTGCTGTGGATTTCTTCATGTTTTGCTGGTAATTCCTCGCCTGGGGGCCTGTGAATGATCGGATTTTCAACGGGTTTTTGAGGGTTTTCAACCAGAAAATTCTTGTCAAGAGCTATACCTACTGTTTTTCCGGAAAAATCAAGAGAAACCACATATAGTATATATTTAAACCAATAATACCATATACAGTATTGTTTAATCTATTTTCATGAATGGGAACTGATGGGGGTTGCCATCAGGAGAAACGAATCCTACAGTCGGGGCCGTTTCAGGGGCTGAGGATACGAAACGGCTGTGAACAAGCTGTTAACAAGTGGTCCAAGAGCCTGTCCTGCCGAGTCGAAATGGTGGTCGGCGGGAACGAAACCTTAAGGTTGAATTAGGAGTTGTGCAGACCGACCCGCCATGAAATACTGAGGGGTCGAGGCAAGAAGAGGATTTTCTGTGGAAGCAAAACAGGCAAAACAGACGTGGGCGAAAGCCTGCGAATATCTGACCTCGGCTATTTCGACGGACGTTTACAACCGCTGGATCGGCGTGATTGAAGCCATCGGCGACGACCGGCCCGGGCAACTGACCCTGACCGTGCCCAACGGATTCTATCAGGACTGGCTGGAAGAGCACTATCTGCCCATGATACGGAAGGCGCTGGGCATTTCCCGGCTGGAGAACCTGACGATTGTCTTCACGGTGGACAATTCGCGGCCGCCAGCGGAGGTGCCCGCGGCGACGCGGCCGGCCGTGGAGAAGGACGTATCCGCGAAGCGGAAGGTTCTGAAAACCTGCAACGTGGGCGGGGCGTTGAATCCGCGGCACACCTTCGACAATTTCGTCGTGGGGCCCTCGAACTCGTTTGCGCACGCGGCATCGCTGGCGGTGGTGGAAGCACCCGGGCGCGCCTACAATCCGCTGTTCGTCCACGGCGGAACCGGCCTGGGCAAAACGCACCTGATCCAGGCAATGGGCCAGGCGGTGCTGGAACGCGGGAAGGGCACGGTCTGCTATACCACTTGCGAAACGTTCACCAATGAATTCATCCAGGCCCTGCAGCAGCACGAGCTGGGAGCCTTCCGCCGGAAATACCGCCACATTGACTTGCTCCTGATTGATGACATTCATTTCCTGGCGGGCAAGGAAAGCACGCAGGAGGAGTTCTTCCACACCTTCAATTCGCTTTACGAAAACCAGAAGCAGATCGTGATGACCAGCGACCGGCCGGTCAGCGAAATCGCCAACCTCCAGAAACGCCTCGTCTCGCGCTTCGAATGGGGCCTGTGCACGGAAATGGAGATGGCGGACCTCGAGACCCGGGTGGCCATCCTGCGCCGCAAGCGCGAACAGCTGCGGATCCAGCTTCCGGACGACGCCCTCTTCTTCATCGCCGAGCATGTGCGCTCGAACATTCGCAAGCTGGAGGGTTCGCTCCTGCGCGCGGCCTCCTATGCGTCCCTGACGCGCAAGCCGCTGACGATCGAGGCCCTGGAATACCTCTTGCGCGACACGATCGAGCAGGAGAACCAGACCGCGCTGACGATTGAAGGGATTCAGCGGGTGGTCGCCGAATACTACGACATCCGCCTGGGCGACATGACCAGCAAGCAGCGGCCCCAGAACATCGCGTTCCCGCGCCAGGTCGCCATGTACCTGTGCCGGGAAATGACGGACCACTCCCTGCCGTCCATCGGGAATTCCTTTGGACGGAACCATGCGACGGTCCTGCATGCGCACCGGTCGGTGGGCATGAAGATGAAGACGGACGCCGGGCTGCGCCAAACCATCCTGTCGCTTCAGCAACGGCTGGGCGGAGTGACCGCGCCTTCCTGAAATGATCCGCTCGCCAGGCATCCCGCACCGCTTCCCGGACGGGAATTCCGCCGCGCCGGGATGTGGACAAGTCCGGGACAACCCGGTGAATCACCTGTGGACAAGCCGCCGGCTTTGTGGACAAGTCCGGATTCGCGGGTTTGCGCACAGGGGGGAGGGGTCGGTTGCTCACAGCTCCAACCGCCCCGGAAGGCCCGGCCAATCGATTCTGTTCTTGATGTCCACACGGTTCACAGGACATACTGATAAGACTTTAGATATATACTGATTCAAACTTAGAAATCAGAGGGACGAGGCGGAGGCGGCATGAAAATCAAAGTGAATAAAGAAGCGATCATCGATTGTCTTCAGAAGGTCCAGTCGGTCATCAATCCGCGCAACGCCCTGCCGGTTCTTTCCAATGTGCTGTTCAAGGCCGAGGATGGCCGGCTGGAGCTCACCGCGACGGACATGTCCCTGACCGTCCGGGCCACGATGGAGGCGGAGGTGCTCGAACCCGGGGCCACGACGCTTCCCGCCAAGCGGATTTTCGGCGTTTTCCGGGAACTGAGCGTGGCCGAAGCCGAAATGGAGGTCAACGAGTCCAATATCGCCTTCATCAATGCGGCCAGCTCCTATTTTCGGATTCACGGCATTTCCGAGGCGGACTATCCCAGCCTGCCGGAAATGACGGATGCGAAGGTCTTTGTGTTCGAGCAGGCGGCGTTCCGCAACATGCTGCGCCTGACTGCCTATGCGGCTTCGACCGATGCCAACCGCCCCCTGCTCAACGGCGTGCTGCTCAGCTTCAAGGGCGGCAAGCTGAGCGTCGTGGCTACCGACAGCCGCCGGCTGGCGCTGGTGGAGCATGAAGTTGAATTTCCCGCGGATGCCGGCATCGATCTGATCGTGCCCCTGAAGACGGTGGAAGAGCTCCTGCGGACCCTGGGCGATTCGGGCCCCCTGAAGATCCTGGCGACTCCCAAGCAGATCGCCTTTGAGTTCGACGGCACCCTGGTGGTTTCCAAGCTTGTGGAAGGCACCTATCCGAATTTCCGCCAGGTGCTGCCCCAGGCGAATGGCGAGTGGGCCACCCTGGAGCGCGAGACCCTCCTGACGGCTGTCCGCCGCACCTCCCAGCTGGTGAGCGATGCCGTCTCCGGGGTCAAGCTGACCTTCACCAAGAACCGCCTCGAAATTTTAGCCCAGGCGGCGGAAATCGGCGAAGGGCGCGAGACGATGGACGTGAAATACAACGGTCCTGACCTGGCCATTTCCTTCAATCCCGCCTTTATCATGGACCCCCTGAAGGCACTGACGACCGACGAAGTCTTTCTGGATCTCGTGGATGAGACCAGTCCCGGCGTGATGCGGTCCACCATCAGCTTCGTCTATGTCCTGATGCCGATCCGAATCAACTGAGCCAGAGGTCTGGCCGGCAGGGATGCCCATGAATTCCGGAGATTCCGGCGCCATGACCCCCGGGCGGCGGAAAGAACCGCCCATGGTTGCCCGACTAGGATTTGAACCTAGACTAACAGATCCAGAGTCTGCTGTGCTACCGTTACACCATCGGGCAGGCGGAACACGAAACGCGGGAGAAATTACTTTTTCTGGACTTGAAGTCAAGCTTCCCTCGTCCCGGCCCTCGGAAAAACAGTACCTCTTGTGAGCGATTTTCAGAAAGACAACGTCGCCCTGATGTGCGACATCGGCGAACTGGTCGGCCTTTTCGATTTCAAGGCCGGTCTGGATGCGTTTCTGGCGAAAGCGGTATCCACGGTGGCCTGGCACATGCGGGCGGCGGTTTGTTCCATTTTTCTGTATGAGCCGGAGACCCAGGAACTGCTCCTGCGCGCCAGCCAGGGCCTGAATCCCGACCTCGTGGGCCACCTCCGGCTCAAGCTCGGCGAAGGAATCACCGGAATGGCTCTGAAGGAGATGCGGCCGATCTGCGAGGCCCGCGCCACCGACAATCCCCACTTCAAATACATTCCCGGCAGCCGCGAGGAGATGTTTGTCTCCTTCCTGGCGGTGCCCATCCTGCGCAAAATGAGCCCGGTGGGCGTGATCGTGGTCGAGGATCCCCAGTGGAATTATTTCACCCAGAATGACATTCGCGCCCTCCAGGTCATTTCATCCCAGCTCGCCGGCGTGATTGAAAACGCCCACCTCCTCATGAAGATTCACGCCGCCGAGGGCGAATCCCGCCCCCTGCCGCCGAATCCCTCCGCCGAGGAGTTTGGTCCGGGCACCTATGTGGTTCGCGGCCTGGGCGCATCCGATGTCATGGGCATCGGCCTGTCCACCCGCATCGGGGAATATCTGCAGGAGAAGGAAGGGTCGCTTTGCCCGCTGGGCCTGACCGAGGCGGATTTCGACCGCGCCATGGCTGTCACCGAACGCCAGTTGCTGGACCTCCAGCGCCGCCTGGAGGACAAAATCCAGGATGCCGCCTCCATGATCTTCGCGGCCCACGTCCTGATGCTCAAGGACGAAGCCTTTTCCGGCGAAATCCGCCGCCGGATCCGGGCCGGCGCGAATCCCTGGGCCGCCATCCTCGAAGAGGTGCGCCACTACGTGGAGCTGTTTTCCAGCAGTCCCAATCCAGCCATGCGCGAAAAGGTCCTGGATGTGGAAGACCTGGGCCACCGCCTCCTCCACAACCTCTCGGCGCCCACCCTCGACAGCACCGGCCCGGACTATGCCGGCCAGATCGTCATCGCCGATGAACTCTTGCCCTCGGACATCCTCAAGCTCTCCGCGGAAGGCGTTGCCGGCCTCATCCTGCTCGGCGGCGGTCAGCATTCCCATGTCGCCATTCTTGCCAAGGCCCTGCAGATCCCGCTGATTGTCGCCACAGACAAGCGCCTGCTGCGCCTGCCGGAAAAAACCCTGCTGCTGCTGGACTCCAACGAAGGCCAGATCATCGTGCGCCCCGGGCCCGAGGCCATCGAGACCATGAAGGCCCTGATCCGTTCCCTGGCGGATTCGGAATCACTGGCCGCGGACGTCAAGTCCGAAACCCGGACCCGCGACGGCACGGAAATCAAATTGCTGGCGAATCTCAACCTGGTGAGCGAACTCGACGTGGCCCTGCGTGTCAAAGCGCAGGGCATCGGCCTCTACCGGACGGAATTTCCCTTCATTGTGCGCACCACCTTTCCGACGGAGGAGGAGCAGTACCTGGGCTATCGGCGGGTCCTGGAACGGATGAACGGGCGGCCGGTCGTGTTCCGCACCCTGGACATCGGGGGCGACAAAGCCCTGTCGTATTTCCAGATGGGGCAGGGGAGCAATCCGGTTCTGGGCCTGCGGGCCCTGCGCTTCTCCCTGCGGAATCCGGCAATCTTCAAGCAGCAGCTCCGCGCGATGCTCCGCGCGGCCCACGGCAATCCCCACTGCCGGATCATGTTTCCCATGGTGGCCTCGCTGGATGAATTCCTCGCCGCGCGGAACCACGCCTGTGCCTGCCAGCGGGAGCTGGAGCAGGAAGGCGTACCCAGCCGCCTGCCCCAACTGGGGGTGATGATCGAACTGCCCTCCGCCGCCATCCTGGCCAAGGAACTGGCCGACGCCGCGGATTTCCTGAGCATCGGCAGCAACGACCTCATCCAGTACCTTCTCGCGGTCGACCGCACCAACGACGAAATGGCCGATTGGTTCTCCCCGCACCATCCGGCCGTGCTGCGCACCCTCCACAACATCGTGACGGCGGCCGAAACCGCCGGCAAGCCCCTCTCGCTGTGCGGCAACCTTGCCACCGATTTCCGCATGCTGCCCTTCCTGCTGGGCATTGGCTTGAGCACCTTCAGCCTGGATTCCATGGCGATTCCCGCCGTCCAACGCCGGATCGCGCAGATTGATATGGACCAGGCCCGCTTCCAGGCGCGCAAGATGCTGTCGTTCGGCCGCATCGAGGATGTGGCCGAGTATCTGAAAACCGCCGGCGCGGTCGACTGAAGGGCCCGGTTCCGTGGATACGCTGTTCCATGGCGTGATCGGCGCGGCGCTCTGCAGCCGCCCAGGTCTTGCCGGCGGCCGGCGCGGCCCGGTGGACCGTATCGGCCGGCGGCAGTGGGTGGATTGGACCTTGTGGGCGGCGCTGTTCTTCGGGCTGGTGCCCGACCTGGCCTCGCTCGGGATTCATTTCGCGGCGGATCTTTTCACCGGCAATGGAATTCGCTGGCATGGCATCCCCGATTTCATCTTCGTGCTCTACAACATCACCCACAGCCTGCTGGGCATGGCCATCGGCTACGGCCTGCTCGTCGGCTGGAAACGCGCCCTCTGGCTGCCGGCCCTGGCCTGGCCGCTGCACGTCCTGACCGATGTGCCCACCCATGGCGATGGCCGGTTCATCACCCCGCTGTTCTGGCCGTTCTCGGAGGCCGGGTTTGCGGGATGGAGCTGGTGGCAGCACCCCGCCATTTTTTATGGCGGATGGATCCTGGCGGGGGGGCTGTGGCTGCTGGTGTTGATCCTGCGCCTTACCTGGAGAAGCCAATGACTTTACTGGAACTGATACAGCGTCGGCAAAGCACGCGCAGTTACGAACCGGGCCGCCGGATTGACCGTACCGTGCTGGACCGCTGCCTGGAGGCCGCGCGCCTGGCGCCCTCGGCCTGCAATTCCCAGCCGTGGTCCTTCGTGGTGGTGGATGAACCGGACCGGGTGCGCGCCCTGGCGGAGGCCGCCTGCACCCGCCCGCCCTACGGCCTCAACAAGTTCGTGCGCGATTCCTCGGCGCTGATTGCCGTCGTGACCGAGAAAATGAAACTGGCGGCCCGCCTCGGCGCGCAGTTTCGCGGCGTGCAATACAACCTCATTGATATCGGCATTGCCACCGAACACCTCGTTCTGCAGGCGACGGAAGAAGGCCTGGCCAGTTGCTGGCTGGGCTGGTTCAACGAACGCGCCGTCCAGCAGCATCTTGGCCTGCCCCGCGCCTCCAAAGTGGATCTGCTCATCGCCCTAGGCTATCCCCAGGACGCTCCGATCCGCACCAAGATCCGCCGTTCCCTTGACGACATTCGCCGCTACGTCTGACGCGGGGATGAGGTGGGGAGCGAGCGCTTCGCCTATGCGCCCGAACGGAATCTCGACTAGGGCGTGTGGAATCACATGCAAAGAACACTGGCCACCAGCCGGCCCGATTCGCAGCAGGAACTGCTTGTGGAAGGCTGACGTGGCGCATCCCCGCCGCCTGAACAGCTCGGCAAGAAGTTCATTGCGCATCCGGCGCGTGATTCCCTATCCTGCAGCAACGAAGGAGATGTGGACAGGATGAGGCGGATGCAGAGCAGCGGACCTGTGCATCCGGGAGGGTTGCCATAAACATGACGGCCTCCTACATCCGAAAGAAATCCGCCGCCTGGCGCAGAACGCATCCGCATTTCCGGGCGGGGATACCTGCGGCATCGGCCGGCTTGTTTCCGGGAGGGGAGGCGTCATGACCCGGATGGATTCCTGGTGGGGGCACCGGAACCCCGTGATTGCCTATCGGGCGCGCCGCCTGCTGGCCGGCGAATCGGAGGGGACGCCCGCGATGCGCCGGTTGCGGCGGGAAATCGGGGAATGCCGGATGGCGCAGGATCTGCTGCGCGGGCTGGACATGGAACGCTGGAGTCCCTACCGCAAGTGGCAGGGACCGCACTGGACGTTGTACTCGCTGGCTGAGATCGCGTATCCGCCCGGAGATCGGCGGCTGTTTCCCGTGCGCCAGCGGGTTCTGGAGTGGATGTTCTCGCCGGCATTCCTGAAGCCCCCCAGCACGGCGATCTATCCGGACCAACCCGAGAGGCCGCGCCGGTGCGCCTCGATGGAAGGCAATGCGATCTGGTCGCAGCTTGGCCTGGGCATCGTCGACGAGACGCGCGTGCCGCTTCTCGTGGATCGCTTGCTGGCGATGCAGTGGCCGGATGGGGGCTGGAACTGCGACAAGCGGCCGGGAGCCCGTACGTCCTCCGTGCAGGAAACGCTGCTGCCGCTGCGCGGGCTGGCGGCGTGGCAGCGGGCCACCGGGGAGGCGCGGGTGCGGAAGGCCACGGCGCGCGCGGCGGAGTTCCTGCTCCAGCGGCGCCTCCTCTGGCGCCAGCGCGATGGGGAGCTGATTCGGCCTGAATGGGGCGGGCCGGTGGACAAGATCCATTATCCGATCCGTTTTTATGATGTGCTCAGCGCGCTTTTGGTGATGACGGAGATCGGGCGCGTGGGCGATCCGCGCTGCCAGATGGCCCTCGACATGCTGGAACGCAAGCGCCTGGCCGACGGCATGTTTCCCGTCGAGTGGACCAACACCCGGCCCGCCGACAGGATTCAGAGCCGCGGCACGTATGCAGACTGGGGACCACGGTCCCTGAAAACGGGCAATCCGTTTGTGACGATCGATGCCCTGTATGTGCTCCAAGCGGCCGGCCGGCGGACATGAGGCGCGCCGCCCCGGGGAATGCAATCAGGCCGATGAGACGGCATGCCTCCCCAAGGAACGAATGAAGGATTGCGAGACATGCGGAAATGAAATCGCGGCAACCGCCGGGATTTGCCGCTATTGCGGGAGCGTACAGCGCGCCACGCCCCCCCGGCGCCCGCGCGTCAAGGTACGGACGGTGAACATGGAATCCGGCCGGCCGACCGTCGAGGAGGGCCTGGAACGGCTCCAGCGGGAAATCGCGCTCGCGCGCCAGACGGGCGTGCGTGTTCTGCGTGTGATCCATGGCTGGGGCTCCTCGGGAACGGGAGGCCGGTTGCGCACTGCGTGCCGCGCCTATCTGTACCGCGAGTTGAAGGCGCGACATCTCAAAGCCGTCGTGCCGGGCGACGATTACTCCCGGGCGTCTCCGGACGGCCGCGATCTGTTATCGCGCTACGACGATCTGCGATCGGGCGAACGGTCTGACACGCAGAATGCCGGCATTACGTTCATCGAGCTTTGACCTCTGCTCAGGCCGGGGCCAGGAACCGGGCAGCGAAGGCCGCGAAGTCGGGGCAAACAAAATCGGCCTGTTCCGGGCCGGGATTTCCAAACCCGCTGGCGAGAAAGACGGACCGGACGCCAGCCCGGCGGGCGGCGGCCAGGTCGGTATGGTGGTCGCCGACCATCCAGGTATTGTCCGGGGCGTGTCCGGTGTGCTGCATGGCCAGTTGCAGGGGGAGGGGCGAGGGTTTGAGTTCCGGGGAATCCCCGCCGCCGAGTATGACGGCGAAAAGCGGCGTCCAACCGAAATGATCGCAGAGTCGGCGGGCGTGGGGGGCGGGCTTGTTGGTGACGAGCCCGAGATCGTGGCCGGCGGCGCGGAGGGCGCGGAGGCCGGCATCCACCCCGGGATAGGCCGTGGTGTCGTCGATCAGGCGTTCGGCATAGGCGGCGGCGATTTGCTCCGCGGCCAGATCAGGATCGACGGGGGCGCCCTCCAGCGCGCGCAGGGCCAGCACACGGATACCATCGCCGACGTAGGTCGCGACCTTGGCTACCGACAAGGGTGCCAGGCCGTGGTGGGCGCGCATGGCATTGGTGGCGGCGGCGAGGTCGGCCCGGGAGTCGATCAGCGTGCCGTCGAGATCGAAGAGGAAGAGTTGCGGGGACATGGCCGGGGAGGTCGTAGGCAAACGCATTCACACATGGCGCGAGGCCATGGAGGGGCTTGAACCTGGAGGGCGGGGCAGGACGGGGTTTTTCCACGGTGTGGAAAAAAACGGCTTTTTTTTCCACACAATGGAAAAGTTTTTCGGGAATTTTCCACACAATGGAAAAAAGTTTGGAGATTTTTCCACGGAGCGGGAAACGGGTTGAATGGTCCCATAGGTATGGTTTTTATAAAAACCATACTGTCTGGATGGTTCCGAGAAGATCACGGCGGGGAGTCCGGCGCGGGCCAGAAGGGTTCGAAGATGAACCACTGGCAAGGGTCGCGGGCGATGGTGTCTTCCATGATGGCGACCAGGCGGTCTTGGATTTCCTCCTCGGTCTTGACCTGGGCGGGGTCGATGGGCGGATGAATGCGGAAGAGAAAGGTATCGTCAGGGGCGCGGGTGGCGAAGGCAAGGTAGAGGGGGATGCCAGTGCGGTGGGCGAACCAGGCGGCGCCGCGCGGCAGGGAGACCGGGCGGCCGAAGAACGAATGGGGCCGGCCATTGCCGGTGAAGTCGCGATCGCCCACCAGGGCCACGACGTCGCCGCGTTTGAGGGCCTTGATGATGCCCACACCGGCCTGGGCCAGGGGGATGAGCTGGATGCCGCGCTGTTCGCGGAAGAACTGGAAGATGCGTTCGAGAGCGGGGGAGGAGACGGGGCGCACGACGGCGCGAATGGGAATGCCCATGGCAGCGACAAAGGCGCCGCCCAGTTCCCAGTTGCCGTAGTGGGCGGTGACCATGATGGCGCCCCGTTTCGAAGCGCGGATGGCTTCGAGATGTTCCAGGCCCTGGATGCTGACATGCTCCCGGACGCCGTCGGCGGTGAGCTTGCGGAAGCGGATGAAGTCGGCGAGGTATTTGCCGAAATACTGGAAGGTTTTGCGGGCGCAGCCATCGAGGATATACCGGGAGGGGAGGATGCCTTGGCCTTCCAGGACGGTCCGGAGGTTTTCGCGGACGGCGCGGGCCCCCCGCCGGTTGAGGAAGAACATCAGATCGCAGATGCGCAGCATGAGCCAGTAGGCGCCTTTGAGCGGCAGCAGGCGGACGAAGCCGGCCAAGAGACGATAGAACCAGTAGATCATGGCGGGGGGGCCTCGCGGGGGAGATGGGCGAGCACGGCGGCGGCGGTGTCGCGGGCGGCATCCGGCTTGCCGAGGGCCTTGGCGCGGGCGGCCATCATGTCGAGCAGCGAGCGGTTGGTGAACAGGGACGTGACCACGGCCGGCAGGTCGCGGTCGCGGTCGAGATGGATGGCCGCGCCGTGGCGTACCAGCATTTCGGTGTTGCCGCGTTCCTGGCCGGGCAGGGGGCGGACGATCAGCATGGGGGTTCCGGAGGCCATGGCCTCGGCGGAGGTCAGGCCGCCGGGCTTGCCGATCAGCAGGCTGGCGCGACGCATGATCGCCATGGCGTCCTGGACATAGCCGCGGATGCGGATGGGGTGCCGGAACCGGTGGCGCGCAGCCAGCAGTTTCTTGCGCAGGCGCCGGTTGGTGCCGGTGACGACGTCGATGGTGAAGTCGGAGGCGGCGCGGTCAAGGGAGCGGATGGTGGCGAACCGGGCGCCGAGGCCGCGCGACCCGCCCATGACCAGCACGCGGCGGCCGGCGTCGCGCGAGATGGTCTTGCCGCGGGCGGCCAGCACGTCGGCCTGGATGGGAATGCCCAAGATATGGATGCGTTCGGCGGGCGTGCCGAGGATCATCAGCCGCTGCATGGCGGTTTGACTGGGGACGACGTAGCGGATGTGTTCGTTGGGCGGGACATGCCAGAAGCGGTGGGGCAGCAAATCAGTGACGACGCCCCAGAGGGGAATGGGCTTGCCTTGGCGGCGGGCGTAGGCGGAGAGGACGGCGAAGGGATGCGCCTGCGTGCAGACGATGGCATCGGGCTGGAAGGCTTCCATCAGGATGCGCAGCTTGAGGCTGTTGCCGCGCTGGACGAGCGGGCGGATCCATTTGGTGAGCCAGTCGAACCAGAAGTTGTCGTAGAGTGCCTCCCAGAGCTCCGGTGTACGGCGGATCGTGGACATGTAGACGTACTGGACGATCGCGCTCCAGGTGGGGTGGGTGGTTTCGAGCAGGTCAAGGCAGCGGGTTTCCGCGAACGGAGCCAGGCGGCGGATCTCGGCCTCGATGGCCCGCGCGGCGGCGTGATGGCCGCTGTTGCGGACGAGGTAGCAGATCAGGATGCGCGGGGGCGGACGGGTCATGGGGCGCTCCTGATGGCCAGCATTTCTTCGGCGCGATAGGAGGAACGCACGCGGGGTGCGGCGGCGACGGAATCGAAGCCGAGGGCGAGAGCGTCCTGGCGCCAGCGGTCGAATTCGGCGGGCGGCACAAAGCGGGCGGCGGGATGATGGGTCGGGGAGGGCGCAAGATACTGGCCCAGGGTAAGCAGGTCAACGTCCGCGGCACGCAGGTCGCGCAGGGCGGAACCGACTTCCGCCCCGGTTTCGCCCATGCCGAGCATCAGGCCCGATTTGGTGCGGGTGCCGGCGCGGGCCGCCTGGCGCAGGACCGCGAGGGAACGGCGATAATCCGCCTGGGGGCGGACGGCCGGGTGCAGGCGTTCCACGGTTTCGAGGTTGTGGTTCAGGATGTCAGGGCGGGCGGCCAGCACGCGCGCGAGGGCGCCGGGGTCGCCTTGGAAATCGGGGATGAGCACTTCGACGGTGGTGGCGGGAAGGCGCGCGCGGATGGCGTGGATGGCGGCGGCGAAATGCGCGGCGCCGCCATCGGGAAGGTCGTCGCGCGTGACGGAGGTCACGACGACATGGCGCAGCCCCATTTCGGCGGCGGCCCGGGCAACGCGTGCCGGCTCGGCGGGATCGGGCGGCGCGGGCCGGGGATCGTGCGGGATGGCGCAGAAGCGGCAGTTGCGTGTGCAGGCAGCGCCGAGGATGAGGAACGCAGCGGTGCCTTCGTGCCAGCACGTGGCGCGGTTGGGACACCGGGCGCCTTCGCAGACGGCATGGAGGTCGAGCCTTTCGAGCAGGCGCTTGACCCGCCCGCCCGCTTCCGCCGGGGGCAGCGCTTGGCGGAACCAGGCTGGCAGGCGCGGCCGCATGGAGGCTCAGTCCAGTTCGTGCGAGAGCAGGCCGGTGCGCAGCTTGGGCTCAAACCAGGTGCTCTTCGGCGGCATGATTTGGCCGGCATCGGCGATGGCCATCAACTGGTTGACAGTGGTCGGATACATGGAAAAGGCGACGGCGAAACCCTTTTCATCCACGAGGCGGACGAGTTCCCGGGTGCCGCGGATGCCGCCAACGAACTGGATGCGTTCGCTGGTGCGGGGATCGTCAATGCCCAGCAGCGGATGCAGCACGCCGTTTTGGAGTGTGCTGACATCGAGCTTGTCCACGGGATTCGTGGATTTGACTTCCGGCCAGCTCAGGCCGTACCACTTCCGGCCGAAATACATGCTGATGTTGCACGGAGACTTCGGGCTCGGATCAGCCTCTTCGGTCACGGTGAAGATCGCGCGGATTTCCTTGAGGAATTCCTCGGGGGAGAGGCCGTTGAGGTTCTTGACCGCGCGGTTGTAGGGCAGGATCTGCAGTTCCGAGGCCGGGAAAATGACGGCGAGGAACCAGTTGTATTCCTCGTTGCCCGTATGATTCGGGTTGGCGGCGCGGCGCTCGGCGCCGACGCGCACGGCGGAGGCACTGCGATGATGGCCGTCGGCGATGTAGCTGACGGGCACGTGTTCCGCGAAGAGTTTTTCGACTTCCGCGGTGTTGTCCACGGGCCAGACCTGGTGGCGCACCTGAAGTTCGTCCACGAAGTCGTAGAGCGGAGCGGTCTGCCCCGGAATTGGCGCGAGCACCTGGCGGATGGCGTCCACGTCGCGGTAGGCGATGAAGACGGGGCCGATGTTGGCGTTGATGGTCGCCGTGTGCTTCGTGCGGTCGTCTTCCTTGTCCTTGCGCGTGAATTCGTGCTTTTTGATGACGTCCTGGATGTAGTCGTCGATATGGGCGCAGCAGACCAGACCGGTTTGGGTGTGGGCCCCCATGGTCTGGGCATAAAGAAACACCAGGGGCCGGTCTTCGCGGACGAGCCAGCCGTTCTGCTTGAACTGCGCAACGTTTTCCGCAGCCTTGGCATAGACTTCATCGGCGTAGGGATGCGTTCCGGAGGGCAGATCGATCTCCGAATGGTTGATGTGCAAGAACGACATGGGATTGCCGTCGGCCAATTGGGCGGCCTCGGCGGTGTCGACGGTGTCATAGGGCGGAGCGGCGATCCGGGCCACGAGGTCGGGGCGGGGCCGCAAGGCGTGGAAAGCATGAATGCGCATTCAGGAACCTCTTTTCTAGTTTGACCAATCCGAGCGATGCTCCGACAATCTTATGAATATGACCGAGGCAAAGCAAGTTGAAGCCGACTTTCCCGAGACGAAAATTCGCGTGCGGCTGAAACCGGGCCGTGAAAAACCGCTCCTGCGCGGCAGCGCCTGGGTCTTTTCCGGGGCGATCGAGGAGGTGGACGGGGGCGGGGAGGCGGGGATTTCCGCCGATGTTTTTGATGCCGAAGGCGAATGGCTGGGGCGGGGGCTGTGGCATCCCGCGGCCGACATGAGCGTGCGGATGTTCACGCAGGATCCCCGGCAGGCCATGGATGAGGCGTTTTTCCGGGGCGCCGTCCGGCGTGCCGTGGCCCTGCGGCACCGGCTGTTCGGACCGCCCAACGAGTGGCGTGATACGAACGCGGTTCGCCTGGTGTTTTCCGAGGCGGACGGCCTGTCGGGACTCGTGGCGGATCAGTACGCCGGGGTGGTCGCCCTCCAGGTCGGCAGCAAGGTCTGGGAGCCCTGGCTGCCCGCCGTGATCGATGAATTGAAACGGGAGGCCGGGGCGGACGCCGTGACGGTGCGTGCGGATTCAGATGCCATCCAGCGCGAAGGTCTGACGAATGATCTGGGGGGCGATCCCGCGCCGGAGCGGGTGGTCATTCAAGAAAACGGGTATTCGTTCGAAGTGGGGTTGACAGGCGGGCAGAAGACGGGATTCTACCTGGATCAGCGCGACAACCGGCGCAAGGTGGCCGCCTATGCCCGGGGACGAGACGTGCTGAGCGCCTACTGCTACACCGGGGCGTTCGAGGTCTGCGCGGCGCATGCCGGCGCGACGAAAATCACGGGTTGGGATTCGTCCGAGGCCGCGCTGGTCCAGGCGCGGCGGCACCATGAACTGAATCCCTCCGGCGTGCCGGCGGTCTATGAAGTGGCCGATGTGCCTCGCCGTCTGCGCCTCGCGCGCGACCGCCGGGAAGCCTGGGATTTGATCATCCTGGATCCGCCCCGCATGGTGACGCGCCGCGACGGGCTGGAAAAGGGATTGCGCGCCTACAAGGACGTGAACCTGCTGGCGATCAAGTTGCTCCGCCCCGGTGGAATCCTGGCCACGTTTTCGTGCTCGGGACTGGTGGACATGAACCAATTCCGCAAGACGGTTGGCTGGGCCGCGCACGATTCCGGCCGGCGCGTGCGCATTCTGGAAATGCTTGGCCAGCCCCCGGATCACCCGGTTCCCCTCGAAGCGCCGGAATGCGAATATCTCAAGGGGTTGATATGCGTCGTGGATTGACGTGGATTGCCGCCGCCGTCCTGGTGATGGGCGGCGCCGCCGGCGCCCGCGGTGAAGAAGCCGGATACGTCTCCAATCCCGGCTGCGTGATTTGCGCGTCTCCCGCCGTGGCCGAAATCGTCTTTGCCCTGGGCTGCGGAGGGCGCGTGGCGGGAGTCAGCGACTTCACCGACTGGCCGCCCGAAGCCGCGGCAAAACCCCGCATCGGGGGCGTGCTCTCCCCGAACCGGGAGCGGATTCTGGCGCTGGCGCCGGAGATGATCCTCGCACAGGGGCAATCCGAAGCCTTGGCCGGTTTTGCACAGGCGTACGGCATCGCGTTCCACACCTTCCCCCTCGAGACGCTGAAGGATGTTCGCGCGGCCATCACCGGCCTGGCGGCCGTTCTGGGCGTGGAGAATGCGGGGCAGGCATTGCTGGCCCGGATGGAAGCGGAGTTCGCCGACCTTCCGGCCTGCGGCCCGGTCCCGGTCTTTCTGGCTTTGAACCACGCCCCGGGGGATTTCTCCGGGCTGATGACCTGCGGGGGCGGCACCTTTCTGGACGAACTCGTGACCCGGGCGGGGGGGCAAAACATATTCTCCGATGTCCCGGGCGGCTGGCCCCGGATTTCGCGCGAAACCCTGATCCGGCGCAACCCCGGGTTGATTGTGGATGTTCAAGCGGGTCCGGTGGATGACGAGCGCCGGGGCGCCTTGTTGTCCGACTGGGAGCGTTTGGGTTTTCGCCGGGAACAAATCCGCATCCTGACCGAAGAGTATCTGCTGCGCCCCGGACCCCGGGCCCCTCAATCCGCCGCCCGCCTGTCCGCCGTCATCTGCGAAAAAACATCGGGGTCAGCCCTTAAGAATTAAGCATTGGCGAAATCCAATCTGTATGCTTTGGTTTCATCATGGCCCGAAAACCCAGAGTCATGATGGCAGGCGGAATTTATCATGTGACCAGCCGGGGGAATGAGCGGCAGGTTATTTTTCGAGACGACCGGGACCGGGATCGGTTTCTGGAGCGTCTGGCAAAAAGTGCCATTTCCCACCAAGTGCGTGTGTATCTGTATTGCCTGATGCCCAACCATATTCATCTTCTGGTTGAGACGCCGCTTGGCAATCTCGATCGGTTCATGGGCAGTCTGCTGACGGGGTATACTGTGTATTTCAACCGCCGGCATCACCGGGTTGGACACTTGATGCAAGGGCGGTATTCCGCACAGCTTGTGGAGGGCAATGAGTATCTGCTGAAATTGAGCCGCTACATTCACCTGAATCCGGTTCAGGTGGAGGACATGCGGCTCAAGCCGATGGCAATCCGCCTGGCTTCTCTGCGCGGATATCGTTGGAGCAGCTTTTGGGAATATATCGGCAAGATCAAACCATCCGGGTGGCTGACCACCGGTCCGGTGTTGGCCATGCTGGAAGACGTCCGCGGTGGCAGTCCGTGCATCTATGCCCGTTACGTCGAATCAGGATTGGCGCAGACAGACGATGAGTTTGTTCACCTCATGAAGGAACGCGGAATCGCAGTGGGGTCGGCCCGCTTCATCGAATCCATCAAGAGCCAGCATGAACGGCAGGCGACGGCATCCCTGAAACGCGAAGACGTGTCGTTTCGCCAACTGCGCACCCCGAAAGATGTCAAGGAGGTCGAGACCGCTGTCAGGGAGATTGTGGGCGAGAGCTGGGCGCTCATCAAAGTCCGCAAGACAGGTGGAACCGTGCGAGGATTCATGGCGTGGGCATTGCAGAAATACGCGGGCTTGACCCAGCGAGAAATTGCGCCCCGGGTTCGCGTGAGTACCGGTGCAGGGGTCAGTTTAATGATTCGCGGCGCATTGGAAAAACCCGAAGCCGCGCGGTGGCGCAAGGCACTTGATTTAAGATTTAAGGGCTGACCCCAAGCTGGGCTATTCCGCTGGAACGGGCCAGAGGAACTGGCAGGTTTTCCGGAAGTGCAGAAGCGTGCGGATGGACTGTTCAGACTTGCGTTCGACCGCCTCGCGGGTGTTGAAGGCATTGTGCGGGGTCAGCAGCACGTCGGGCCGGCCGCGGAGCCGCAGGAGGGCGTGGTTGTCATCGGTGAGGGCGGCGGGGTTGCCGGCGCGCAGGGCGGGGGCGAGGGTGGATTCCTCGTTGTACACATCGAGGGCGACGCCGGCGAGGAGACCGCTGGCGAGCGCTTGTTCGAGCACGGCCGCGGGGGTGAATTCGCCACGGGCGATGTTGACCAGGATGGGCTGGCGTCGGGCCTGGGCCAGGCGTTCGGCGGTGAAGTAGCCGCGGTTGGTCGGGGTGAGATTCATGGCGCAGACGATGATGTCGGCATCGGCCAGGGCGGCCTCGGGCGTGGTGTAGGCCACGTCGGCATGGCGCCGGACCGGGTCCACGCCGTGCACAATGAGGCCTAGCGCACTGGCGATGCGCCAGATTTCATAGCCGATGTTGCCCACGCCAAAGAGGGCCATGATTTTTCCGGGATTTTCCCGTCCAGACAGGTGGTCGCGCCGGAACGAATCGAACTGGGCGAGTTGGCGGGGCAGGTAGCGGAGCAGGGCGGTCCAGAGCAGCAGGGCTTGTTCGGCGACGGCCCGGACGCAGTACAGGGGCAGATAGCCGAGCGGCGGACAGGCGCTGCCGTTGGCCTCGCGGTAAGCGAGAAGATGGTCGTAGCCGGTGGAGCGGCTGAGAATTCCACCCAGCCGCGCCGCCCACTCCCGAGGCAAAATGGATTGGGTGCGCAGGCTGATGATGGCGGCAGGCGGCGCGTGGTGCCCGGCCTCCTGGATGGTCTGGGAGGTGTGACCGATGCGCAAGCCGGCCTCGGCGGCATAATGGGAAAGGCGCTCGGCCTCCTCGGCAAACGCCTCGTAAAAGAAGACGGAGAGGTCTTCCTCCGGTATATTGGGCGCGGTCATGGGCGGGACACGGGAGACTGTTCGGGCGGCACCGGCGAAGAGGTCTCCCCGATCTCGCCGACCACCTGCTTGATCTGGTCCAGCGTCAAATCCGGCTGCCCAACGGCGGGAGCATCATCCGAAGCAACAGGCGGAGTGGCTTCTGCGGCCTTTTCTCCGGCTTTGGCAGTCGGTTTTGCTTTTTCCTTGGTTTTTTCCGCAGATTTTCCTTTTTTGGCCGTTTTTTCGGCCTTTTTCTCTTCTTTTACGTCCGCGGCAGGCGCTTTTTCCTCTTTTTTAGCCTCCATTTCGGTCTTTTCGGCTTTTTTGGGCTCGGTGACCTGCTCGCTGGCCTTTTTTTCTGCATCGGAGGCAGCTTTGACGGCTGTTTCTGCCGTTTTTTCGGATTCAACCTTTGCTTCGGGAGTTTTTTCGCCTTTTGTGGCTTCAATTTCTGCTTTTTTGACGTCTTTTTGAGGCGCAACGGCCTTTTGAGGCTCAGCGGCCTTTGTTATTACTGCGGGGGCCGCGGCGTCTGGTTTTGGAGTCCGGGCGGGGATAAACTCTTTCTGGTTGGCGGACCGATAGAAAAACCAGCCCAGGCCGGCCACCAGCAGGAAGAAGAGCACGAGCAGGCCGGTCATTCGCCGTTCGGAGCGGCGCATGACTTCGCGCAGCAGTTGTTCTGATTCGCGCGAGCGGCCGATCAGGTCGGTGATGGTGCGCGAAGAGGCCCGCTGGGATTCGTCAATCGAAGCCAGCGTGTTGTTCAGGTTGCCCATGCTGTCGGTGAGCCGGCGGTTGTTCTCCATGCCGCTTTCCAACTGCTGCTTGAACATCGTCATGACCTCGTGCTGGCGGTCCATGGCGTCGGGCACCTTGGCCAGCATGTTCAGAACGGTGGTCTGGACGGTTTCCTGCCGGTCGAGGTGGCTGCGAATGGCGCGGATGAGGTCGACCATTTCGAGATAGCCGTTTTGCATGGCCAGCGCCTGCTGCTTCCGGCGGGACATGAACAGCCGGCGCAGGAAGCCGGGCTGTTTTTGCGGCACGGGCGGGGGAACGGAGAGTGCACCTCCGGGCTCGGGGGGCAGGACATCGTGTTCAGGCTTTTCAGGGATGGGATCGGTCATGGCGGCGTCCTCCGGAGAGTCATTCATGGCCGTCATGGTATGCCGGTTGCGTTGCCCCCCGCAACCCCAAAAGCGGCGGGGCGGGGGCGGATCTGGAAAAAATGCGCGGGCCGGGCGGTTTGCTATTGCGTTGGAAGAATCTTTGGCGCACTTTTTCGCCGGAATGGAAGTCAGGGCAGGCCCGGAAGTGGCGGATGAAGCGGAGCAGAACAGGTTGAAATGTCGCGCGGATTGACAGAAGCATTGGATGGCTGGGACCACGTGCGCAGTAGCGAATTGTACGGCGTGGAAGCCTGGGGCAACGGATATTTCCACGTGACGGAGGACGGATTCGCGGCGGTGCGGCTGAAGAACAGCACCGGCCCGGTGAGCGTGAAGTTCCGCGACATTGTGCAGGGCCTGTACCAGCGGGGATTCAGCCTGCCGGTGTTGCTGCGGTTCGGCGACCTGCTGGCGGCGCGCATTCGCGTGATCCACGAGGCCTTCGCGAAGGCGATTGCCGATTCCGGATACGGTGGGCTCTACCGCGGCGTTTATCCCATCAAGGTGAACCAGCAGCAGCAGGCGCTGGCGGACGTGGTGAAGTTCGGAGCCCCGTTCCACCACGGCCTGGAAGCGGGCTCGAAAGCGGAACTGATCGCCGCGCTGGCCTACCTGCATGATCCCGAGGCCTACATCATCTGCAACGGCTACAAGGACGCGGAATTCATCGACCTGGCGCTGTCCTCATTGAAGATGGGGCTGCAAACGATTCTCGTCCTGGAGATGCCGGGGGAGCTGGACCTGCTGCTGGACCGCGCGGCCAAGCTGAACATCCGGCCGCGCATCGGAATCCGCGTCAAGCTGGCCAGCTCGGTCGGCGGCAAGTGGGCGGAGTCGGGGGGAGAGGGCAGCGTGTTCGGGCTGACGCCGCCTCAGGTGATTGCGGCGGCCGACCGGTTGCGGGAGCTCGGGATGCTCGACTGCCTCGAGCTGGTGCACTACCACCTCGGCTCGCAGGTGCCCAACATCCGGGAAATCCGCGAAGCCGTCCGGGAGGCGGCTCAGTACTACGCCAGCCTGGTGAAGGAAGGCGCGAAGATGGGCATCCTGGACATCGGCGGCGGGCTGGCCATCGACTATGACGGCTCCCGCTGCAACTGCGCCAGCAGCGCGAACTACGATGCGGCTGAATACGCGGCCGACGTCGTGGAAGGCGTGATGGACATCTGCGACAAGGCCGGCGTGCCGCATCCGGTGCTCGTCAGCGAATCCGGCCGCGCCCTGGTCGGCTACTATTCGGTCCTGCTGGTCAACGTGCTCAGCACGCGCGCGATCGAAGTGCCTGAGGCGCCGAAAGCGCTGCCCAAGCCGATTCCCGAGCCCATCCGCAACCTCATGGAGGTGGCGGCGAATTTGCGCACCCGCAACCTCGGGGAGTACTACAACGACGCCATTTTCTACCGCGAAGAAATCCAGAAGGCTTTCAAGCACGGCGACATCACTCTCCGCCAGCATGCCGCCGCCGACCGCCTGTTCTGGCACATCCTGACGCGCATCAAGGCCGAGATGCCCAAGTTGCGGTTCGTGCCCGAGGACATGCGCGGCCTCGAGGAACTGATGGCTGACATCTACTACTGCAACTTCAGCGTCTTCCAGTCGCTGCCCGACAGCTGGGCCATCGACCAGCTCTTTCCGGTCATGCCCATCCAGCGCCTGAACGAAAAACCCACCCGCCTGGCCGTGCTTTCCGACATCACCTGCGACTGCGACGGCAAAATCGATCATTTTGTGAGCATGCCCGACAACCGCGGCGCCCTGCCCGTTCATCCCGTGGCCAAGGACGAGGACTACATCTTTGCCGTCTTCCTGGTCGGCGCCTACCAGGAAACGCTCGGCGACCTGCACAATTTGTTCGGCGACACCAACGTCGCCAGCATCCATGTGGATGACGCCGGAGAAATCTCCTACGAACAGGAATTCGACGGCGACAGCGTCGGGGATGTGCTGAGCTACGTCGAATACAACCCGCAGGGCCTCCTGGCGCGCTTCCGCGAACTGGCCGAGGAAGCCGTGCGCCAGAAGCGCATTTCGGCGACGGAGCGGCGGGAGATTCTCGATGCTTATGAAAACGGTTTGCGCGGTTATACCTACTTTGAAACCTGAACCGGGCGCAGACGGAGTGCAGGCATGACGGAAGCGGATCTGTTTCAATCGCCGTGGAACTTCCTGGGGTTGCCGGCCGAGGTGTCCACCCCGGAACGGGCGCGGGCCTGGGTGTTGCCGGTGCCCTACGAGGGCACCACGTCGTACGGCGCCGGCACGCGCGAAGGGCCGGCCGCCATCATTGTGGCGTCCCGCCAGGTCGAGCTTTTTGAGCGCGAGTTCGATTGCGAGCCGGCCATGGGCATTGGCGTCCATACCCTGCCCCCGCTGGGGCTGGATCACCGCTCCCCGGAAGCCATGGTGGCCGCCATCGAAAAGGCGGTGGCGGCAATTCTGTCCGGCCGGCCGGCGCCGGAGCTGCTGGCCGTGCTGGGCGGCGAGCATTCGATCTCGGGCGGGGTGGCGCGCGGAATGGTCCGCGCCGGCATCCGCGATTTCGTCACGGTCCACGTGGATGCCCACGCCGACCTGCGGGAGGAATACGAGGGCAGCCGTTATAGCCACGCGTGCGCCGCGCGGCGCATCGTAGAGGTTGCCCCGATCTTCCAGATCGGCATCCGCAACCTGTCGGAAGGTGAGGAGCGTTTTCGCCGAAGCACGGACCGCGTGAAAACAGTGTTTGCGGAAGAGGCGCTGGCAGGCCGCGAATGGCTGGAAGACCTGGCCGCGTTCGTGCGGGGCAGGCCGGTATATCTCACCGTGGATTTGGATGGCCTGGATCCGGCCGTCATGCCGGCCGTCGGCACCCCCGAGCCGGGCGGGCTGTCTTGGCAGGATCTTCTGGACGTGGTGCGCGTCGTGAGCCGCGAGGCCGCCGCCATTCCGGTGTGCGACGTGGTCGAGCTGGCCCCGCTGCCGGGCCAGAAGGGGCCGGACTTTTTGGCAGCCAAGCTGGTGCATGCCATCATCGTCCAGGCCCTGCATCGCCGGACGCCTCCCCAGCGATGAAGCGAAGAAAGGAACCCGGAATGAGCACGATCAAGCTGCCAAAAAAGTTTATCAGCAAATACCCGCACAAGTTCGCGCAAGGCAAGCAACGCTACTTGAGCGGGCGGCGCATCCTGCCTGCGCCGATCACGGGCAAGGAGACGCTGCCCGAGCTGATCAACCGCGCGTTCCTGGCGTACAACGCGGCGCGCCTGCAGGAGGGCTGCCGGCTGTTCGTGGAGAAGATGCTGGCCCGCGGCGACGTGACGGTCGGCATGAGCTTGGCCGGTGCGTTGACCCCGGCCGGCCTGGGGTCCGCGGCAGTGGTGCCGCTGATCAAGGCCGGCTTCGTGGATTGGATTGTGGCCACGGGCGCCAACCTCTACCACGACATGCACCATGCGATGAACCTGCCGCTCTGGAAGGGTTCGGCCGCCGTGGGGGATACCGAACTGCGCCGCCTCGGCGTCGTGCGCATCTACGACATCTTCCTCGATTACAACGATGTGCTGATGCGGACGGACGACGTCCTGCGCAAGATGCTGATGCAGCCGGAATTCCAGAAGGAGATGGGCACGGCCGAACTGCACCATCTGCTGGGCCGCTACTGCGCGGAGTTCGAGCGGCAAACCGGCCGGAAGGATGCCTCGATCCTGGCGGCTGCGTATCGGGCCGGCGTGCCCTGTTTCTGCCCCTCGCCGGGCGACTCGACCATCGGAATGAACGTGGCTGGTGTGGAACTGCGCGGGAACAAGCTGCGCATCAACCCGAGCATCGACGTCAACGAGACCACGGCCATCGTGCTGGACGCGAAGCAGCGGGGGAAGAAGACCGGCGTGGTTCTTGTGGGCGGCGGATCGCCGAAGAACTTCACGCTCCAGACCGAGCCCCAGATCCAGGAGGTGCTGCGCATCAAAGAGGCCGGACATGACTATTTCCTGCAGTTCACGGATGCGCGGCCGGATACCGGCGGGCTGTCGGGCGCCACCCCCTCGGAGGCCGTGAGCTGGGGCAAGGTGGACCCGAACCAATTGCCCGACGCCGTGGTGGCCTATCTCGATTCCACCGTGGGCCTGCCGCTGCTGGCGCACTACGCGCTGGCGCAACGGAAACCGCGCAGGTTGAAACGGCTCTACGACCGGCGCGGCCAGATGATGGCGCGGCTCACGCGCGCCTATTTCGCGCACAATCCCGATGCCCGGCACAAGGAATGAACGCATGACGGCCCTGACCCGGTTGCATCAACTGGCGCGCCGACACGGCACGCCGCTCTTCGTGGTGGATCACGCCCGGCTGCGCCGGAACCTGGCGGAATTCCGCAAGCACCTCCCGCGGGTCCAGCCATACTTTGCGGTGAAGGCGAACTCGCTGCCCGAAATTGTCCGGACGCTGTACCGGGCGGGTGCAAGCTTCGACGTGGCGTCCATCGCCGAATTTCGGACGGTGTACGAGAATATCCAGAACCTGCCGCCGAAAAAGCGCCAGGATTTCATCTGGGACAAGATCATCTACGCCAATCCCATCAAGGATAAACACACGCTGGAGGAGCTGAACCAGTACAAACCGCTGGTCACCTACGACAATGTCGAGGAAGTGCGTAAGATCCGCCGGTACGCCCCCGCCGCCGGCCTGATTCTCCGGCTCAATGTGCCCAACACGGGATCGGTGGTGGAACTGTCCTCGAAATTCGGCGCCGCCCCCGGAGACGCCGTGGATTTGATTGACGCGGCGGCGGCCGCCGGGCTGACCGTGGAGGGGCTCAGCTTCCACGTGGGCAGCCAGTGCACGAATTTCCAGAACTTTGTCCAGGCGCTGGCCCTCGCGGACGGCGTCATGAAGGAGGCCTGGTCGCGGGGGCACCGGCAGGTCCGGATTCTTGACATCGGCGGAGGGTTTCCGGCGGCATACGATCCGCATGTCCGGCCGTTCCGGGATTTGGCCCGGACGCTCAACACGGAGTTCGACCGGCTCTTTCCGCCGGACATGGAAATCCTGGCGGAGCCCGGTCGCTTCATGGTGGCGACGGCCTGCACGCTGGTGGCAGAGGTCATCGGAAAGGCCGACCGCAACAGCAAGCGGTGCTACTACCTCAACGACGGCGTGTATCACACCTATTCGGGTATCATCTTCGATCACTGCAAGTACCCGGTGAAGGCATTTAAAAAGGGGCCGACGCAGTTATGCGCGGTGTTCGGGCCGACCTGCGACGCGCTCGATACGATCAGCCTCGCCGAGCCGCTGCCGGAGCTGGAGATCGGAGACTTGGTCTACAGCCCCAATATCGGCGCCTACAGCCATGCTTCGTCCACCTGGTTCAACGGCTTCCCGCCCGCCAAGGTGGTCCACATCAACTGCTAGGACGGATTTTTCCCTTCCGGGATCCGCGGCCCGGAGTCATATCGTTCTGCGCCTCTGGAACGAGGATCACGAGATTCCAGTACTCGAGTCGGGGCACTGTGAAGATGACCAAGGGGCTGGCGGCGTCGACCAAGCAACGAAACGACAGGGGCCGGGGCCGGCCAAGGCCGTCGTCGGGTGTCGCGAGCCAGACGGATTTGACCGGCCCGGCGGTTCGCACCCGCAGGACGAAGTTGGTTTGCGGTTCGGGGTTGGCGCAGGGATTGCGCCATTGATCATCCACCCCGTTCAGGTTGATCAGGTTCAGGGCGAGGATGCCGTCGGCGCATTCGTGGAGGACGGGCCAGATCGCGCCGGCCGCGCCGTCAGGACTCAGCCGGTGGGTGGGGCTGTCGATGCGCCAGTCGCCGGTGGCCTCGCGCAGGGGGGCGCCGGGGGCAGGGAACAGGAGATTCTCGTAGCGCACGGCGAAGCTGTAATAGTCGCGCATGGCGCGTTTGAGTCCGGCGTGCATCCGCGGCGCGCGCAGGGGGAAGTACTCGTTGACCAGCATCTGACCGTCTTCGCCCAACTCAATCCGGAAAGCGCCGAGGGCGAAGACACCGGCGGCCATCAGCCTGGCCGAGGCGTCGTTGATGTACGTGGGCAGGGGCGGCTGCGATGGATCGCCCATTTCGTCCCACGGTTTGCGGTTGATATAGGCCGCCAGCACCACCGGCTTGACGGGACTGGCGGCGCGCACCTCCCGGATGTTGTCGCGGATCCCCTGGTACGTGTCGCGGGTCCAGACTTCGGCATAATAAAAATCGGCGTCTGAGCGGACGATTTCGGGCAGATAGTCGCTTTTGACGTCGTTGTGCACCACCACCGCGCCGGGTCGGGTGCGGCGCAGATGCGCCCGGGCCTGGTTGATGAACCGCGGGAACTCCGCCTGTTCCGGGATGCCGACGTCGGAGTTGTACTTGTAGCACCACTCCCCGCCGAGGTTGTCGAGATGGATGCCATCGAACCCGGCCTGTTCCATCGCCTCCAGGAACTGGCCGAAGATATGCCGCTTCCAATCGGGGTTGGATACGTCCATGACCCAGATTTGGTAATTGCCGGCATCGTGCCGGCGGATGTCCTCGAGCCGCGTGGAGTTCGGGACCGTAAAAGCCGTCCATTCGACGTGTTCGGGCTTGTCGCCGCCGCTGTCGCCGTACATCAGGTTGTAGGACATGGCGGCGATGTTGCGGGCGTGGAGGGCGGCGATCTTGTCCTTGACCGTCTGGAACGACTGGACCCGCCCGCCGACCTGGGTGAAGATATTGGCCGGCCGGCCATTGGCGTCGCGCGGCACGAGGTGGTCGTGCGTCCATTTCCAGTCGTAGAATTGGACGGCGTTGAGGTGGAACCTGGCCAGTTCGGCCGCCTTGCCTTGCGTATCGTCGTTTTCCGGAAAATCGCAGAAGAACCCGTAGCGCGGAAATCGCGTCCAATCGCTGGAAACATCCAGCGCGCTGGAACGCGAATCGCGAAGTCTGCCGCCCACCGACAGATCCACGTCCACGCCGTAGCCACGGAAATCGTCAGGCAGAGTTGGCCACGGGAAGATCAAGGCCTGCGCCCGTCCGCGTGGCAGGCGCACGTTGCGCTGCATCGTGGCGACGACCTGGTCCAAGTGCCGGATGCGCAGGTTCAGCACGCCGTTGGTGCTGGGGCCGGGATGGTTCAGGTCGATCCGGATCCGGGCCGTTTCGCCGGGATCGTAGCGCCCTTTGTCCGGATAGACGTCGCGGATCGGGGAATTCACGCGCAGGCGGTAATCCGCGCCGCCGTTGCTGTCCCAGAACGAATCGCCGGCGGCGTTTTGGGCGCGGACATAAAGACGGATTACGGCGCCTTCGGGGAAGCCGCCGAGATTTGCGGTCCACAGATCGCGATCGGCGGTGGAATCAGCGCGCGCCATGGGGACGGTTTTCCAGGTTGAGCCGTTGTTCGTGGAAACGCCGGCTTCGGCGGCGACGGCGACACCGGGCGGCTGCATTTCGGAGAACACGCTCAGTTCATCGCCTGGATCCAAGGCGTCCGGTTCCGGATCTGTGTGCAGGTTGCCGAGCCAGCGGATTGAAGCGGCGGCGTTGCGGACTGTCACGGTGTCATTCAGCAGGAAGGATTGTCCTGCGCCGGCCACTTGGAGGGAATATTCGACAACCGCTCCTTCGGGGAACCGACCGAGGTTCGCCTGCCAGCGGTCGTGGGTATCGTAGTTGGCGGTGCCGTGGTGCTCCAACGCGCACGCCTGCTCCTCGCCGTCGTTGACGGTGAATCGCACCTGGACATTCGTTGCACCTCCGCGCGGCTTGGAATCCACGACGACAATCAAATCCTGCGCAGGGGCGAGGAAACCGTTCACGGCTGTGTTCTTCGCCCATCCCGCCCATTCAAGATCGGCGGCGAAGGCGGGAACAACCAAGAGAAAAGCAAAAGCCAGAATGGATTTCATGGAATCGTTTGAAACAGCGGTGTCCCTTCGGACCCGATGGCGAAGGGACCGGATTCGTCCTGCAGTTCGCAGGAGACGTCGAGTCCGTGCTCCCAGGCCGCCTTGCGCGCTTGGCGGAAGATTTCGAATCCATCGGGCCGGACAAGGAAGCAGACGTATTGCGCGGCGGGATCGAGGGATTTCAGTTCGGAGATTTCAAACCCCTGGGCCAGGGCGTCGGCCGCGATGGCAAAGAGCTGGCTGCCGCGGCATTCCAGGTAAAAGGGCGCGCGGCCGTTGGCGGGAACTTCGATGGGGGTGCCGGCTGCCGTCCATTCGTTCATTTTGGCTCCGCGATCATAGATGCGATCCATGATCCATGCATACAGGTCATCGCTGCCGGATTCCTTGCAGAATACGCTTGGGAAATCCTCGCCGCCTTCCCAACGGTCCAGCATCTGATCAAAGGAATTTCCGGGGATTTGTAGTTCTTCCCAGGACATCGCAAGGTTGTTGGTCAGAAACACAACCGAATTGGAATACACCCGGACTTCGCAATCGCCGCGCTGGGCGCGCCATGCGTGCCACAGCCGATGTTCCAGCCGAGTGGAGATGAATAGGTATGATTCCGGCACGAGAGGAATAAAGTGTTTGTTCATTTTGGTCGCATCGATTTTCGTGCCGGGGTCCCACGGTTCGAGGCCCAGATCGATCTGGTGTTTCTGCAACGCAATGCGAAGACGGCGTTGCAGAGAGGCGCTTTCGGGAGATAGAAGCAGGACGACGTAGCGAACGCGAGTGACTTTTTCGATGTCGTCCAGAAGCCGTTCAAAGTCGCTTTTCGGTATGTCCAGGTCGCTGGATAGAAAAGAGTGCTGTTCTGGATAAAGCACGGCGCCGCGGGAATCAACGGCAATATATACGGGATCTTTCCGCATATTGATTGAAGCGGGCTGCTGTGCAAAGGCCACGGAGGGGAGAAGAATCAACCAGAACCACTTGATCATTTGAATTTCCTTGGGAGAGGCCGCGTTGACTGGGTGGACGAAGTGGACTGGGGCGATGGGAAATGAAATTGGCGGGCGGCGGAGCGGACGCGGTGGAGGCGTTCGGTGAAGCCGCCTTCGGTTTCGGAGTGCCGAGCCTGGGCGGCGAGCTGGCGGTCGAGCAAGTGGCAGGCCAGATTCAGGGGGGAGAGCGCCGCGTTGGCCGCCAGGGCGGAAGAGGAGAGAGACGAACACGGACGGTCAGGGGCGGACACGGACGGAGGACGACAGGTTCGATCCGTGGCCGTCGGTGCTGGTCCGTGCGCGTCCGTGTGCTTCCACTCGATTTCCTCGGCCACCCATGCCTGAACCGCTTTCAGGGTGGCGCCGCGCTTGGCCTTGAAGCGCACCAGCGCGGGATGGTCCGGGGGCAACAGCGGCAGCCCCCGCTGGCGCAGGAAATCCTCGTAGTCGCGGCGAAGTTCCTCGAGACTGCCGCGGGCGACGCTGGTGAGCTTGAGTTCGAATTTCCGGATATAATGGGAGCAGAAGCGCACGGTCAGGTCGTAGATGAGTTCCGCCACCTGGAAACTCTTGAGCTTGCGGTAGCCGCCAGCGGGGGGATGAGAGATTCGGGAGAGGCCTTGTCCACTTTGTCCTTAGAGTTGACTGGTTTCACCGCCACTTGCGCAGGAGGTCGTCGAAGAGGCCGGAAGGTTGGCCGCGCTGAACCTCTTCGAGGGCCTCCCATTCCGCCGCGCGCGCCTCGGCGCCGGCGGCCTGGTGCACGAAGAACGCGATGAGCAGCAGCGAAAACCGGATCTGCCCGCCGTGCAGGAGGGGCAGCACCGCCAGGATCCCGAATACCCACGCGATGCCCCGGCCAACCGTGGCCGCGATGCGCGTCGCCGTCAGGCGCCCGAGGCGCGGCACCAGCGCGGCGCGGAAAACGCGCCCGCCATCCATCGGGAACGACGGGATCAGATTGAAAATGGCCAGGATGAAGTTGATGCGGCCCAGTTCGGCCAGCAAATAGCCCAGGATGGGATTGAAGACGGCGACGCCCGGCGCAAACCACCAACCGGCAATCCCCAAAGCAATACTGACGGCGGGCCCGGCCAGCGCCGTCTGGATTTCGTCGGCGGGGCGCTTGGGCAGCTGGTTCAAACGCGCCATCCCGCCGATGGGCAGGAGCAGGATTTCAAGGATGCGCGAGCCCTTGGCGCGGGCCACGAGCGAATGGCCGACTTCATGCAACACCACGCTGCCGAACAGGCCGACGGCGCCGAGCGCGCCGTAGAACAGCCCCGCCAGCCCCGCCACCGGCGCAAAGGATAGCGCAAACAACGGTAGGAAAATCAGCAGGGTGACGTGCACCCGCACCGGGATGCCGAAGACGCTGCCGAGGGAATAGGAATTGGCCATGGAGAAGGGAACAGGGTTCAGAGGTTAGGATTCAGGATGGGCGAAAACATGGAAACATGCAAGCCCGGCCGGCCGAACCTGAACCCTGACCTTCTGGGGCTTCTCCTCTAATCCTCGGCTGCGAGGGTGGCGGGTTTGGCGCCGACTTCCTTGCCGGAGGGCTTGGCGCGGTGTTCGGCGTGCTTGGCCAAAACGGCATCGCGGATTTTTGCGAGGAGGGCGGGATCCTGCCGGAGGTTTTCGCGGGCGGCGTCGCGGCCCTGGCCGATCTGCTGGCCTTCGTAGGAGAGCCAAGTGCCGCGCTTGTCAAGCAGACCCAGGTCGTTGGCGGCGTCGATAACCGCGCCTTCCTTGGAAATGCCTTCGGCATAGAGAATGTCGAACTCGGCCTCGGTGAAGGGCGGTGCGACCTTGTTTTTTACCACCTTGACCCGGGTGCGGTTGCCGACGAATTTGCCGTCGCCGCCCTTGATGCCGGCAATGCGGCGGATGTCGAGCCGCACGGAGGAATAGAACTTGAGGGCGCGTCCTCCCGGGGTGGTTTCCGGATTGCCGAACATGACGCCGATCTTTTCGCGAATCTGGTTGGTGAAAATGCAGCAGGTTTTGGACTTGTCCAGAATGCCGGTCATCTTGCGCATGGCCTGGCTCATCAGGCGGGCCTGCAGGCCGACATGCGAGTCGCCGATCTGGCCTTCAAGCTCGGCGCGGGGGGCCAGCGCCGCGACGGAGTCCACGACGATCACGTCCAGCGAATTGGAGCGGATGAGCTGGTCGGCGATGGTCAGGGCTTCTTCACCGGAATCGGGTTGGGAGACCAGCAGGTTGTCAATGTCCACGCCGATTTTCTTGGCGTAACCGGGGTCGAGGGCGTGTTCGGTGTCGATGAAGGCGCACATGCCGCCGTTCTTCTGGGCCTCGGCGATGATGTGCAGGACCAGTGTGGTTTTGCCGGAGGATTCAGGCCCGAAGACCTCGATGATGCGGCCGCGGGGTACGCCGCCGATCCCGAGCGCCAGGTCCAGGGTCAACGCGCTGGTGGAAATGGCCGGAATCTTCGCCACGGCGCCTTCGTTGCCCAAGCGCATAATGGCGCCTTCCCCGAATTCCTTCTGGATCTGCGCCAGGACCGCGCTGAGGGCAGGGGGGAGGCTGCTGCTGGCGTCTTTCTTTGGAGCGGCGGGCGTTTTGGGGGGCATGGGCTTTCTCCTGTAACTGAACGTATGTTCAATAAAGTATCACGCGGCGTTCCTGTCTGTCAACGGGGCATTGTTGGCATAAACAGAGGGGCGGTTCAATGCAGGAAGTGACGGGTGCCCGTGAAGGCCATTGCGATTCCGGCCGCGTCGCAAGCAGCGATGCAGTCGGCATCCTTCTTGGAGCCGCCGGGTTCAACGATGTGGCGGATGCCAAAGGCTGCGGCGGTCTCGATGTTGTCCGGGAAGGGGAAAAAGGCATCGGAAACGAGAATGGTCTTCGCCAACGTCTGGCCGGGATCGAGATGAAGGCGCGCGATGTTTTCCCGGGCCTTTTCCAGGGCCAGTTTGCGCATGGCATCCACGCGGTTGGGCTGGCCCGCGCCCATGCCGAGGACGGCGTGCCGTCCGGGGGCATACTCCCAGGCGAGCAGAATGGCGTTGGATTTGAGATGCTTGCAGATGCGGATGCCGAAATCGGCCACCGGGCGCAGGGCGTCCGGGAAAGGGGCTTTCGTAACGACGGTCCACCCTTCGGCCGCGCCGATGTCGGCATCCTGCGTCAGGGTGCCGCCGTTGATCGAGCGGGCCAGCTTCCGCGGTAACGGCGCAGCCAGGGGACGGTCGAGGGAAATCAGACGGATGTCTCTGGATTTGGCTTTCAAAAATTCAAGCGCATCGGGTTCGAAGTCCGGGGCGATCAGGGCTTCTACGAACCGGCCCTTGAGAACCTGCGCGGCGGCGAGGTCAACGGGGCGGGTCAGGGCGATGACAGACCCGAAGGCGGAGACGACGTCGCCTTCCCACGCGGCGGCCAGGGCCGCGGCTAGGGTCTCCCCAGTGGCGGCGCCGCAGGGATTCATGTGTTTGATAATGACGGCGGCGGGGGCGGCGTGGAGTTCGCGGGCGGTTTCGAGCGCGGCATCGCCGTCCATATAGTTGTTATAAGACATTTCCTTGCCGTGAAGGATGCGAGCGGCGGCCAGATTGGCTTCGGCGGGGAGGGGCGCATCGGGCCGGAAGGTGGCGGTCTGGTGCGGATTTTCACCGTAACGCAGCGGGATTTCCGCCGGACGGGAGTCGGCCAGCCAGGCGGCTATGGCGGCATCATAGGCATGGGTGCGGGCAAATGTTTTCTGGGCCAGGGCGCGGCGTTGTGCCATGGGCAAATCGCCTGCGGTGCGCAAAGCGGCGAGAACCGGGGCGTAATCTGCGGGATCGGTCAGGACGACCACGTCCGTATGGTTTTTTGCCGCGGACCGGAGCATGGCGGGCCCCCCGATGTCGATGTTCTCGATCGAAGGGCAGCTTTCAAAGGGGTACAGGTTGACGCAGACCAGGTCGATGGGGAGGAGGCCCAGTTGCTGGCAGGTGTCCAGGTCGGCGGCATGGTCGCGCCGCTGGAGGATGCCGCCGTGAATCCGGGGGTGGAGCGTCTTGACCCGGCCATCGAGGATTTCGGGATGGCCCGTGAAAGCTGCGACGTCGACCACGGCGATTCCGGCGGCGCGCAACTCGCGCGCGGTGCCCCCGGTGGAGAGGATTTCCACGCCGAGCGCGGCCAGACCGCGGGCGAATTCAAGCAGGCCGGTCTTGTCGGATACACTGAGAAGAGCGCGCTGGATTTTCATGGCAGGTCCGGATTGTTCCACACCGGACAAATTATGAAAAGGGCTTTTGCCGGGGGCATGGCGCGGCCAGGGCGAGTTCAGATGTGTGGCCGCCGAGCCTCCCGGGTGCGAGAGGGATGTGAATTCGATAGCCGGCCTGGCCGGGCGCGGCTGGACAATACGGTCTTTGCTCTATCGGTTGGACTTGACCAGATCCGTCAGGCAGCGCCGCAGCGGATGGGAACTGCGGGTAACGTGCACCACGCCCGACTTCATGCGTACCCACCCGCCCTGTTCCAGAAGGCGGAGATGCCGGTAGACGGCATCATCCGGGATGGACAGAGCCGCTTGCAGCATGGGGATGGTGCGGGGGCCGTCCAGCAACTCGCCCAAGAGGAGGAGGCGGCGCGGATGCGACAGACCCGTGGCTTGGCGCTGGATCTTCCGGTCCTGGGCGGATTTGCCCAAGGCAAATGTCAATTTCAGCGCGGCCAGCAAAGGCCGTGCGCTGGGTACCAGCGGGTCCGGCTCCGGGGCATAACGAACAAATGCCCCCTGCCGCGCAACGCGAAGCAGGCCCCGGGATTGCAAACGCCGGAGTTCCTGACTGGCCCGGGAAAGGCTGATCTCGGCTTCTTCCGCCAGCCAGGTAACGGTTGCCCCGGGCGCCGCCAGCACAAGGCGCAGCAAGCGCAAGCGCGTGGCCCCAGCAAGCACTCGGCAGGTTCTCCACAATGTCGGGCTTAATTCCAGGTTGAATATCCTGTTCATGATTAGGGCACTTTATAAAGTCTGCGATTTATTTCCAAACTTATTTTTGTGTGGATTTCAATCCTTCAGCCGGATCATACGAAATTAAAAGTCGCACGCTTTATAAAGTATGCGGAAGGAGTCCTGAATTCCGCTTGGCACGCTCATGATGGCATCCGGGAGACCAGCGGTTGCCCTCCTGGGCAATTCGCATTCTCACACCTCGACAACCGAATGAGGATTGTATTCATCGTTTTTGGCATAGGTCGGCAGCGCATCGAGTTTATTGGGGGGGGGCGCCGCTTTGTGCGGCGGGAGGGCCAATTCCGCTCCCAGCGGTACAAGGTCGTGGAGGAGGCAACGGCGGCATTCATGGCCAATCATATGCAAGATTCCATCATCCGGCTGATTCAAAACGGCGGCGCGGCTGTACGAGAAACTCATCGCAGACGCTGGATGTGTTGGAAAGGGTTGATTTCGACGCGTCCGTTACCTATCTTCTCCCCTGTTTCGGGAACACAAGCAGAGCTAAGGAGATCCGGGAATGAAGATTTCGGTCGTGGGCACGGGATACGTGGGGCTGGTCACAGGCGCGTGTTTTTCGGACGCGGGCCACGAGGTGCTGTGCATCGATAACGATCCCAGGAAAATCGAGCTGCTGCACAAGGGAATCATGCCGATCTACGAGCCGGGACTGGACGAGATCGTGGCGCGGAACGTAAAGGCCGGACGCCTGTACTTCAGTACGTCCATCGCCGAGGGCACCTCCTTTGCGGAGGTGATTTTCATCGCCGTAGGCACTCCGCCCGGCGTGGGGGGCGAGGCCAACATGACCTATGTGGAGCAGGTTGGCCGCCAGGTGGCCGAACACATGACCAGCTACCGCCTGCTCGTCGAGAAGAGCACCGTTCCGGCCAAGACCAGCGAACACCTGAAGCGCACGGTCCTGAAGTATCTCCGGGAAGATACCGATTTCGATGTGGCCTCCAATCCCGAGTTCCTGCGCGAAGGCACGGCGATCGAGGACGCAACGCATCCCGACCGCATCGTCGTCGGCGTGGAAACCCAGCGCGCGGGCGACCTGCTGGAGGAAATCTACAAGCCGATCCTGAAAAAAGGCGGCGGGCAGTTTCTCCGGATGAGTGTCACGAGCGCCGAGTTGACCAAGCACGCGTCCAATTCCTTCCTGGCCATGAAAATCTCCTACATCAACGCCGTGGCGCGCATCTGTGAGCTGGCCGGGGCGGATGTGGGGCAGGTGGCCAAGGGCATGGGGCTCGATCCGCGCATCGGACCGCGTTTCCTGAGCGCCGGCGTGGGCTACGGCGGCTCCTGCTTTCCCAAGGATGTGGATGCATTCGTGCGCCTGGCGGACGCCCTCGGGCACGAGTTCAAGCTCCTGAAGGAAGTCCAACATATCAACCAGACCCAGCGCGACTACGTGATGAAGAAAATCAAGCAGGAGCTGTGGGTGGTGCAGGACAAGCACATTGCGATCTTCGGCCTGGCCTTCAAGCCCGAAACCGATGACGTGCGTGAGGCGCCAAGCCTTTACTTCGTTCCCAAGCTCCAGGAAATGAAGGCCAAGTTGCGCGCCTGGGATCCGGTGGCGCAGGAGAAGTTCAAGGAAATCCACCCCGAGCTTGAATGCGTGCCGGACCTTTACGAATGCGCGCGGGGCGCCGATCTCGTCCTGATTCTGACGGAATGGGATGCGGTGAAAAAGATCAATCTGCAGAAGCTCAAGGATGTGATGGCCTGTCCGGTGATCGTGGACGGCCGGAACATTTTCGATCCGGAAACCATCCGCGCGCTTGGATTCACCTATCATAGCGTCGGCCGCAATTAAACAGACGCGGCTTCAGCATATTTCCGCCCTCCGGTGCAAAGTCGTTCTGGTCAGGGGGACGGTTTGTGTTGGGGTTTTTCCATGGAGTTTCTATCGCTTGACCCCTGATGATACAGCCAAAATTTGCCAGGCCATGAATCCCATTATTAATTAATGATGAGAAATTCAGTATTGTTTTAATTCCGAAAGATTATCAAAAAATGAACTATATTTATACAATTATTAATTAATAATGGAATGATTGGATACGGTGGAATGATGCTCGGTGTCCCGATGCGACGGTGCGATTGTTTTGCGGGGGGGCGGATGCGGACAGGCTTTGCCTGCCGCGCTGCCAATCTCCTCCGGCATTGTTCCGGCCGGGGGATCATGCTATCTTGCTCTGGATGAGGAGAATCCAGAGCGAAAACGGTCCAACCCCAGGCACGGCATGAAGTGGCATTTTCTCGGCGGCGCAAACCAGGTCACGGGCTCGAAACATCTCCTGGAAACGGAGCAGGCGCGCATCCTGTTTGATTGCGGCCTGTTTCAGGGCCGGCGCAAGGAATCCGAGGAAATCAACCGGAATTTGGGATTTCGTCCGGCCGGCGTCGATGCCATGGTGCTTTCGCATGCACACATCGATCATTGCGGCAACATTCCCACCCTGGCTAAAAACGGATATCGCAATGCCATTCACACGACCACGGCCACGGCGGACCTCCTGCCCATCATGCTGCGCGATTCGGCCCACATTCAGGAAGCCGATGCCGCCTACTTGAACCAGAAGACCAACCGTCGCGATCAGCCGCCGGTGATTCCCCTCTACACCCTCGCAGATGCCGAAGCGGCCATCCGCCTCATCCAGGCGCATGCCTATGGCGAGTCCGTGATCCTGCCCGGCGGCGTCCGGTTGGTGCATGTCGATGCCGGGCACATCCTCGGCGCAGCCCTGGCCCGGCTGGAAATTCCGCAGCCGGAAGGGGCGTCGTTGCGTGTCGCGCTGGTCTTCGACCTCGGCCGCTACAATCTGCCGTTGTTGAACGATCCGGTCCAGATCACGGACGTCGACATCCTGATTTCCGAGAGCACGTACGGCGACCGCTTGCACGAAGACGCCCGCAACGAAGGGGAAGATCTGCGGATGGCCGTGAACCGCGCTCTGGCCCGCGGGGGCAAGGTTATGATTCCCACTTTTGCCCTGGGGCGCGCCCAGGAAATCGTCTATCTTCTCGCCCAGCTCCGCGAGCGCAAGGAGATTCCCGAAGTGCCGGTCTATCTCGACAGCCCGATGGCCCAGGCCATTTCCCGGGTCTTCGAGAAAAGCAAGACCTATCTGGACGAGGAATACCACGACCTGCGCCGGCGCATGGGGTCGATCATGACAGCCGAATGGTTGCATTTCACCGAATCCGTGGAGGACTCCAAGGCCATTACCTCCTCGCGTCAGCCATCCATTGTGCTGGCCGCCTCGGGCATGTGCGAACACGGCCGCATCCTGCATCATCTCAAGCACGGAATCGAGAACCCCGCCAACATTGTCCTGCTGGTCGGCTACCAGGCCCAGCACACCCTGGGCCGCCGCCTGCAGAACCACGAGCCGGTCGTGCGCATCTTCGGCGACGAATTCGAAGTCCGGGCCGAAGTGGAAACCCTGCGCTCCTTCAGCGCCCATGCCGACCGCACGGAACTCCTGCAGTACATCCAGGCGGCCCGGCCGAAAAAGGTGTATCTCGTCCATGGGGAACAGGACCAGCGGGAGTCCTTCGCCAAGCTCCTGCGGGAGAAACTGGGCCTGGCGGTGGAACTCCCGGCCAACGGCGACGTGGCGGATTTCTCCCGAGACCTGTCGCCGGCGCCATGATCGAACCTGTCATGCCGGGATTTCGCGCGGGCATCGCCGCCATCGTCGGGCGTGCCAATACCGGCAAGTCCTCCCTGCTCAACGCGCTGCTTGGCGAACCGGTCTCCGTGGTTTCCCCCGTCGCCCAGACCACCCGCCGGCCCGTGCGGGGCATCCTGAACGAGGACGGCCTGCAAATCGTCCTTCTGGATACGCCGGGCATCCGCCGGGCCTCGCACGCCCTCAGTTCCATGCTGAACCGTACGGCCCGGGGGCTGGTCACCGGTTCCGACGTCGTGCTGCTGCTCCTCGATGCCTCCCAGGCCCCGCAGGACGAAGATCGCGGCTGGATGCAGAAGCTGGCGGCCGAGCGCGAACCCGTTTTCGCCATTCTCAATAAAACCGACCTTGGCCTGCGCCGTTCCGCCTACGAAGCCGCCTGGGCGGAAATCCTTGAGAAGATCCGATCCCGGGACCCGGCCTTTGCGCCGCCGGCCATCCGCTGGTTCGAGGTCTCCGCCGCCACCGGCGCGGGGCTGCCCGACCTGCTGGCCGCATTGCGCGCGGCCATGCCGGAAGCCCCGCCGCTTTTTCCCCTCGATATGCTCACGGACGACCCGGGGCCTTTTTTCATGGCCGACGTCATTCGCGGCCAGATCAACGCGCGTCTCAAGGCCGAACTTCCTCATGCCATCGCCGTCGCCGTCGAGCAGATTGAGGACACCCCGGAAGCCGTCGCCGTCCGGGCCACCATCTATGTGGAAAAGCCTTCCCAGCGCCCGATCGTCATCGGCAATCACGCCCGGATGATTCGCGATATCCGTCGTGCCGCGGAAAAGGACCTGGCCGAAATCTATGGCAAGCCCCACAAACTGGAATTGTGGGTCAAGGTGGAACCCAACTGGTCCCGCAATTACTGGCTCTTGAAGAAATTCGGCTACGTGTCCGCATAGGGGGGGCGCCGGGTTCAGGGCTCGGGATTCAGGATGGGCTCATCCGGGTTCAGGGCTTGTTTCTGATCCCTGACCTCTGAACCCTTTTCAGGTTGATTTCCGCTCCCCGCTGCGGCTAACTCATTCCATGCCGGTTCTGTATTATTACCTTTTTGGGGCCTGGACCCTTGGCCTCCTGCTGGGCTTGCTCATTTCCGGCGCCATCGCCGCGGGCCGCCTCGCGCGGGCGCGGGCCGACCTGATCCGCCTCCAGGCCCAGTACGACGCGCTGGCGGCCGCCCGGGAAGACCTGGTCAACCAGTTCCAGGTCCTGGCGGCCGGCATTCTCGACCATCAGTCCCGGAAATTCACCGCCCAGAACCGCGACGTCCTCTCCGCCCTGCTCGGTCCCCTGGGCGAGAAAATCGCCGAGTTCAAGCAGAAGGTTGAGCTTGTGCACCTGGCCGATGTCCAGCAGCGCAGCGCCCTCAAGCAGCAGGTTGAAATCCTGGCCGAACAAAGCCGGGCCGTCGGTCTGAAGGCCGACAGCCTGGCGGAAGCCCTCAAGGGCGACAACAAAGCCATTGGCAACTGGGGCGAACTGGTCCTGGAGCGCCTGCTGGAAACCTCCGGCCTCCAGAAAGGCCGCGACTTCGACCTACAGGTCAGCGTGACCGACGCCGAAGGCCGTTTCCAGCCCGACGCCGTCATCCACCTGCCCGAAAGCCGCTGCCTCATCATCGATTCCAAGATGTCGCTCAAGGACTACCTGGACTATGCCCGCGCCCCTTCCGACGCCGCCCGCGCCGGCGCGCTCAAGGCCCATCTGGCCGCGATCGAAAGCCACGTGAAACGGCTGTCGGGCAAGCGCTATCAGGATCTCGACGCTTTCCGGTTCAAGGCCCCCGATTTCGTCATCATGTTCATCCCCTCCGAACCCGCCTTCACGCTGGCCCTGTCCGCCAAACCCGACCTCTTTGAAACCGCGGCGCGCGCCGACATCATCCTGGCCGGTCCGGGGGGGCTGCTGGCCACCCTGCGCCTCGTGGACCAGGTCTGGCGCCTCGAGAAACAGCGCGGCATCCTCAACGACGTCTTCGACGCCATCCGCAAAATCTACGAAAAATACGTCAATTTCGCCGAGGACATGCAGCGGATCGACGACCAGCTCCAGAAGGCCCGCGAGGCCTACGCCGACGCCTACAAGAAACTTGCCACCGGCGACGGCAATCTGCTCCGCCAGATGGAGAAATTCCGGAAAGAGAACATCATCAAGCCCAAAAAACTGCCGCCGGCGGCCTTCCAGGAATCCGATGCGGCACCCCCCGAGCCATGAAAAAAACCCTTCGATTCTTAATTCTTAATTGTTCATTCTTCATTCTCCTCACCTCCTGCGGCCGTCGGTCTGAGGCCCCGGGCATCGCCGGTCCGCCGCCCACGCCGGCGCGCTTCGTAATGCCTAATCTGGCGTCCGAATTCCCCGGCGAAATCAAGACCGCCGACCATGCCGGGCAGGTCCAGCTCATCCAATTCCTGCGCACCGATGATCCCGGCTGCCGGGGTTCCATCTCGGAATGGAATTCCCTGCAGGCGGAGTTTGCTGCACGCGGCTTCACCTGCGTCGGCGCCGTCGTGGACGAGCGTCCCGTTGCCCAACTCACGCGCGAAGCCGGGGAATTGGCCGCGTCCTTCCCCGTCGGCCTGGCCGATGCCCCCGTGGTTGGCGCCTTCGGCGGTCCTGCCGCCATTCGCGCCATCCCCACGGCTTTTCTGATTTCCCGCGAAGGCGTCATTCTCCGGTCCTACGCCGGATACACCCCCCTGAGCCGATTCCGCGAAGACATCGCCAGCGCGCTCGACGGCCAGCCCCTGCCCGACGTCCCGCCCGCCCCGGGGGCCACCCTCCCCGAAAAAAGCACAGTGAAAAAGACGGCTCCATGATCTTCGCGCGCCGCCGAAACTTTTTTCCATTGTGTGGAAAATCCGCGAAACTTTTTTCCATTGTGTGGAAAAAAAGGCCGATTTTTTCCACGGTGTGGAAAATCCTGCTGGCGGGTTTGTTCGCGACCGGGGCCGCGGCCAATCCCTTCTCCGTCACCGCCGTCCGCGACACCCATGAGGGTCGGGCGGCGGTCCGCGTGGCCTTCGATTTTCCCGCGGGCCACCATCTCTATTCCAGCTTCACCGTCACCGATTCCGCCGGCGAAGCCCTCCGGCCGCTGACCGTTCCCAAGCCCGACACGAACCAGCCCGGCGATCTCGAACCGAGCTATTCCAAGCCGTTTGCCGCTTTCTTTGTTCCTCCGGCCGGCGATTCCATCGTGGTCGAGTACCAGGGCTGCAAAGGCGAAATGTGCTTCCTGCCCGAAGAAGTTACGCTTTTCCTCGGCGCGGCACCGGCCGCCCCTGCGGCCGCATCAAATCCGGTTGCCGCGGACGCGGATTGGAGCAAGCGGCTCAAAGAACGCGGCGAACCGCGCCGCCTGATAGGGTACGCCAAGGTTCCCGCATTCCTGGCCTTTCTCGATCCGGCTTCGGCGCCCCCGCCGGAGACATCCGCCTGGCAACTGTTTCTCGACGATCCCGGCCAGTTCTACCTCCGCCATGGCGTTTTGCCCTCCATCCTCCTGATCCTGATCGGCGGCTTCCTTCTCAATCTCACGCCCTGCGTGCTGCCGATGATCCCCGTCAACCTGGCCGTCATCGGTGCCAGCGGCACGAATGCCTCGCGATCCGCGCGCTTCGGCCTCGGCCTGGTGTATGGCCTCGGCATGGCGCTGGTCTATGGCGCATTGGGGCTGGTGGTGGTGCTGTCGGGTTCCGTCTTCGGCGCCATCAACTCCTCGCCCGTGTTCAACGGCGCGATTGCCGTGCTGTTCTTCGCGCTGGCCCTGGCGATGTTCGATGTCTGGCAACTCGACTTCAGCCGCTTCCGCAAGGGCTCCGGCCTCGCCGGAAAGGCGCGACTGCCCGCCGTGCTCGTTATGGGCGGGATTTCCGCTCTGCTGGCCGGTGCCTGCGTCGCCCCGGTGCTGATTGCCGTGCTGGCGCTTTCCGGCTCGCTGTATGCGCAAGGCGTTGGCATCGCCCTGGCGCTGCCGTTTTTGCTCGGCGTGGGCATGGCCCTGCCGTGGCCGCTGGCCGCCGCCGGTCTCGCCATCCTGCCCAAGCCCGGCGCGTGGATGGAAAAAGTTAAAAAAGCATTCGGCTTGCTGATTATGCTCCTCGCCCTCTACTACGCCTGGAATGCCTACTCCGCGCTCCGCGCCACGCCCGCCCCGGCGGCCGACAATGCGTCTGCGGCGGTCGACACGGCTTTCCGCCAGTTTGATTTCAATACCGGCACGCCGGAAGACTTTACCGACTTGATGCGCGAAGCCGTTGCCTCCGGCAAGCCCATCCTGCTCGATTTCGGCGCGCACTGGTGCAAGGTCTGCAAGCTGATGGATGCCACGACGCTGCGCGATCCGGCCGTGGCCGAAAAACTGCGCGATTATTTCGCCATCCAGATTCTTGCCGACGAACCCAACAAGCCTCCCGCCCGCGGCCTCCTCGCCCCCTTCGCCGTCCAGGGCTATCCGACGTTTTTGCTCTATCCCGCGCCGGAATAGGGTTCAGGTCTTCGGCTTGTTGCCCGTCAGGTGTTCGATCAAGGAATTCAGGGAGCAAACCACGACTTCCAGATTGGCAAAACGTCTCTGGAAAGAGCGGTCCACGTCCTGCGCAACGAGGAAGTTCATCCCGGCCGGATAAATCTGTCGGAATGATTTCAATGCCGTTGGATCAAAGCGGTCCGCCTGCCATTTACATTCAATAGCCAGCGGCGGGTGGCCGCGGCGGGAAAT
The DNA here is from genome assembly GCA_012514035.1 of Lentisphaerota bacterium. Lineage (GTDB taxonomy): Bacteria > Verrucomicrobiota > Kiritimatiellia > CAIQIC01 > Lenti-01 > Lenti-01. The sequence continues at coordinate 14,626 of JAAZBB010000055.1, read as the reverse complement.
GACAAAATCCACTTCGTGCCCGCGTTTATCCCGCCAGTAACCAATCCCCTGGCGACCGCAGCAGGCGAGGATCTCATTGAGAACCAGGTGCTCCCACAGATACCCCATGTCGTCGGCGCGCAGGTGGTCCCAGCCCCGCAGGGTGCACACAAAGCCGGTGTCGAATCCATATACCTTGGGTGCGGCCACGATTTCCGAAGCCCGATGGGAGGAAAAGGGTTTCAGCACTTGCGCCACATAGGTGGCCTCCAGCACGGCCAGGAAGTTGGCAATGGTGGGCCGGCTGACTTCACAGGGCGCGGCATATCCCGTCGCTTCGAAGATTCCCCCGCTTTGCGCCAACAGCAATTCAAAGAATTTCTGGAACGCGGCCCGCCGCTCCAAACGAAACAGCGTTTGAATGTCCTTGGACCAATAGGAATCCAGCCAATCCTGGATTTCTGCATCGGGCGCAGACCGGGCCATGAAAAAAGGGGGCAGCCCCCCATGGCGCATCCGATGCGCCAGATCGGCATTCTGGAAATCCCGGATATCGGCCAGGATCATCGGGGTCAGCCAAATATCGCTTTTCCGCCCGGTCAAGGTGTCGCCGAATTTAGAGGAAGCCCCGAGGCTGGACGAACCGGTTGCCACGAGACGGACATTCGGGAAGTGGTCCGCCGCGATCTTGAGCAATTCCGCCGGATTCCCCAGCCGGTGGATTTCATCCAAGGCGGCCCGCTTGCCTTTCAGGCTTTTGAGAAACACCTCGGGATCCGCCATCTGCCGGCGAACCGCCGGACGTTCACAATCGAAATACTCCACGGCGTCCAGGGATTGGCACAGCATGGTTTTCCCCACACGCCGCACCCCGGCCAGCCAGACCACGTTGTGCCGGCGCCACGCCATTTCGATCCGCTCCAGCCAATGTTTTCGTCTTACCATATGCAGGCATGATTTCATTTCGTGTCACTATATGCAAGCCTCATTTCTCCGCCTCCGACCGCTGCGCCGCCTTTGTCTTCTATGGCGCCCCCTCCATCGCGGCTCTATCCAGCGCCCCGAAACAGGCCGAACGCCTGGTTCAACCGGGCGATGAACTCTTCCATTTGACCCCTCCCTGGCGGGCGATTTCCAGCAAATAGCGGCGCTTCCAGGCGTTCATTTCGGGATAGGAGGAAAACCGCTGCGGCCGGAACGGGGGCAACTTCTCCGGAGTCGGACACGGCGGCGGACGGAAGCCGGGCCGGGCCGATTCCTGCGCCCAAAACCGAATCTTGGCATGGGGATCATCCACCGCTTTCATGGAAAACAGGGTAATATTCCGTCGGGGCCGATGCAACCCCGAACCCCGCCCAACCCGCCACCCCCTTCGCCGTTCAGGGCTACCCAACCGGTCAACTTGAACCCGCGCATAAGAGGGGAGGGCTTGCCATTCTGGAAAGACCTGCGTTTTCTGTTAAACTCATTGGGATCGCGATTCGATGGCTGTCAGCGGTCTTCTTCCAGCAGACGGGCAATTTCCTCGGGCGCGGGCAACTGGCCCTTCAACTCTTTCGGCAGGGTCTTGACGATCTGATAAGTGGCCACGCCGATCGGCTTGCGGGTGTTGTGCAGGGCGTATTCCACGATGGTCCGGTTCTTCTCCTTGCACAGGATGATGCCGATGGACGGATTCTCGTCCTTTTCGCGCACCTGGCGGTCCAGCGCCGCGAGATAGAACTGCATCTTGCCGACGAACTCGGGCTGGAATTCGCCGATCTTGAGTTCCACGGCCACGAGGCATTTCAGTCGCCGGTGAAAGAGGAGCAGGTCAATGAAGTATTCCTTGTCCTCGACCTCCAGCCGGAACTGGCTGCCGACAAACGCAAACAGCCCGCCCATGGCGCGCAGGAAATCCTCGATGCGGCCGATCAGCGCGCGCTCCAGTTCCCGTTCGGAGTGCTCCGCGCCCAGTTCCAGGAAATCGAAAGTGTATTCGTCCCGCACGGCCAGCTTGGCTTGTGCCCGCAGCTCCGGCGTCAGCGCCTGGTCGAAGTTGGTTTGGCCCCGCAGGGTCTTCTCGTAGCTCTGGTTCTCGATCTGATGGACCAGCACGTTCTTGGACCAGCCAAACTTGCGCGTCATCCGCAGGTAAAACTCGCGTTCCAATGGGGCTTTGCAACGTTGCAAGACGATCAGGTTGTGGCTCCAGCCGATTTGTGCAACCAGTGGTTGCACTTTTGGCAGATCGCAGTAGGCCTGATAGAATTCGCGCATGTAGAAGATGTTGCGCCGGGAATATCCAGCAACGCCGGGGAATTCCCGCCGCAGGTCTTCCGCCAAACGCTCGGCAATGGCTGCACCGTGCCGAGCGTCAGCCTGGCGTTCGACAATCAGCCGCCCGATGTCCCAATAAAGGCCGACCAGCTCTTTGTTGACCGCCTTGAGGGCTTGGTATTGGGCGGCGCGGACGCGTTCCTTGACCGCAACCAGCAAGGCGCCATAATCCGCCGGAATGGGGTGGTTCTTTTTCGGCATGGGGTCACTTTTCCGCGCCGTAGGCCTTCACGATCTGCTCGATCAGCTTCGTGGTGGAAAGGCCCGCCGCCATCGGGGCGAGGACGACCTTGCCGCCGCGGGCTTCGACGATGTCCCGCCCGCTGACGTAGTGTGCCCAGTCTTCCGCCTTTACCAGCACATCGGGCTGCAATTCGGCGATGAGTGCTTTCGGCTCGTCCTCGCCGAAGAAGGTCACGTAGTCCACGCATTCGAGGGCCGCCACCAGCCGCGCGCGGTTCTGCTCGTCCACGATCGGGCGCTTTTCACCCTTGTAGCGCCGTACGCTGGCATCGGTGTTCAGCGCGACGATCAGGACATCACCCTGCTTCCGGGCAAACTCCAGATAGGTGGCATGTCCGGCATGCATCAGGTCGAACGCGCCGTTGGTGAACACGATTTTTTTGCCTGCCGCCCGCAACCGCGCGCATTCCCCCGCCAGTTCGTCCCGTTTCCGGATTTTTTGCTCGGCATCTCTCATGGCAGCTCCTACCTTTGGTTTCCAATAGCAAAACTTCATGTCGAATGACACTTCCAAAATGGATGTTCCGCCTGTCCTGACGCATCCCTCGGAAGTCCGGGCTTTGCTTGCGCAGCTCGACTTTCATCCCTCGCGCGTCCTGGGCCAGAACTTTCTGATCGACCGCAATATCCTCGACATCCTGCTGGCGGCGGCCGACCTGCGGCCGGACGATGCCGTGGTGGAGGTGGGGCCGGGGCTTGGCGTCCTGACCGGCGCGCTCCTCGAACGCGTGGCGACGATTACCGCCGTCGAAAAAGATGCCCGGCTGGCTTGCTATCTCCGCGAACGGTTTTCCAATCAACCTAAGCTGACGCTGATCCATTCCGACGTGCTCGACTGCGATCTGGCCGCCCTGTTTCCGCGGCCGGGCCTGAAGCTGGTGGCCAACCTGCCGTATGCCATCGCGGCGCGCCTGCTGGTGGAATTGACCGCGATTCCGCATCCGCCCGCCCGGATGGTTATTACCATCCAGCGCGAGGTGGCGGCGCGTCTGGAAGCCGGGCCCGCCACCCGGGACTACGGGGTGCTGTCCATTTTGCTGCAGCGGCATTACGACATTTCCACCGTCAAGCGCATCTCCCCATCCTGTTTCTGGCCACCGCCGGAGGTCCAATCCAGCATCTGCTGCCTGGACCTTCGTCCGGCGCCGCTGGGGGGGGGCGCGGATGAACGGGAGCTGCGGGCCTTGGTGCGCCATGCCTTTTCGCACCGGCGCAAGACCCTGGCGCGGTCGTTGCGCACGCTGGTGGCGGATCCGCTTCCCGCGCTGGCCGCCGTCAGCCTGCCCCCAAACGCCCGTGCCGAAGAACTCCCGCCCCATGCCTGGCCGGCCTTGCTGCGCGCCTTGCGGGGCAAACCCGTGCGCCAGTGGACTGCCGGAGGCGCGGATTCTCCGTTCCAGCCATGAAGCATCCCGGACGAAATAAAGACCGCATCTTCGAACACGCCGCCGAATTCCGGTTCTACGAGGAGCTGAACGACTTCCTCAAGCCGGAACAGCGCAAACAGAGCCTGGCCTACCGCTTCGACGGCCATCCCGGCATCAAGGATCCGATCGAGGCCCTCGGCGTGCCGCACACGGAGGTGGACCTGATCATCGTTAACGGGCAGTCTGTTGGCTTCGACTACCAGCTCCAAAACGGCGACCGGGCGGCGGTCTATCCGGTGTTCGAAGGTCTCGACATTTCTCCCATCGTCAAGTTGCGCGAGAAGCCGTTGAGGAAACCCGCCTTCGTGGTGGATGTGAATCTCGGCCGCCTGGCCCGGAAGTTGCGCCTGCTGGGCTTCGATACGCTGTTTTCGAATTCCTTCCGCGACGACGAAATCGTGGCGATCGCCGCGGAAAAGAAACGCATCGTGCTGACGCGCGACCGGCGGCTGCTGCATGCCAAGGCGGTCACGCACGGCTACTGGGTGCGCTCCGTCCTGGTGGCGCGCCAGGTGGAGGAAGTCCTGCACCGCTTCGATCTCGCGGGGCAGGTTCGGCCGTTCTCCCGCTGCGCGGACTGCAACGGATTAATCGAACCCGTCGCGAAGGCCCAAGTGCTCGACCAATTGGAACCCAAGACGAAGAAGTACTACGATGCCTTTTACCGCTGCCCCGCCTGCGGCAAAATCTATTGGGAGGGCTCCCACATCGGCAAGATCCGGGAACGGTTTGGGGACGTGCTGGGCAATCCGCCCTGAGCGGATCAGGTTGTCTTCTGTCCGCAACAGGGTGAGCCGGTCTTGTGGCCCGGGCCAGTGAATCAGCGCAAAGGCGGACGCAGGAAGGGGGCCAGGAAGGCGCGGACAACCGCCTGCCACTGGTACGGGTGCCGGGCGGCGTAGGAGGCATGGCCAATGTCGGCAAATTCGACGAACCGCTTGGGTCCGCCGGCGGCATCATAGACTCGCCGGGCCTGGGCGAGAGTGGCGCGGAAGTCGTCCGCCCCGTGCAGGAAGAGCACCGGGCAATCCAGCGAGCGCGCATATTCGACCGGATTGTGGGCAAATCCGTTGAATCCGAACTGCCACCCGCCCCAGAAGACCATCAGTTCGGCGTTGGGGAACGACGGTACGCCCATTGCCCGGAACCGGTTGCGGATGGCGCCCAGCATGGTGTCAAATACGGATTCCAGGATGACGGCGTCGGGCCGGACATCCAAGACGTGGATGGCGCGCAGGATGGCGGCGGCACCCATGCTTTGGCCGTAGAGAATCACCGCGGAACGGGGCAGGTGTTCCCGGGCGAATCGCACCGCGGCTGCAACATCCTCCGCCTCACGGTACCCGAGCGTGGTATGGCTTTCCGACGAGCCGCCCGAACCGCGGAAATCCACCAACAGGACGGAGGCGCCCATGGCGTGGATCTTTTGGGCTTCGCGCAGCAGGCGGATTTTTTCGGTGGTGTAGCCATGGAAGAAGATCACCAGCGGCGCGGCGACGCCACCGTCGGCATGCCAGGCCGACAGCGTGATGCCGCCGGGAACCGCGATGGTCAGCGCCCGGGCTTCGGGCGAGAGCGCGGCCGGCGGGCGCTCATCCACCGGCCGCGGCATGTTGACGCCCAGCAGCAGCACCCGAAGCTTGGAACTGGGTGACATCTCCTCCGGCTTTTCGGTGCGCACGCCGCCGGAGGAATAATTCAGCATGGCGCGGGCGTGACGATACGCAAGAAAGTTCAGCGCGGCGAAGGCCGCAGCCAACAGGAGCAATATGATCAATGAACAGCGGCGACGGGGCATTTGCCGCCACGGTAGCAGACGGAGTCGCCAGTGGCGATGGCCGATGTTATTCGTGGCCGGACTTCTTGACCAATGGGTGGGGGCGCGATAGGAATAAAGAATCGAGAGCGAATCCAGTGAGCGAGGTGAACCTGTGGATATCATCCTGAAATATTTCAATGATGTGAGCTGGGAAAACGTGCTGGAAACCTCACTGCGGGTGGCGTTGATCCTGCTGCTGGGGTGGGGCGTGCTGGCTGTTGTCCGCCAGCTGCTCAGCCGGATGGAAGGCCGCCTGAAGGCGAAATACGCGGCGGAGGGTGAACCCCCGAGCGAATCCGGAAAACGGGTCGAAACGCTGCTGAAACTGGTGCGCCAAGGGGCGCGGCTGGCGGTGTGGATCACTGTGCTGCTGGTGATCCTGAAGGAACTGGGCGTGGAAATCGGCCCTATCCTGGCCGGTGCCGGCATCCTGGGCCTGGCCGTCGGGTTCGGTGCCCAGAACCTGGTCAAGGACATCATTACCGGATTCTTTTTCATCCTGGAAAACCAGATCCGGATCGGCGACGTCGCGGTCATCAACGGGACGGGTGGGCTGGTGGAGGAGATCAACTTCCGTACGCTCGTCCTGCGGGACGTGGAAGGCGTGAGGCATATCTTCCCGCATGGGACCGTCACCACGCTCAGCAACCGGACGCGCGACTGGTCCGGCTATGTGTTCGACATCGGCGTGGCCTACAAGGAAGACACGGACCGGGTCTGCGAGGTGCTGCGCGGCGTGTTCCGTGAACTGCGGCAGGATTCGGCCTTCGGCCCGTCAATCCTGGAGGAGCCGGAAATCTTCGGGGTGGACCGGTTCGCGGATTCGGCGGTGGTGATCAAAGGACGCATCAAGACCAAGCCGAGCCGGCAATGGATGGTGGGCCGGGAGTTCCTCCGCCGAACCAAGCTGGCCTTCGACCGCGAGGGCATCCAGATTCCGGTCCCGCACCGCACAATCGTTATGCAAGCGGGCGGGGGCCTGGCGTCGTTTGTTCAGAACCGATAAACGACGACCCGGCCGGGGCGCAGGAGCGCGGGGATCGGCTGGTCGAGGATCAAGTCGACCGCCGCCGATGGGTGTGGCGGGATGAAGGGTTGCGCGTTGTGCATGTCCGTGTTGCCCAGGATGGCCAAGCCTCCCCTTGCGCCAGGTTTCTGACGGGCATAGCCCGTAATGCGGGGGTTGGCCGTCTCCAGAGGGATGATGGTGCCGGGCGAGGCATCGCTGAACAAGTCCTGGTGCTTGGCACGCAGCGCGTGGACGCGGCGCAGGGGGGCAATCAGGTTTTCTTCCCGCGTCCAGTCCATGGCGGCGGCGCTGAACAGCGGAAGAACGGACGGCGGCAACTGCGCAACTTCCTCGTTGGTGAAATCAAAGCCGGTGTTCACGGGGACAGGCTCGGCCAGTTCAATGCCGTTGTGGAGGTAGGGGACGCCGGGCAGGAAGGCGCCGATGGCCTGCGCATAGAGGGCGTAAGCCATTCCGCCGGGCCAATGCACCGCGCGCGGGCAATTGTGGTTCTCGGCCATGGCCATGAAGGGGACGGGCAGGCCCGCGCCATGGAGCCAACGAAGCCAATTGCGGAAATGCTCCGGGTTGCGCACGGTCTGCATGAAGGGGCCCACGCACACGTTGTAGCCTTCTTCGCGGGCGGCCGGAGTGATGTTGAATTCCTCCGCCCACAGCGCAAAATCCGGATCCACCTGGCGCGCGCGGGCGACCAGCCCGCGCTTGAGGTCGGCGGGCAGGGCATGGCCCATGTCGATCATCACGCCGTCGACCTTGAAATGCGTCTGATAGTGGGGGATGACCTCGATGATTTTGTTCCACAGCGGGCGCACGATGTTTTCGGGTTGCGCGAGCTGGGCGGAATACATGCGGACGGTGTTGTAGCCGATGTAGTTGTAGTCGGGGTGGTCGTAGAGCCGCAGGTAGGTGACATCCGTCCATGGCGGTTGTTCGGAGTCGGGGCCCCAGTCGCAGAAGGCACCGGGGATGCGCACGGTGACCGGTTGGCCGGTGCGGGGATCGGGAGCGGTGCCGCGCCAGGCGCCGTTTTCCATCCGGATGGTCTCGGGGCGGGGCGGGGCGGTGAACATGTGGCGGTAGATTGGGTGCGGCGGCAGCAGCTCGCGGAAGCGGCCGTTGCCGACGGCGTCGTAGATCTGGCGGAGTTCCTCGGGCGTGAAGAGCGGGGCGCCGTAGGTGTCCTCGGATTTCTCGCCCGGTTGACGGTCGGGCACGTCGGCGCGAATCCAGTAGAACCAGCCGGGATGCTCCTTGGCCCAGGCGGCATCCTTGGCGGCGGTGCGGAAGACGAATTCGACGACGATGCGGATGCCGAGGTGGTGCGCGGCCTCGACAAAGGCGGCGAATTCGGTTTCCGCATCAAGTTCCAGCGCGGGTTCGGCCAGGTGTTCATCCAGTGCGTAGGGGTCACGGATGGCGAAGGCGCTGCCCATGTTGCCTTTGTTGCCGTCCCGGCCGATGGCGGTGATAGGCAGCAGGTGAATGGTGTTGCACCCAAGCGAGCGGATGAACGGCAGCATCGTGATCGCCTTGAGGAAGGTCCCGGTTTCGCGCCAGCCGCTGGTCAGCGGCTCGCAGGAAACCTGCCCATCGCCATCATGGTCATAGGCGGCCCCGTAGCGGACGAGTAGATTGTAGGCGATGGAATGCTTGCCCCAGTCGCCGGGCAGGTCGCCATCCGCGACGCGTGCCTGGGGTGGCGTGGCCAGTATGGTCCGGATGCGTTCGCCAAAAAATTGTTCCGGGCAAACCATCCGGGCCGCGCCCGGGCCGAACGGATCAATCCACAGTCCGGGCAAGCGATAGGGCGGCGAAGGGGAATGCGCCAGACGCTGATCCAGCCGGGCGAGAATCCTGTTCAAGGCGTGGGTTTTCATCTGGAGTTCGATCCCAAACAGGTAACTATGGGAAAGAGTTTTGAAAAGGTAAATAAAAAACGCTTTACCAGGAAAGCCGGTCGGGGGCATCCGGCCCTCGCAGCTTGTCATGGGCCGCGGGAATAGGATTTAATGCCCCGCATGGCAAATTGCGGTGGATCATGGGTTGAAGTGGATCTGGGCCGTCTGCGGGCTAACGCACAGGCCATCCAGGCCTCGCTGAACGGCGCGGGCCTGATGGCGGTCGTCAAGGCCGATGCCTATGGGCACGGATTGGCCTCGGTGGCGGCGGGGCTGGCGGAGGCGGGCGTGACGCGGTTTGCCGTGGCGTATGTTGCGGAAGCGGCGACAGTGCGCGCGGCGGTTCCGGCGGCAGAGTTGATTCTGGTGCTGGGAGTGGCGGCGCCGGCGGATGTCCCGCAGATGCGGCGCGAACGAATCACCCCGGTAGTGGTGTCCCGGGAGCACGGGCAGGCACTGTCGGCGGCCGCGGTTGCCGCTGGCGGTCTCCTGGGAGTGCATGTGAAACTGGATACGGGGATGGGCCGGTTGGGATTCGTCTGTCCAGCCGAAACAGAACAGGCCGCGGAACTGGCGCGCCTGCCCGGGCTGGAGGTGCAGGGCGTCTGTACGCATTTTGCCATGGTTGAGCCGATGAAGAAGCCCACAGCGGCGCGGGGGCAGGCGGAGAAATTCCGGCAGGCGGTGCCGTTGATTGAAGCGGCCGCCGGCCAACGGCTGTTCCAGCATCTCTCCAGCAGCCGCGCCGCGCTGCTGCTGACGGAGTGCGATGCGGACGCCGTGCGCGTGGGCCTGGCGCTTTATGGCTACGGGGCGGCGGATGCCGGCCAGCGCTTTGCCACCGTCCCGGTACTGCAGTGGAAATCGCGCGTGATGCAGGTCAAGAGCGTGCCCGCCGGTTTTGCGGTAGGCTATTACGGCAGCTACAAGACCTCGGGTCCCACCCAACTGGCCACCATCAGCTGCGGCTATACCGACGGCTATCAGCGCCATCTCGGCAACCGGGGGCATGTGCTGATCAGGGGCCGGCGCCGCCCGGTGGTGGGCCGCGTCAGCATGAACTGGATCAGCGCAGACCTCGGACCGGACAGCGGCGTGCAGGCCGGCGATGAAGTCGTCCTGATCGGCGAACAGGGCCCGGAACGGGTCTGGGCAGACGAACTGGCCCGGCATTGCGGCACCATTCCCTATGAAATTCTCACCGGCATCTCGCGCCAGATCGAACGGCGCTACGTCGGCGGCTGAAAGGCGGACCATGAAGATTCTCATCGCTTCCCGCAATGCCCACAAAATCAGGGAAATCCGGGACATCTTCCGGCTGCCCGGCGTGGAATGGATTTCCGCCGCGGAATGGGGCGACCTTCCGGATGTGGAGGAGGACGGCGACACCTTCGAAGCGAATGCCATCCAGAAGGCGAGGGAACTCGCGCTGGCGACGGGGCTGTGGGCCTTGGCGGATGATTCTGGTCTCGAAGTGGCGGCGCTGGGCGGCGCCCCGGGGGTCCTGTCCGCGCGCTACGCGGGTGAACCGTGCGACTATGCCCGCAACAACATCAAACTCCTTCGCGAATTATCCGGGCAGACCGATCGGGCGGCCCGCTTCCGGTGCGTGGTCGCCCTGTGCGATCCCGCAGGCCGCACGGAAATGGTCACCGGCCAGTGTCCGGGCCGGATTATCGACGCGCCGCGGGGCACCGGGGGATTCGGCTACGATCCGGTGTTTGTCCCGGATGGGTACGAGGCCACCTTCGCCGAAATGACCAATGAGCAGAAGAACGGATTGAGTCACCGCGGCCGGGCCCTTGCCCAGGCCAAAGAAAAATGGGCCCCACTGCTCGCCACCGCCCCTTCTTGTTTCGCCGGGGTCAGCCCTTAAGATAGAAGATAGCAGCCTTGTCTTCTAACTTAAGGGCTGACCCCAGCAATGGCTTTTACATAAAGCCGGCGCGGGACAACGCCAGTAGCAGGGCCAGGTTGGTGCCGTTGAACAGGGCGTGCATCGACACAGGCACCCAGAGCGAGCCGGTGCGGGCATAGGCGAGCGACAATGCCACGGAGAACACGGCCAGTGCCGCAAAGGTGCCGGCGTCGGCATGCAGTGCCGCAAAGCCGGCCGCCAGCAGCGTCACTCCCCAAACGGGTCCGGTCCCGCGAACCAGCAGCGGCAGAAGAATGCCCCGGAACAGCGCCTCCTCCGCAAATGGGGCCAGCCCCACCGCAAAGAAGGCGAATCCCAGCCTGGCCCATGGGTTGCGGGCTTGCAGGAACAACTGAATGGCCTGCTGGAAATCCGGCTCATACCCGCGCGCCCGCAACAGCATTTGCCAGACAAACGCGGTGAACCACAGGATGGGCAGGATGGCCAGCCACCGCAAGACCGCCTGCGTCACCATGGCCCATCTCGGGGTGGGTGTGCCGAAGGGATTGGACTTGCCCCGCCCGCGCCACAACACGCCGGCAATCAAGATTCCCTGGAACGCCAGTATGTCCCAGCCGATTCCATCTGGCAGCATTCGCCGGACGACATGCGCGGCGGCCAGCACCAGCGCCAGCCAGGCCAGGTCATGTCCGTGCCAAGGGCTGGCGGCGGCCAGTTGGGCGAGCACGGTTTTCCACGGTGTGGAAAAATCCCGGTGCGCGGCCAGATGGAACAGGGCGGCCACCCCCGCCGTGAGCGTTCCGGCCATGATGGCGGCAAGCGGCAGCAGCTGGCGGATCGTGTCGGGGCCGGGCATCAGGAGCCGGGGGAATCAAAGGTCTCGCGGATCGCGTAGATGGGCTTGTTCTGCGATTCGTGGTAGGTGCGGATCTGGACCTCCGCCAGCAGTCCCATGGAAAGGAACTGCATGCAGAACGCCAGCAGCATGAACGGGGTGATGATCCAGAACGGCCGTTTGATCAGATACAGGTGCCCCGCGGTGCCGCCGCCGAACAGGCGGTCCAGCCCCACTACCAGCAGCATCAGCGCCCCGGCCCCGCCGAAGGCGAAGGCGATCTTGCCAAACAACTGCATGGGGCCGCCGGTGAACCGCAGCAGAAACTTGACGGTGAACAGATCGAGAATCACTCGGAACGTGCGCCCGATGCCGTATTTGGACTTCCCCGCCCGGCGCGGATGGTGGCTGACGACGACCTCGGCGATCTCACCCCCGACCCACGAACAGAGCGCGGGGATGAACCGGTGCATTTCGCCATACAACCGCACGCCCCGCAGCACGTCGCGACGATAGGCTTTCAGGGTGCAGCCGTAGTCGTGCAACTTCACGCCGGTGATGCGGGAGATCAGGCCGTTGGCGATCATCGAAGGCAACCGCCGGCTCCAAAAAGGATCTTGGCGGTCTTGGCGCCAGCCGGACACCACCGCGTAGCTGTTGCGTTCCATTTCCGCCAGCAGCCGGGGAATATCGGCCGGATCGTTCTGCAGGTCGGCGTCAAGCGTCACGATCACCTCGTGCCGGGCGGCGTCGATGCCGGCAGACATGGCGGCGGTCTGGCCGAAGTTGCGGCGGAACCGGATCAGCCGGAAATGCGGATAGGCGCCGGCGGCCTCCTTCAGGCGGTCCCACGAGGCGTCGCGGGAGCCATCATCCACCAGCAGTACCTCGTAGACGCGGCCGGTTGCCGCCAGCGCCTCGTGCAGTTGCCGTGCCAGGGCCGGGACGTTGGCCTCCTCGTTATACACAGGCACGACGATCGACAGGCTGGCAGGGATTGTTGTCATGCCCACAGTATGGGTCATGCGGGCGCGCATTTCAAGCGGGGTGTCGAAGACGAGCTCGGTGGGGATGAAGAAAAGGGAATTGCTTGAGGTTGCTTGGCCCGAAAAGCTTCGCCAGTCGAGAAAATTGAACGACCGAATTGAATTCCAAGGCATGGCAGATCCAATGACATTCCACGACGTTGAGCCGTCGTTCGCTTTTTTCAATGCGCCAAACGAAGGATTGTTCACGTTTCAGTTTCGCGGCAGGCCCGCGTTGGGTTAATCCCGCCGCTTTTCGCATGGAAATCAGCGTTTTCAGCACCTCGGCATATTCGGGCGAGTGCGTGGACTTCCTCATACTCCCGACAGCGCCCTTTCATCTCGGCTGAACTCAAAATGCGGTTCTGGCCCTTGACCTCCGTTTCCGATCTGGATAAGATTAACCATAAGATCGGTGCGGAAATCGGAATGGCGGCTGCGTATCTCGTTGAAATGGATCGCCTTGTGATGGCAATGAAGCGAGGCAGGCATGCGATAAGATGGATAGGCGCGGCAACGCTTCTCCTGGTGTCTTGGTGCCGGGCTTCCTCCGATGATCGCCCCTTCAAAGCCAAGCCTGTTGCGGTTGATGCCGACCGGTATGCCGATTTCATGACGAACGAAGCGCTGGACGTGCAGGACTTGGCGGAAGGCGCGGAAATCCAGCGCCGGGCTTTCAGCCGCATGACGCCGCCGGGCCTTTCCTGGGTCCAGCCGATGTTTCCTCTCACGCTGCCATTTGACTCGACCAATTACGACGAGAAGTTCCTGGACGCACTGCTGGGTGAGGACCGGAACAGCGTGGCGGTCTATCCGCTGACCTTGGCGCTCGATTCCAAGACTCGCGAGACTTGGATCTATAACGCCGAGGGCAAACCGATTGCCACGCTGCCGTCCGAAAAGACTTCGCGGGCATGGCCCGAGGGTTCCGATCCCGCCCGGGTGGTCTTGCGGTTGGACCTCCTGCCCGCGGAGGACGTGGAACCGTACTTGTATGCGGAGGATCGCATCGCCGCAACCGTCGCCGCTTTTCCCGAAAAAGCGGCCAAGTCCGCGCGGAAAGAAGCCGTCGCCAAGAGCAGCCTGACCGGCGGGCAGTTCGGGTTCGCCGATGCCCGGAAACTGACCAACGGGAACTTCCGGCTGACGGTGACGAACGGGACGGCCGCGGCGGAAATCTACTCCTTCACGGTCTGGCACACCTCCTCGACGGTGGTTTCAACATGGACCAACGACTTGGACGAGGTCGTCGTGAGCACGAACGTCGTCTGGATGCCCGTGTCACCGCCTTACGACGGGCTGGAGAGCGCATGGGAAGTCGAAACGACGAACTTGCTTCTGACCAACGGGGTAGGCGTTTGGGAGGACGCAAGCGCCACCAGCGCCGCCCGGGTGCGATTCTACGGGGCCACCCAAAGGGCCGATTCCGACGAAGACGGCTTGACCGACGGCGCGGAAATATTCCTGCACCGTACCGATCCATCCCTGTCCGACACCGACGGCGACGGCATGTCCGACGGCTGGGAGGTTTCCTACGGCTTGAATGCCCGTTCCGGCCTGGACGCCTCCTTGGTTGGCTGGTGGAAACTGGACGACGGCGCAGGCTCCAACGCCGTCAATTCCGCCCAGGACGCCTACCATGGTGAACTGGTGGGCTTTTCCGGTTTGGGCGGCGGCTGGACGGACGACGGGTTTCTGGGCGGGGCCTTGCACTTCGACGGCATCGACGACTGGGTGCGGATCGCCCAGGATCCGGCGCTGCTGACCGGCGGCCCCTTCACCGTAAGCGCGCAGGTGTGGCTGGACCTGGATTGCGCTTCGGCCTGGCCCGAAGCGGTCTCCGACTACGAGGCCGGGACGTGGAACGGCTATTGCCTCGGCTTCAACGAAAACCGCGCCTATGCCATGATGGGGCCGTACGGCTGGCTCATGGACTCGAACGCGCTCACGGGCCGGTGGGTCTGGACGGCGCTGGAATACGACGGCGCGCAGATGCGGCTCTATCTCGACGGCGTTTTGGCGGGGGCGACGTCCGCCGTTTTCGCGCCCGCGACGAACGGGTTCTTAGCCATCGGCAACGGGCAGGACGACAGCTACGGGTCCGAATTCTGGAAAGGCCGGATCGACGACGTGCGCCTGTACCGTACGGCCCTTGGCACGAACGGCCTCGCC
>JAAZBB010000054.1 GCA_012514035.1 Lentisphaerota bacterium | reverse complement strand
GACCTTGCGGCCGATGACGGTGGAGGGGACTTCGCGTTCGTACTCGGTTTCGATTTCGCGGACGACGTCGTCGACGAGGACGTCCATCTGGGGGGCGGAGATGGGCCGCTTGACGGCGGCGTGGCAGACGGCGGCGCGGAGCTTGTCGCGCGAGAAATTTTCACGGCGGCCGTCGCGCTTGAGGACGACCAGGACGGCCTTGACGACCTCTTCATAGGTGGTGAAGCGGTGGCCGCACTGGGCGCAGACGCGGCGGCGGCGGATGACATCGCCGTTGCGGATGGCGCGCGAGTCGATCACCTTGTCGTTGGTTTGGGCACACTTGGGGCAGCGCATGGCGGAAGTGTGCGAGGGGGGGCGGGGGAAGTCAAGCGCAGGGAGGCTTGCAATCCGCGGGGCGGCTTGGGATGATCAGGGCCATGGATGAACGCGACGACCACGGGATGCGGATCTACCTGCGGGAGATCGGGCAGGTGGAGTTGCTGACGCCCGAACAGGAAGTGAAACTGGCGCGGCGGATCAAACGGGGCGATGAGAAGGCCCGGCAGCAGATGATTCGCGCGAACCTGCGGCTGGTGGTGAAGATCGCGGGGGATTACGCCCGGCTGGGGCTGCCGCTGCTGGACCTGATCAGCGAGGGGAACCTGGGGCTGATGAAGGCGGTGGACCGGTTTGATCCGAAGAAGGGCGGCAAGCTGAGCACGTACGCAGCGTGGTGGATCAAGCAGGGCATCCGGCGGGCGCTGGCGAACCAGGGCAAGACGATCCGCCTGCCGTCGCACATGGTGGACAAGCTGTTCCGCATGCGGCGGACGCAGGAAGTGCTGTCGCACGAACTGGGCCGCGCGCCCACGGCGGCGGAGCTGGCCCAGCGGCTGGACGTGCCGGAAAAGACGGTGCAGTACTGGCTGGAGGTATCGCAACGGCCGACCTCGCTGGATGTTCCGCTGGGGGAGGACGGGCGGGAAAACCTGGGCGATACCATCGGGGACACCCGGGCCAAATCGCCGTTCGACGAGTTGAACGATCAGCAATTGCTCGAGGAGATGGCCGAGTACGTGAAGACCCTGACAGCCCGGGAGCAGCTGATCCTGGAGCGGCGGTTCGGGCTGAACGGAAAGTCGTCGGAATCGCTGGAGGAGGTGGGGGCGCGGCTTGGGATCACGCGGGAGCGGGTGCGTCAGATCCAAAACCAGGCGCTGGCCACGCTGCGGGAGAAAATGCTGGGGGGCTGAGCGGTCCCGCCCGCCCGGCGTCGCCCGCCGGACACGGCCCGGTTTTTCAAGGAGACAAACATGGCAGAACCCACGAATGGCGAAATCCGGATGGATGCGGCGAACCTCTACCGGGAGGAAAGTTATACCGATTTGAAGGCGGGCACGTTGCGCAAGCTGGTGCCGGTGAAGCCGGACGGGACGGATGATCCGGCGCGCGCGCCGGTGTTTTCGGTGGCGACCCAGGTCATGACGCCGGCCGGCATCCTGCCGCTGAGCGGGGAAGTGGCCGGGGCGAAGACGCTGGAGGAGGCAGTGGCGGGTTTTTCCGCGGCGATCAAGCAGGCGCTGGCGGATCTGCGGGAGGAAATGGAGGCCGTTCAGCGGGAACGGGCGTCGCAGATCGTGGTGCCAGGGCGCAACACTCCACCGCCCCCGCCGGACCTGCTGATGCGCTGAGTGCGCGGGTCCGGGGGCTCAGGCGGAATTGATCCGGAGCCGGGCGGCGGGGACAAGGATATCCAGCAGATGCCGCAGGGCGGCCTCAACGGCGGCGGCGCGGATCTCGGCCCGGGCACCGGGGAAGTGGTGTTCGAAAGTCGCGGTGCCGGACGGAGAGGCGACGGCCATGTGGATAAGCCCGACGGGTACTTCGGGAGTGCCCCCGTCCGGGCCGGCAATGCCGGTGATGGAGATGGCGAAGTCGGCGCCGGCGCGCAGGCGGGCGCCTTCGGCCATGGCCCGGGCGGTCTCGGCACTGACGGCGCCATGGGCGTCCAGCCGGCCCGGCGGGATTCCCAGCAGGGCGATCTTGAGCGAGTTGGCATAGGCCACGACACCGCCGAGATACCAGGCGGAGCTGCCGGGCAGTTCGGTGAGCGCGGCGCCCAGGAGGCCGCCGGTGCAGGATTCCGCCGTGGCCAGGGTCTGCCGGCGCGCGCACAGGACAGCGGCAATTTGCGGAAGGAGTGGTTCCATGCGCACAATCTACCCGGCGCGGCGCGCCATGGAAAGTCTGTACGCGACAATTTCCCGTTCCTATGGCAGACTGACTCGCCTATGAAAACGATACTGGTGACGGGTTCAGGCGGCTTGGTGGGATCGGAAACGGCGCGGCATTTCGGGCGCAAGGGGTGGCGCGTCCTCGGCGTGGACAACAATCTGCGGGAATACTTCTTCGGTCCGGAGGCCTCGACGAAATGGGCCGTGGAGAAATTGCGGCGGGAGCTGCCGGAAGCGTTTACGGCGGTTGCGGCGGACATCCGCGATTTTGACGCGATGCGGAAGGTGTTCGAACAAGCCGGGCAAATCGATCTGGTGGTGCACACGGCGGCGCAGCCGTCGCACGACTGGGCCGCGCGCGAGCCGTTCACGGATTTCGGCGTGAATGCCCAGGGCACGCTGAACCTGCTGGAAGCCACGCGCCAATGCGCGCCGGAGGCGGTATTCATCTTCACGTCGACGAACAAGGTCTACGGCGATACCCCGAACCGCCTGCCGCTGGAGGAGCGGGCCACGCGCTGGGAATGCGTCAGCGGCCCCTATGCCGAAAAGGGCATCGACGAGACGATGAGCATCGACCAGACCACGCACTCGCTTTTCGGGGCGTCGAAGGTGGCGGCGGACGTGATGGTGCAGGAATACGGGCGCTATTTCGGGATGAAGACCGGCACGTTTCGCGGCGGCTGCCTGACGGGGCCGGGGCATTCCGGCGCGGAGCTGCACGGTTTTTTGGCCTACCTGATGAAGTGCGCGGCGACGGGGCGCGAATACCGGATTTTCGGCTACCAGGGCAAGCAGGTGCGCGACAACATCCACAGCGCGGACCTGGTGGCGTCGTTTGAGCATTTTTACGGGGCGCCGCGCCCGGGCGAAGTCTACAACATGGGCGGGAGCCGCTTCAGCCATTGCTCGATGATGGAGGCCGTGGCGCTGTGCGAGGAGATTGCCGGCCGCAAGATGAAGACGACCTATGTCGCCACCAACCGCATCGGCGATCACATCTGGTGGGTCAGCGATGTCTCCAAGTTCCAGGCGCACTATCCGGGGTGGAAGCTGACGAAAACTGTGCGCGACATCCTGGCGGAGATCCTGGAGTACAACCTGCCGCGCTGGAAACGGGAGGGCTGAGCCGGGATGGTGCCGGCGACCGCCACGTTTATTTTCTGCGACGGCCATCTGCTGGTCCGGGCCGGAGAGCTGGAGCCGGCAGGGGCGGCGACGCTGGCGGAACTGCGGCGGACCCGCGCGGTGCTGGATGAGTTCACGGTGCGGCCCCGGGGCGATCTGGCCGTGGCGGTTTCCGGCGCGGCGGAGACGCCCCCGCCGGGCTGTGAATGGGTGCGGCTGCGGGCGTTGATCGGCGCGGAGGCGCCCCGGGCGGGCCCGGCCTGCCGGGCGCTGGGGATGGTGAACTGGCGCGCGACGCACCGGTTCTGCGGGCGGTGCGGCGGACCGCTGGCGGAGCATCCGGCGGACGCGGCGGGAACCTGCGCCGCCTGCGGGCAAGTGGAGTATCCAAGCCTGGCGCCGGCGGTGATCATGCGCGTGGAGAAGGCCGGGCAGATCCTGCTGGCGCGGCACGTGCAACGGATCCCCGACCTCTGGACCTGCCTGGCGGGCTACGTGGAGCTGGGCGAATCCCTCGAGGATTGCGTGCGGCGCGAGGTCCGCGAAGAGGCCGGGATCGAGGTGGCGGACATCCGCTATGTGGCCAGCCAGCCCTGGCCGTATCCGAATCAGTTGATGGTCGGCTTCGTTGCCCAGTGGAAATCCGGCGAACTGCAACTGCAACCCGAGGAACTGGCGGAGGCCCGCTGGTTCGATCCCGCGGACCTGCCGACTATTCCGCCGAAGGGCTCGATGGCCTGGCGGCTGATTCGGGGCGCTTTCTAGAGGACACGCGGCCGCAGGACGGGACGGTCAGCCCTGCATGAAATAGTTGTCGCGCCGTTCGCGGGCGAGGGTTGTGGCTTCGCCGTGGCCGGGATAGACGGTCCAGTCTCCGTCGAGCGTGGCAAGCTTGCGGAGCGAGCGGGTCAAGGCGCGGGGATCGCCGCCGGGCAGGTCGGTGCGGCCGGCGGCGCCGCGAAAGAGGGTGTCGCCGGTAAAAAGCGCGCGGTCCGGTTCCAGCCGCCAGCAGATGCCGCCGGGCGTATGGCCGGGGGTGGCCAGAACGGTCCAGCGGGCGCCGGCCAGTTCGAAGACGGCGCCATCCGGCGCGGACACGACGGGGCTGCGGGGCGTCCGCGGGGCTTCGTAGAATCCCGGCAGGTTGTTGCGGGACGAGAAGCACCATGCGGCATCGTCCGGATGAACATGGATGGGCGCGGGAAAGACATCGCAGAGCCCGGCGAGCGCCGTGAGGTGGTCCACATGGCCGTGGGTGAGGAGATAGGCGACCACGGTGACGCCGGTTTCCTTCAGCCACGCGATCAGTTGCGGGGCATCGTCGCCGGGATCGATCACGACGGCCTGGCGCGTGTCGGGATGCGAGACCAGGTAACAATTTTCTTCGATAAAACCGGTCACCCGTGTTTCAATGTTCATGGCATGAAACCAGCAGATTCGAATCGGCCCGTCAAGGATGGAGCAGACGCGGTCTTGTCGGTGGCGGGCCTCGGGGTGGGCTATTTTCCGGAAAAGGGCCGGCGGTTGGAAGTGGTGGGAGGGGTGGACCTGGACCTGCGGGCGGGGCGCACGGTCGCGCTGGTGGGCGAAAGCGGGTGCGGGAAAAGCATTACGGCGGCGGCGCTGGGCGGGTTGCTGCCGCCTGGCATGGTCCGGGACCGCGGCGAGATTCGCTGGCGCGTCGGCGGGGATTGCAGCCCGGGGCGGGGCCTGGCGTATGTCTTCCAGGATCCGGGCGAATGCCTGGATCCGGTTTTCACCATCGGCAGCCAGATCCGCGAAGCGCTGCCCCGGGCGGAACGCCGCGGGGCCGGGAAGCGGCTGGACCGGTTGCTGCGGACGGTGGGATTCGAGGATCCGGAGCGCGTGCTGGCGAGCTATCCGCACCAGCTCTCCGGCGGCATGCAGCAGCGGGCGATGCTGGCGATGGCGCTGGCGGGGCGGCCGCGGGTGCTGGTGGCGGACGAACCGACCACGGCGCTGGACGTGACAGTCCAGGCGAAGATCCTGCGCCTGCTGGCGGAGCTGCAGCAGTTGGAACACCTGGCGGTGCTGCTGATCACACACAATCTGGCGGTGGTGGCGGAAATCGCCGACGAGGTGCTGGTGATGTATGCCGGGCGCATCGTGGAAGCGGGTCCGGTGCATATCCTGGGAAATCCGCGGCATCCCTATGTGAACGGGCTGTTGAAAGCCCTGCCGCAGTTGGGGACGGGACCCGCCCGTCTGGAGGGCATTGCAGGCACGGTGCCGCCGCTGGGCCGCCGCCCGCCGGGATGCCGGTTTCATCCGCGCTGCCCCCTGGCGCAGCCGGTCTGCCGGGAGCGGGAGCCGCCGCTAAACGGACCCGGCGACGGGCACCGGGCGGCGTGCTGGGTGCGGGAGGCAGAGGGCCCGACATGAACGCCCCGTTGCTGATGGTGGAGAATCTGCGGGTGACGTATCCCGCCGGGCGGCGGCACGTCACTGCAGTCCGCGGCGCGACCTTCACGATCGAACGCGGCCGCTGTCTCGGTGTGGCCGGCGAGAGCGGCAGCGGCAAGAGTTCCCTGGCGCGGGGCCTCCTCGGCCTGGAGACCCATGTGGCCGGCCGGGTGGTGTTCGACGGCCAGGAGGTGCTGAAACTGGATCGGGCCGGGCGGCTGCGCTTTCGCCGCCGCGCGCAAATGGTGTTTCAGGATCCGCTGGGCTCGCTGAACCCACGGATGAAAACCGGGGCGGCCCTGGCGGAAGTCCTGCGTGTCCACGGCTTGGTCGCGACCCGGGCGGAGACGGAACGCCAGGTCGCGCGCTGGCTGGAAACCGTCGGACTGGACGGGGCCTATGCCAATCGATTTCCGCACGAATTGAGCGGCGGCCAGCGGCAGCGGGTGAATTTGGCGCGCGCGCTGTGCGTCGGCGCGGAATTCCTCGTGGCGGATGAACCCGTCAGCGCGCTGGATGTCAGCGTGCAGGCGCAGGTGTTGAATCTGCTGAAGTCGCTGCAGGAGACCCGGGGCATTACCTGGATGCTGATCGGCCACGATCTGGCGGTCATGCGCCACATGGCCGACGAGGTGATGGTGATGAAAGACGGCGCCATTCTCGAGCAGGGGCCGGCGGCGGATGTTCTGGCCCGGCCCGCCCATCCGTATGCCCGGGAATTGCTGGCGGCGGTTCCGGATGTCGGCCGGGCGCTGGCGCGCCGGCGTCCGGGGGCGACAGTTTCGGATTGAATGAGACGCCTTCCGGCTGCAATGTTGCCGGGTCAGATGCACACACGCTGGACACAATGGATGGAACGGGCGGGCGGGATGCCTGCCTGGTGCCCCCGGGCGCTGGCATGGACGGCCGCGGCCGTTTTGTGGTTCGACCCCACGAGCGGAGTAGTCACGGCCATCCTGGCGGGGGCGGGCGGGTTCGGATTGTGGAACTGGCGCCGGACCCTGGTGGCCTGGAAGAATCCGGTCGGGTTGTTGTGGGGGCTGGGGGTCTTGTGGGCGCTGGCGTCGCTGGGCTGGAGTTTTCATCCGGCTGGCAGCGCCCGCGACTTGGTCAAGGCCGCGCCGATGGCGCTGGCAGCCTTGGCGGTGCCCGTGATTTTCGACCGCCCCGGGCGCGTTTGGGGCGCTGTGACGGCCAGCGCGGTCCTGATCACCGCGCGGCTGGCGCTGGATCTGGTCCGGATTTTCCGGTTGCTGGGCTGGTCGTGGGCCCTGGTGGCCGCGCGCTACCTGCATCCGTATCTCTATACGCATCCCAATGTATCGAGCATGATGGCCGGTCTCTGCGCGCTGGTATTTGCGGCCTGGTGGCTGACGGGGGCGCCCAGGCGCGGCGGCCATCTGCTGCTGGCCCTGGGCCTGGCGTTGGACCTGGTCTATTTGGGGGTGATGGCTTCGCGGGGGCCGCAGCTCATCTTTGTGCTGGCGATGCTGGCGTTCCCCCTGATTCTGTTGCCGGGCTGGCGCCTGCGGCTCGTGGCGGCAGTGCTGGCGGTGGCGTTGGGTGCGGGGCTCTGGCAGGTCCTGCCGAAGGTGAATCCGCGTTTCCGCGATCGTACGATGGTGGATTTCAACCAGCGCGGCCGGATCTGGTCCCATGTGCGGCGGCTGGCAGCCCGGCAACCGGTCCAAGGCTACGGATTCGGGAAAAAAGCGTTTGTGAAGGCGGTGTACGAGCATCCCGAAGTGCGCCCGCCGCGCGCGCCTTTCCGGTATCCGCATGCCCACAGCTACTGGCTGATGCTGGTGATTCAGGGGGGCGCGGTCGGCACGGCGCTGTGGGGCCTCGGCTGGCTGGCCCTGGTCGTCCGGCTTGGCCGGTGTGCCGCCCGGGCGGAACGCCAGGCAAAGAACTGGCTGGAGCGGCTCCGCGCCCGCCTGCTGCCGGCGCTGCTAGCGACCGGCATGGGTTTCATTCTGGTCTATGGCATCGGGGATTATCCGGACAACGTGATTCGGCACGCCCAGTTTTTCCTGGCTGGGCTGGCCCTGGCCTGGACATTGACTGTGGCCGGGCGGAGTGAACGGGTCACATGAAGATTAGCGTTCTGACCACGGTCTACAACCGGCCGGAGCATCTGCGCTTGCTGCTGGCCTCGCTGGCGGCCCAGACCCGCCCGCCCGATGAGATCATCGTGGCGGACGACGGCTCTGAGGCGGCGGCGGCCGCAGAGTACGAGCGCCAGCTTGCCGCCTGCTCGATTCCCGCGCGGACGGTGCGGCAGGAGCGCAACGGCTACCGGCTCGCCGCGGCGCGCAACCGGGCCATCGCCGCGGCCACAGGCGACTATCTGCTGTTTCTGGATTGCGACCTGGCGCTCCTGCCCGATGCCGTGGCGGTGCACGAGCGGCGGGCGGCGCCGCGCCGCTTGTTGTGCGGCCATCGGGCCCTGCTGGACGAGGGCGCCACCCAGGCGCTGTTCGCCGTCCGGCCCGCGCCCCAGGAGGCGGATTGGGAAGTCGCGTGGCGGTCGGCCGACTGCCGCGAACTGGAACTGGCGGCCCACCAGTTCGTCCGCCACGCCGCGTTTCGGCGCTGGCGTCTGGCCCGGCCGCACAAGCCCAAGCTCCTGGGCTGTCATTTCTCGTTGTTCCGCGAGGATACGGTTCGCGTGAACGGGTTCGATGAGAACTACGTGGGCTGGGGATACGAAGACGACGACCTGGCCCGGCGCCTGTACAAGGCCGGGGTGGAGCCGTTCAGCGTCATCACCGAAGCCCGCGCTTTGCATTTATGGCATCCATCGCTGGCGCCGCAGGCGCTGCGGCGGCATCGCGACCGGCCCAACCGCGCCTATTTCCGGCGCTGGCGCGTGCCGGCGTTCTGCGTGAACGGTCTGCAAAAGCCCGGTTCCACATGAACTGGTCCGAGCAGACCTGGATCGTCTGCACATGCGGGCGGGGGTGCGCCGGTGCGTTGCAGGGCGAGTTGCAGGCCCTGGGCTACACCCCGCAGGAAGTATCGCCCACAGCCGTCGGCGTGGAAGGCAACCTGCGCGACGCCATGCGGCTGAATCTGTGGCTGCGCACGGCCAACCGCGTCCTGTTCGAAGTCGCCGGGTTCGAGGTCGATTCGGCCGATGACCTGCATGCCGCCGTCCGCGACCTGCCGTGGGAGCAGTGGCTGCGAGCCGATGTGCCCTTCCATGTTCACGGCGTGGCGCAGCACGAAACCATCCGGGACTCGCGCTTTGCAGTGCTGCGCTGCAAGGACGGCATCGCCGACCGGTTTGTCGCGCGCACGGGCGCACGGCCCGATTCCACGGCGGATGCCGGCGGCGCGGCGGGCATTGCGCTGTTCTGGAAGGAACGCCATGCGCAGATTTTCCTGGATACCAGCGGGGTTCCGCTGGCCCGCCGCGGCTACCGGCTGCAGCCGGGGATCGCGCCCCTGCGCGAGACGTTGGCGGCGGCCATCCTGCTTGAAGTCGGATGGGGCCGGAATCCGGCCGAGGCCTTCGTGGGGCCCATGTGCGGCAGCGGCACCCTGGCGATCGAGGCCGCCTGGATCGCGCAGCGCCGCGCGCCCGGGCTGGACCGCGACGATTTCGCATTCCTGCGCCTGAACGGGGTGGACCTCGACGCCTGGCGGGAGCTGCAGGCCGCGGCGCGCGCGCGGTTCAGCGCCGCACCGGGCGTCTGGATTGCCGCCTCGGACATCAACCCGCAGGCGATCGCCTGCGCCCGGGAGAATGCCGCGCGCGCGGGGGCGGACGGGCTGATCCGGTTCCAGACCTGCGATTTCCGCGACACGCTCCTGCCGCGGCCGCCGGGGCTGGTGCTGATGAATCCCGAATACGGCGAACGGATGGGCACGGAAGACCGCCTGGCCGCCCACTACGAAGCCATAGGCGCGTGGCTCAAAAGCCGTGGTCAGGGCCTGCGCGCGGCAATCTTCACCGGCAACCTGGCGCTCGGCCGCCGGATCGGTCTGCATCCCCGGCGCCGGGTGGCCATGTGGAACGGCGACCTCGAATGCCGCCTCCTGGAATACGACCTCTACGCGGGCACGCGCGATCCGCGCCTGCTCCGGAAACATGGCGGAGCGCCGCCACAATAAACTTTCCATTCTCGGGCGTTGGCCTACGATGACGGCAGGATGAAACCCAGCATCCCGATCCTGTGCTACCGGAACATCTCGCCGGTGTGCGGCATCCCCCCCGGGGAGTTCCGCTCCCACCTGGAATGGCTCGATGCGCACGGCTGGCGCAGCATCTCCCTCGAACAGCTCCTGGATTATCTCAAGGGCGGCCCGCCGCCGCCGCCGCATTCCTATGCGCTGACTTTTGAGGACGATTACCTCGACAACTGGGTGCATGCCGCGCCGCTGCTGCGCGAATACGGCGTGCAGGCCGCGTTCGGCTGCGCCACCGCCTACCTGCATGACGGGCCGCGCCGCCCGGATGCCGCCACCCCCGATGCGGATCTGCGCGACCTGCCGGTGGCCCGCGATGCCTGGGGCCGCGCCATCGAGCGCAACGATCCCACGGCTTTCATGAACCGCGCCGAACTGCGCGCCCTGGTCGAAGAACAGGGCCACGGCCTGTTCGGCCACACCCACACCCATCAGGCCTGTTTCCGCGCCGCCACGCCTCTGGATGCGGCGCCTGGCGACATCCATCCCGGGGTCCACGGCATTTATCTGGAAGTGCGCAATGGCCAGCCCATGTATCCCAGCGGTTCCGCCTATGCCCACAATGGCTTCTGGCCCGCGGCCAACGATCTGCTTGATCACCAGCTCATCGCGCGCTCCACCAGCGAGCGGATCGAATTCTGCCTGAACGAATTCACCCTCTGCCGCGAGCGCCTCGAGGAAGTGACCGGCCGGCCCGCGCGCCTCATGAGCTGGCCGTGGGGTGAATACGACGATGTGGCCATCGAAGCCGCCCTGCTGGCGGGCTACGAGGGCGCGCTTTCGATGGATTGCGGGGCCAACCGGCCCGGCACGCCGCTGTTCGCCATGCGTCGCGTGCGGATGCAGGGCGGGACCGGACCCCGCGAATTGAACCGTTTGCTGTGCGTGGCCGCCAATCCGCTGCTGGCGGGCCTGTTTCGCAAGACCTACCGCCGTCCCCGCGCCTGACCGCCGCCGCTCTTCGCCGGCCGCCGCCTCCCGCCTCCAGGCCACGGCTCCAGTTCGGTGCGCGTCAGCTCCCGCAGGCGCTGGCCGCGCAGGTCGGCTTCCGTCAGCGGACCGATGCGGATCCGGCGCAGCCGGCGCACCCGCAACCCCAGCGCATCCAGCATCCGCCGGATGTGCCGGTTGCGCCCCTCGCCCAGCACGACGCGCAGGGCGGGCGCTTCGCCGGGCCCGGATGCTTCCGCCACGACATCCACGGCCCGCAGGATTTCGTCCCCCGCCGGCACGCCCGCGCGCATCGCGTCGATTTCCGCCGGGGTGGCCGGCCGGTCGGTCCACACGCGGTATTCCTTTTCCACCTCGTGGCGGGGATGGGCAAGCGCGTGGGCGAGTTCACCATCGTTGGTGAGCAGGATCAGCCCTTCGCTGTCGTAGTCGAGGCGGCCGATGGTGTAGAGCCGCAGACGCGGATCGGCACCCATCCGTACGCCCCATTCCACGATGGTGGGACGGCCCGCCGGATCGTGCGATGTGCACAGGATTCCGGCCGGCTTGTCCGCCAGATAGGTGCGGTGGGGCTCGGGCCGGATGGGACGCCCGTCCAGCTCAATCCGCTGCCGGGCGGGATCCACCCGGGTTCCCAGTTGCGTCACGACCACCCCATCCACCCGCACGCGGCCGGCGCGGATGAATTCCTCGCAGTGCCGGCGCGACCCCGCGCCCGCGGCGGCCAGGACTTTCTGCAGGCGGATGCCGGCGGGCGGGGCGGACGTCATGCGCACCGCCGGGTTGGGAAGCGGAAAATCCGGTTTTCCACACCGTGGAAAAAATCGGCTTTTTTTTCCACACTGTGGAAAAACCGGCAAAACCCGGCCGCAGCGCCGCGGGAGGTCGGGCGGGCTAGGAGCATACGGCCCCCACAAGAATATCCCGGGCGGCGCGGAAGTCGGGCGGCGGCGGGGCGGTGAAGACGCGCGGGCGGCCGGTGCGCGGATGGATGATCTCCAGGACGTGGGCGTGGAGCATCTGGCGGGGGATTTTCCAATCCGCGGGCAGGCCGTGCCGGGCGCGGCCGTAGGTGGTATCGCCCGCGACGGGATGCCCGAGGCGAGCCAGATGCACGCGGATCTGATGGGTGCGGCCGGTTTCGATGCACACGCGAACCAGGGCGGCCTGCGCACCGGTGGCCAGGGTTTCATAGCGGGTGACGGCGTGGCGGCCGCGCGGCGTCACCGCCATTTTCTTGCGGTTGACGGGGTGGCGGCCAATCGGCAGTTCGATCCGGCCGGCGGCCGGCCGGGGCGTGCCCCAGACCAGGGCGAGGTATTCCTTGGCGACGGTGTGCGCCGAAAACTGCGCGACGAGATGGGCCATGGCCTGTTCGGTCTTGGCCACCACGAGCACCCCGCTGGTGTCTTTGTCGAGCCGGTGCACGATGCCGGGGCGGCGCTCGCCGCCGATGCCCGGTAGGTCGGCGCAATGGTGCAGCAGGGCGTTCACCAGGGTGTCCGTCGCGTGCCCCGGGGCAGGATGGACAACCAGCCCGGCGGGCTTGTTCAGGACGATCAGGTCGGCATCTTCGTGGATAATGTCCAGGGGAATGTCAGCGGCGGCCAGCCCGACGGGTTCGGGCGGGGGGAGGGTGCAGACGAGGGTGTCGCCGGGAGCCAGGGCGGTGTTGGGCTTGAGCGCGGGCGCGCCGTTCAGCAGGACATGGCCGGTGGCGATGAGTTGTTTCCAGCGGGAGCGGGAGAGGTCCGGATGGGCGGCCGCCAGCCAGGAGTCGAGGCGCGGCGCCCGGCGGGCGAGAGTGAAAACCAGCGGGGCGGCGGTCATGGGGCGAGGAAATGACGAAGATGGAGGGGAGAAACCGGAATCCCCTGCAACCAGCCGGCCCCTGACCTCTGACCTCTGATTCCTTTCATGGCTGATGGGTGCAGACTTGGAAGCCGAGGGCGGCGACGGTTTCGAGAAGCGCCGGCGAAGCCCCGGTGAGGTGCACGCGGCAGGCGGAGAATTCGCGGCGGGAGGTATGGCCCTGGCGGAAGCGATCAAACCTGCGGCGCAGGTCGCCGGGATCGGGTGCCGCGGTCATTTCGGCCTGCCAGGCGTGGTGATCCGCAGGAATGGGGCAGGCCGACTGCAGCAGCTCGGCCAGGACGTCTTCGTCGGAACGGTGGGCGGCGGAAACAGCGAAGAAGGGCGGCGCGGGCAGCGCGCGCGGATCCGGGGTCCACGTCGGTTCGACTTCGAGGAAATGGCAGAGCTCGCGGTGGCACTGGCGGGTGCCATTGAGGAGGCCTTCCAGCGAATATCCGGCGATGTGGGGCGTCAGGAAATCCACGGCGCGGGCCAGGGCCGCGGCGCCGGCGGGCTCGCCTTCCCAGACATCCAGCCCGGCGGCGCCGAGGGAATGGCGTTCGAGGGCATAGAGAAGCGAATCGGAATCGGCGACTTCGCCGCGGGCGGTGTTGAGGAACCAGGCGCCGGGCTTGAGCCGGCCGAACAGGCGGCAGTCGGCGAGATGCCGAGTGGGAAAGGGGCCGGCGGCGGTCAGCGGGACATGGAGGCTGAGAATGTCGGCGGCGGCCAGGACGGCCTCCAAGGGCAGGTATTCCGGCGCGCCGGTCTGCAGGGCCAGGGGCGGGTCGTTGCGCAGGACGCGCAAGCCGAGCAGGGGGGCCTTTTCCGCCACGCGCGAGCCGACCTGGCCAAGGCCGACCAGGCCGAGGGTTTTGCCGGCCAGCAGCGCCCCGTGCCGCAGCGCCAGCCAGGTCAGCGCGGTGATGGCATATTCGGCCACGGCGTTGGCGTTGCAGCCGGCGGCGGCGCTCCAGGCGATGCCGGCTTCTTCCAGCCAGGGCAGGTCGAGGTGATCGCTGCCCGCGGTGGCCGTGGCAACGAATTCCACCGGGGTGTCCGCCAGCAGCTCGGGGCCCACCCGGGTCTTGGACCGGACAATCAAGGCACGGGCTTCGCGCAGGTGTTCGCGGCGGATGTCGCGGTCAGGCCGGAGGCACACTTCGCCGAGGCCGGCGAAGGCTTCGCGGGCCTGGTAGACGCTGGCCGCACAGACGATTTTCATGGCGGGGATGGCCGGTGCCCGTGCCCGGATGTGCGCCGGGGATGCCGGCCGAGATTCATGGCCGGGGCGTGCCTTTGGCCGGTTCCTCGATGGCGATCACCACGCCACCCTGGAATTCCACCCGCGCCCGGATGACTTCCCGTTCGTGCATGACGTTTACCCAGGCGCTGCCGCTGACTGCACGCAGGCCGCCGGGCCCGGAAATGCGCAGGCCGTCGAGATCGGCGCGCTGGCGCTCGTAGGAGCGGAGCGTGTCAAGGTAGTACCAAATTTCGGCTTCGACGGCCGGCGTGCGGCGCAGGACCCGGCGCTGCGGCTCGCCCAGCGCAATGCGGACCATCTCGGGCGTGAAGCCCAGGTCAATCTGGCCGCTGCGAATCCGGGTCTGCGCGGCTTCGGGCAGGGTGTCGAAATATTCCTGGTTCCGATGGATGCGGGACTCGGGCGTGGCGCAGCCCATCAGCAGCAGCAGCGCCAGCGGCAGGATCAGGCGGACGGGACGGACGAGGTGCATGGCGGAGGTCCTTTGCAGGGTTAATTCAGGGCGATCACCTGGGTGTCGTGGGGTTCCAGCCGGCGGATCTGCACCGTGAGGCGGTTGAGACCGTCAACGCGTTCGTAGGTCATGCTCTCGGAGATGCGCCGGACCAGCTCGATGCCCAGACCCCCGGCCCGGTGGGAGTTGACGATGTGTTCGATGTTGGGCGCCGGGTGCCGGGTGGGGTCGAACGGTCGGCCGTCGTCCTCGAAGATAATCCGCAGGCGCGAGCGTTCCGCGACGATCCGGATGCGCAGCCGGTGCTCGCGGTCGTCTTCGTAGGCGTACTTGATGATGTTCGAGGCCATTTCCTCGATGGCCAGGCCGGCCGAATACTTGGCACGGGTGGAATACGGCAGGCTGGCCAGCCAGTCGAAGGCTTCCTTCGCGACCTCGGCCAGCGCGGTCATCTGGTTGGGAATTTCCCAGTTTTTCTCGGCGATGGGGGTCATGGGCTTGTTCTCCAACTCGGCATTGACGCTGTATGCCACAAACCCGTACCTTTGACCACGCAAAAAGGTCGGCGGGGCGCAGGACCCGGCGGTGGAAAGGATGCGATGATCAAGGCGTGCGAGTTGACGAAAAACAGCGTGGTGGCCATCCACGGGGACCCGCATGTGGTGGAGCAACTGCGGGTCCAGACTCCGTCCGCCCGGGGCGCGGCCACCCTCTATAAAGTGCGCTTCCGCAATGTCCGCACGCGGACAAAACTCGACCAGACCTGCAAAGGCGATGACCTGCTGCAGGAGACGGATTTCGACACCCGCCTGGTGTCGTTCAGCTTCCGCGAGGGCGACCGGTTCACCTTCATGGACATGGAGGAC
The DNA here is from genome assembly GCA_012514035.1 of Lentisphaerota bacterium. Lineage (GTDB taxonomy): Bacteria > Verrucomicrobiota > Kiritimatiellia > CAIQIC01 > Lenti-01 > Lenti-01. The sequence continues at coordinate 11,163 of JAAZBB010000054.1, read as the reverse complement.
TACAGCCAGTTCGAGCTGATGGCCGACGAGATCGCCGACGCGGTGCCGTTTTTGACGGACGGCATGGAAAACATCAAGGCCCTGGTCCAGGCCGGCCGGGTGCTGTGCCTGCAGTTGCCGGATTCCGTCGAGCTGCGCATCGCCGACTGCGCCCCCGCGCTGCGCGGCGCCAGCGCCACGGCGCGGACCAAGACCGCCACCCTGGAAACCGGACTGGAATTGCAGGTGCCCGAGTACATGGAACCGGGCGAGCGCCTGCGCGTGGATACCCGGACCGGCGAGTTCATCCAACGCGTGCAATAGGTCCCCGCGGCCGGGGCTGTTTTGCTTCCCGCCGGTTTCCGGCCTGTGGTATGCTCCCGCCCCGAAGAAGGATCATCGTGAAGTTTTCCGGAATCGATTGGCCGAACTGGGCGCCGCGCGAGACGGCCACGCTGATGTTCGTGCGGATGGACGGCATGGTGCTGCTGATCCGCAAGCTCAAGGGCATGGGCGCAGGACTGATCAATGCCCCGGGCGGCCGCGTGGACCCCGGCGAAACCCCCGAACAGGCGGCCGTCCGCGAGGCCCAGGAGGAGCTGCATGTGACTCCCATCGGCGTCCGCAAGGCCGGCGAACTGGCCTTCCAGTTCACCGACGGCTACGCGCTCCGGTGCCACGTCTATACCGCCGCTTCGTATGAAGGGGTGCCCACCGAAACCGACGAGGCCATCCCTCTGTGGGTCGATGAGCGCGAAATGCCCTACAGCCAGATGTGGGCCGATGATCGCCTCTGGTATCCCCTCGTGCTCCAGAATCGCCGGTTCAGCGGACGGTTTTTGTTCGACGAAGGCATCATGCTCGGCTGCGAACTGGAGGTGGCGCCGCCGGCCGGGGAGGCGGCGCCCTAGAGGCGCCGCGGAAGGAGAAGCGCATGGATTGGACGCAATTCAACTGGGTGGATTGGGCTTTCATCGCCGTGTTGCTCTATGGAGCGGCGATGGGCGCGGTCCGGGGGCTGTCGTACGAACTGGCCATGCTTATCGGCATGGCGGCCGCCGTCGTCGTCACGCGGCTGTTCTACGAACCGGTGTCCTTCTGGATCTGTGCACGGTGGGGCTGGAACGAGGAAGTCACCCGGCTGGTCGCAGTGGTGGCGCTGGCGCTGCTGACGCTGTACGGCATGCGGCTGCTGCGGATCGCGCTGGGGGCGATGATGACGTTTTCCTTCAAAGGCCTGGTGGAGCGCGTGGGCGGACTGCTGGCGGGGTTCTTCCGCCTGGCCGCGATCGCCCTGGTCCTGCTGCTGGCGGCCAGCTTCGTGCCGTCGGCCTGGCTGCAGCGGGCCGTGATGCTCGATTCGACCGTTGGCCGCCAGGCCTTGCCGCTGCTGGTCGCCAAGTACAATGAACTGGCTGCGAAGGCCGCGCTGATCCAGGCGGAAATTCCCGTGGGAGTCGAACTCCCGCAACTGGTGATGCCGCCGGCCGCGGACGATCTTCCGCCGCCCGCCGTCGATCCGGAGTGAACCGCCCATGGCGGGCCGGGTTTCCAAGGACGTGATCGACCAGATCCGCGGCGCGCTGGACATCGCGGACGTCATCGGGTCCTACATCCAGGTCAAGCGAACCGGCCAGTCGGCCAAGGCCCTGTGTCCGTTCCACAAGGAAAAAACCCCGTCGTTCCACATCAATCCCGCCCGGCAAGCCTTCCATTGCTTTGGCTGCGGCGCCGGCGGCGATGTCTTCAAATTCGTCATGCTCTACGAAAATGTCGATTTTCCCACGGCCCTGCGGATGCTGGCCGCGCGGGCCGGAATCGCCATCCACTTCGAGGAAGGCCCCGACCGCCGCGGGGAGGGCCCGGCCAAGGATGAACTCTTCCGCGCCAACGAAGAAGCCGCGCAGCGCTACCAGCAGGAGCTGCGGCAGAGTTCGGCGGCTGCCGAGGCCCGCGCCTATCTGGAACGGCGTGCCCTGGATCCCGCGGCCTGGAAGGAATGGGGCATCGGCTACGCGCCCGAAGGCTGGGGCTTCCTGGCCGATGCCGCCGGGACGCGCGGAGGGATCGGCCGGAAGGCGCTGGAAGCCGCCGGCCTGCTTTCCACCAATGAAAATGGCCGGATCTACGACCGCTTCCGTGGCCGCGTCATGTTTACCATTCGCGACGAACTCGGGCGCGCGGCCGGATTCAGCGGACGCGTGCTCAAGGCGGATGACCAGGCCGGCGGCAAGTATGTCAACACCCCCGAAACCCCCGTCTTTCGCAAGAGCCGCCTGCTCTTTGGCCTAGACAAGGCCAAGCGGGCGATTCTGGAGGCCCGCCAGGTGCTGCTCGTCGAGGGCCAGATCGATTGCATCCGCTGCCATCTGGCCGGCTTCCAGAACACGGTGGCCTCGCAGGGCACCGCCGTCACCGAAGAACACGCCCGCCTGCTCAAGCGCTATGCGGATCACGTCATCATGGTCCTCGATGCGGATTCCGCCGGCCGGAAGGCCGCCCTGCGCGCCGCCGCCCTGCTCATGGCCGAAGGGCTCGTCGTTTCCCTCGCCGCCCTGCCCGCCGGCGAGGACCCCGATTCGCTGATCCTGAAGGGCGGACCGGAGGCCTTTGCCGCCGTCTGGCGGGAAGTCCGGACGCCGATGGATTTCCTGCTGGATGTGCTGGACGAATCCGAGGATCTGCGTTCACCAGCCGGCCTCCTGCGGGCGACCCGCGCCGCCCTCGACCTGGCCGCGCATGCGCAGGACGACATCCAGCGGGACCGCATGTTGCTGGAGGCGGCCGCGCGCCTGCATGTGCCCGGAGATGCCCTGCGCCGGGAAATGAAAAAATTCCTGCGGCAGAAGTATCGTTCCGCTCCGGCCCGCGAAGCCCCGCCGGTTCCCGCCCCCGCCGGGGCGGAACGGCCAGGCATGGAAGTGGAACTGGCCTCGCTGCTGGCCACCTGCGACGATCCGGAACCGGCGGGCCTGGTCCGGCGCTGGCTGCCCTATGCCATGATTTCCGATCCGGCCTGTCGCGCCGTGATCCAGGCCCTGGCCGAGGAAGAGCCCGATCTCATGGCCGCCCTCGACGAGGAAAGCGAAGACAGCCAGGCCTTCGCCGCGCAAATTGTCAACTCGCCCCGGAAAGTGCTCGGCCGGGAACAGGACCTGAATGTGGAAAAAGCCGCGCAGGACCTGATCCTGCGCGTCTGGCAGCGCCACTTGGAGGCCCGGCGCGAGAAGCTGGGCGAACGCATGCAAGCCCTCGCCGGAGAGGAACGCCAGCAGGTGCTCCGCGAGTATGCCCAACTGCTGCTGGATCAGGGCCAGCTCAAACTGGGCTGGGCCCGCGCGCATCCCATCATTGACCTTTATCTGGCGCGGGATCTGGACCGTTAGCCCAAGCGCATTTGGGTTCAGTAAATTGCGGCATTCAGAAAACCCGGACTTTATAAAGTCCGATAGTCATCTTGATGTATCTCTTTCGTGTATATATCTGTTATTCACTTATATGCATCATGTTGTGAATTGTCATTAATTCCGGACTTTATAAAGTCCGGAAATTGAGCATTGGATCCCACCCAATCGCGTGAGATACATCCGGGCTATTTCCATTCGTGCTTGGGATATTTCCGGCGCAGCTCCTGCCGGATGCGCGGGTAGTGGTCGCGCCAGAAGCCGGACAGGTCTTTCGTGATTTGGACCGGTCGCTGGTTCGGGGCCAGGATGTGGATTACGAGGGGCATGCGCCCCTGCGCCAGCGCCGGCAACGAGGCGACGCCGAACAGTTCCTGGATGCGCGCGGAGATATACGGTTCGGCTGTGTCGAGGTACTGTACCTTGACGCTGCGCCCATTGGCGAGCAAGACGCGCTCGGGCGCGTGCTTTTCGACTTGCGCAATCTGCGCGGGGGAGAGCAGCGACTTCACCGCGTGGAGCACGGGGCGATCCTTGATTTCCTTGTAGGAAACCGCCCCGTGGCAGATTTGCTGGATCAGCAGTTCGCGCTCGGTCTCGCCGTAGGCCGGCAGTTCCCAGTCGGGACAGGCCTTGGCCAGCAGATTCACGCGCGCGATCCATTGATCCACCGCGCGGTCCCACGCTTTCAGCGTGCATTCGCCGGACAGAACGGCCCCCGCCAGCAGGCGCGCGGATTCCTCCGTCGGCGGCGGCTCAACCAGCCGGGAATCCAGCGCCAGATCCCGAAATACAATCTCGAGCCGGGCGACCGCACGCTTGGCGGCGGCATCCCATACCACGGCGATTCGCTCGGAGAAATCCTCCGGATAAAGCTCGCGGAGCCATTCCGGGCGGATGGCGGTGGCCTGGGTCAGAAGGACGCTGATCTCGCCGTCCCCGCGGCCGATTTCACGGATTTCGTTGGCGACGAGCAGGGCGGCCTCGTCCGCGATGGATTCGCGGGCCAGTTCGCCGCGGCGTCCGTGGACGAGTTCGCACCGCAGCGACCCACAATCCAGCCGCCGGGCGACCTGGTCGGAAAAGCCGGCCAGTACGCATTTGGCGATCTCCGCGTCCTCGGGCGGAGAGGATTCGATCGGCAGATTCTGCGATTCGGCGATGCGCAGGAAGTGGTCCCACAGCGGACCGACCTGGCGGGCGGCGGCGGCGTGGATGCCGAGGCGGCGGCAGCGGTCGAGATCGAACCGGTGCTGGCGGGCGTAGTTCCACGCGCGCATGAGCACGAGCAGGTCCGATCCGCCAGCGTCGCCCAGCAGGTCGCGGCGCTGCTCGTCCGCGGCTTTACCCGCGCGGCGGACGAGGAGCGGGCGGCCTTGGGCGATGGCGGCGATGAGCGCCACGGGCCGCACGGCACCGCGTTCGCCAGCGGCCAGCAACATGCGCGCGTAGCGCGGATGGACCGGGAACGACAGCATGCGGCGGCCCAGCGGTGTGGGCGCGCCGGCGGTATCCAGCGCGCCGAGGTCGCGCAGCAGGCTCAGCGCCCGCTCGAGCGCCCTGGGTTCGGGTGGCTCCAGCCATGGCCAGGCGGCGAGGTCGCGTACGCCCAGCGCCTTGAGCGTCAAAATGATTTCCGCAGGATCGATGCGCTTGATTTCCGGCAGGTCGTGGGCCGCCCGGCCCGCATGTTCTTGTTCCGTCCAGAGGCGGATGGCAAGGCCGGGCGCCGTGCGCCCGGCCCGGCCGGCGCGCTGGTCGGCGGCGGCGCGCGAGATGTTTTCGATCAGCAGCGTGTTGATGCCGCGCCAGGGATCGAAACGCGCCACGCGCGCCAGGCCCGAATCGATCACCAACCGGATGCCTTCGATGGTCAGCGAAGTTTCCGCCACGTTGGTGGCCACGACGATTTTCTTTCTGTCGTAGCGAGCCACGGCGGCATCCTGCTCCGGCGGTGGCAACTCGCCGTGCAACGGCAGGATCAGCGTGCCCTTGGCCGCATCAGTCTGGCGCAGGGCTTCGACCGTGCGCTGGATTTCGTATGCGCCGGGCATGAAGATGAGCGTGTCGCCGGGATTCTTGCCCTTGCGCGCGGCGTGTTCGTAGGCTTCGGCGGCGGCCTCCCACGGCGTGTCCCGGTCGGGATGCAGTGGCTTGACGAGGTGCTCGATCTCGACGGGGAAGGTGCGGCCTTCGGAATGGATGTGCTCGCAAGGATCTAAATAGGGGAGCAACAAACGCGTGTCGAGCGTGGCCGACATCACGATCAGCAGCAGATCGGGCCGCTTGGTTTTCTGCAGTTGCAGCGCTTGCGCCAAGGTGACATCGCCATAGACATGGCGTTCGTGGAACTCGTCGAACAAGATGGCAGCGACCCCCGGCAGGTCTGGCTGCGACAGCATTTGGCGCAGCAGGATGCCTTCGGTTTCGAAGTGGATGCGGGTGTCCGGACCGCAGACGGACTCAAGGCGAATCTGGTAGCCGACTTTGCCGCCGAGGGCTGTGTTGCGCTCTTCAGCCACGCGCTTGGCCAGCAGGCGCGTGGCGAGGCGCCGCGGTTGGAGCACAACGCACTTGCCGTTGCCCAGCGCGCCGAGGTCCAGCAGCATCTGCGGCACCTGCGTGGATTTGCCCGACCCCGTCGGCGCGGTCAGGATGATCCGCCGCGAGCGTTTGAGCACCGCGGACAGTTCATTCCGGATGGCATGGATGGGCAACATGGAAGGGAACAAGATAGGAAACCCCCCAGCCGATGGCCACTACGAAACACGCGAACGGCGCGAAAGAACAGCAGGAAGACCACAGCCCGTTTTCACGCCAAGGCGCAAAGCCCGCAAAGCGGATTTCGAACCCCGATCTGCCGGCTACAACAAGGCTGATCTGTAGCCGGCCTCGCTGAGGCCGGTCATGACTTGAACAGCCCCGCGCCCACCGGGCGCGGCTACAGTTCGAGCCATATCGAACCTCTAACGGGGAGGGGGGCGGGCGATCGCGCGGAACAAGGGCTACGGCCGCAAATCAAGCCAGCCGACGGTGTGGAGGAAGGCGATCAGCACCGCCACCGGACTGATGAACCGGATGAAGATGCCCCAGAGCGAGGCCAGCGTGACGACATGGATCCGGGAATTGTGGGAGGGATCATCCTTGAGGCCTGCCAGGAGACTGAAGAGGTGCACGTCGCCGAAGTTGCTCGACCCGTGGCGGATTTCGTCGAGGGCGTGCTTGGTGCCCCAAATCCAGCCTGTGAAAAGCGCGATGAACAGCCCGCCCAGCGGCAGGAACCAGTTGGAAGACAAATTATCCATGGTGTCGAAGAAGGAGGCCTTGGTGGTGCCGAAAATCTTGAGGAGGACCGCCTGGAGGCCTTCGAGCCGCGACCAGTCGGCGACGCTGATGGCGCAGAGGCTGCCCAGCAGGAAAATGGCCAACCCGAATGCCACGGCCGCGCGATGTCGCGCCCACCCCCGTTCATCCACAAAATAGGCAGTGACGACCTCGAGCAGGCTGATGCCGGAGGTGAGCGCCGCAATCATCAGCAGCAAAAAGAACAGGAAAGCCCAGAAGGCGCCGAAGGGAATCTGGTGAAAGACGGTCGGCAGCACCTGGAACACCAGCCCGGGGCCGGCATCGGGGCCGAAGCCCTGGGCGAAGACCGCCGGGAAAATGGCCAGCCCGGCCATCAAGGCGATCAGGGTGTCCAGCCCCACCACGGACAGGGTGGCGCTGAACAGGTTTTCTTCGCGGCTGATGTAGCTGCCATAGGTGATCATGGCGCCCATGCCCAGGCTCAGCGAAAAGAACGCATGGCCCAGGGCGATCAGCACGCTATTGGCGTTGATCTTGCTGAAATCCGGCGTCAGATAGAAGCGCACGCCCGCCATGGCGCCCGGCAGCGTCAGACTGCGGACGATCAGCACCAGGATGATCAGGAACAGCACCGGCATCAGGATCTTCGACCAGCGCTCGATGCCGGACCTGACGCCCTTGTAGACGATCAGCACGCACAGCAGCATGAAGAGGAAGTGGCAGCCGATCGCCCAGCCGGGGTGAAGGATGAAATGGTCGAAATGCTCCTTGGCCATGGCGACATTCGCGAAGTTGAGCTGGTTGGTGGCCGCCTTCCAGATGTAGCCGATGGTCCAGCCGGCGACCACGCTGTAGAAGGAGAGAATGGTGAAGCCGGCGGTCACGCCCATCACGCCCACCAAGGTCCAGCCGTAGCGGAAAATCAGCAGGCCCAGCGCGATCAGCAGCACACTCCAGCCCCAGCTGCCGAACAGCAGCAGGAACAGCCCGGCCAGCAACACCCCGATTCCGACCAGATGGGCCAGCACGGACGTCTTCGGGGAGAGCGCCTGGAAGGCTCCGACGGGATTGCGCTGGGTGTGGCGCCCCAGCGCGAATTCGCAGATCATGACCGGCGCGCCGATCACCGCGATGCACAGCAGGTAGACCAGCACGAACGCCCCGCCGCCGTTTTCCCCGGTGATGTAGGGGAATTTCCAGATGTTGCCCAGGCCGATGGCCGAGCCCGCCGCGGCCAGGATGAATCCCCACGCGCCGCTCCAATGTTCCCGGATGGTCGGTTTGTCGCTCATGGGGTGCCTCCGAACTAGTCCCCAAAATATCCAATGGCGCGGGCGCCTGCAAGCCGGCGGTGCGGCCCAAGACGATTTTTTGCAAGCGGGCGTTCATCTTGAGCCACCGATCCTTGTAGCCGGAAGCGGTTGCCTGTCCGTCCGCAGCGGAACCCCGGCCGGCTATCCCTCCATCCAGAGTCCGCCGGTGGCTTCCAGCCAGTCGGCAATGTGTGCGACGGCACTCGGGATGTCGTTGTTGGAGACATCCAGGCGCAAGACCGGCAGGCGCGATTCGCCAACCAGGCGGTCGAGCAGTTCCTGCTCGCGGACGAAGAGGGACAGGTCGTCGTATTGCGAGGGCTTGCCGGAGACTTTCAGGCGGCGCGCGCGGGCAGCGGCAAAGGAGTCCGCCGAACGGGTGCAATAGACGAGCCGGAAGTTGAGGGGGCCCAGGCGCTCCTCCAGCCAGCGGAAATCGTAGTCCTTGCCGCGGGCCATGAGCTGGAACATCCGGGTGGAGAGGTGGAAGCGGTCCACGATCCAGGAATAATAGCGCTGGAGTTCGAACAGGCGCACCCAGGTGGCATAGGTTTCCATCGCCAGGGCTTCTTCCTGCGGCTCGAAATTGATCAGGCCGCGGCCCCAGGGGAAGTTGGTGAACGCGCACCATTCGCCGGAAACCAGCGGCGAGTGGTAGCGGTAGCGGCGGGGGCCGACGATGCGCGGGTGCTCGTTGAGCGCAAAGGCGATCTCGGTCTTGAACGTCAGGCGCGTGCCTTCGAGAATGATCTTGGGAGTGAGTTTGTGTCCCATATGACACCATCCTAGCGCGGACGCGCGGGTTGCGGAAGGGAAAAGGGGCATGCTAGGATAACCCCTTCCAATCGAGGGCCACGACCATGCGCGATGAGAGAATCCTGAGGGCGACGGAAAAAGGCGGCGATTGGATCCACCTGCGGCGGATCCAGGCCACCTGCATCCTGGGGATTCATCCGATCGAACGGACGACGCCGCGCAAGGTGTTTTTCAACGTGTCGCTGGAAGTCGATACGCGGCGGGCCGGCCAGTCGGACAAGATCGGCGACACTCTCAACTACGAGCTGGTGGAAGCTGAAGTCATTTCCGCGGCGGAGAAGGGTAACTTTTTTTTGGCCGAGGCGCTGGCGCAACGGGTGACCGAAGTCTGCCTGCGGCACACGCAGGTGATGTCGGTGCGGGTGGTTGTGGACAAGCCGGGCGCCCTGCGGCACACCGAAAGCGTCGCTGTCGAAATCCTCCGCAAGCGCGGGGAATAAACGGACGCCAGCTTCGCGGCGCGCGTCAGTTCTTCCGTCCCGCGACGTGGAGCCCGAGGGCGGCGAGAGGGGGCGGGGTCGCTGGGAAAACCGAGTCCTGTGTAATTCGATACTTTGGCGGAGATCGCCCCACGCGCCACGGTACGAGTGGTGGTTGATGCCGGGGCAGTGGCCGGAAGAGGAATCGGAAACCTGCAAGTTCTCTGGGATGCAGGCGTGAAAATCGCCGTTTTTCACGGAGAGCGGGCTTCCATGCACCTGAAATCGGTTGTGATCGACGAACGCTATGTTTGGACCGGTTCCGCCAATTGGACTCAAGGCGCCCTGGACTGGAATTACGAAGACTTGCTTTGCCTGGATTCGCCGGACCTGGCCCGCCTGTATGCCAGGAACCTTCGCGACATCTTCGCGGCCAGTCCTTCTTTTCAGGAACAAGCCTTGAACCTGTCTATCCTGGAATCAGGAAGCAGAGAAAATACCTACAGCCTTAACCTGCCCTTGACCGGTCCCCGGACGAATTACACGGATTTTGCCCGCATACCTTTTGAGGGATTTGAGGCGGCCGGGAAGGTGCGCTATGTGGCCGACGAGGAATATCAGCCCGTTTTACGCAAGCTGATCCAGGGCGCGCGCCAATCCATCTTTATCGGCATGTATGTGTTTTCGGAGCAGAAGACCGAGGCCCCCTTTGCCGAACAAGTCATTGCCGACCTGAAAGCAGCCGCGCGGCGGGGCGTGTATGTCTATTTGCTCCTCTATACCGCCCCCAGCACGTTGGACCGTCTGGCCGAGCATCATTCCAACCGGGCGGAACAACTGCGCCGGGCTGGAATCGATGTGCGGTTGGCCTTGCCGAACAACATTCTCCACTTGAAAACCGTGGTAGTAGACCTCTCCAAGGTACTGATTGGCTCACACAACTGGTCGGAAGGTTTTCTTTCCAGCAAACGCGTATATGAAAGCAGCGCCTTGATCGTGCTGGACGTCCAGGAACCCAAACTGGCGGATTTCCTTTTGAGCCGGAAAATCATCAGCGATATGCGCAGCCGCGAACTCTGGGAGCAGGAAATCACCACCCTGCGGCATTTGAATCTGGCCAGCGGCAAGGTTCGGGATGACCTCGTGACGGAACTTGAGGGGCGGGAATGAATACAAGCAACCGACAACCTCCGGCTCACCGCGCCTGGCTACAGCCGATCCGGGGAGTGGCTGCAGGCCGGGTCGCTGACCTGGCGGATTGCAATGGAGCCGGCACGACCACGTGCCGGTGGCTGTTCCCGATAGCCGGACTCATACTCTTGCTTGTGTGCTTGTTGAATGCGCAGGCTCAAGGCGCGCCACCAGATGTTCTATACCTGCGCGATGGCCGCACTCTGACGGGCAATATTATTGGCGAAACACCCGAAGCCTATCGGACGCTGCTGCACACTTCATCTTCGCCCATCATGACTAACGTATCGGTCAAAGCCGTGCGGTACGTTGTGTATGGAACGCCCCAAAAAGCTCGCACCGCCCTGCGGCTTCCGGAAACCGCCCGGGTGCTGGGAGCGCGCGATTCGGCCAAGGCGAAGTTCCTCCCAACCGAGGCATTTGGCGAGGCGAGCCTCGAAGCCATTGCCGCAGCCCGCAAACGAATCTGGATTCTGGCCTTTTACATCAGCGGGGGTCTCGACCCGACCATCGACGCATTCTACAACACGCTGCGTGACAAAGCCCGCTCCGGCCTGGATGTCCGGATCATCTCGGAATTCGGCCAAGGCACACCCATGCCGATCCGAAACGGAACCGCCAATTTCACTCATACCCTTCTCGCGGATGGCATCCAGGTGGGGTTCATCCAGGAATACCGGGTCATGCACAAGAAGGTGATCATCATTGATGAGCGTGTTGTGTTCCTGGGCAGTT
>JAAZBB010000053.1 GCA_012514035.1 Lentisphaerota bacterium | reverse complement strand
GCAAGGACCAGGGACAGCGCAAGGCCTGCCGTTGCATCGCCAGCAAAGACATCGGCCGCTACGGCACCTGTCCCCATGGCTGCCGGTATTGCTATGCCACCCGCGATCCGGAGGCGGCGCGGCGGGCATTCCACCGGCACCGGCCGGACAGCGGCGGGATCTGAACGCCCGGCCGGTGGGTTGCGTGGCGGGGCGGTGGTTTTTGAGATTGAAGCGCCGGGCCGGGCAGGATATCTTAAAAAGATGTTTTCATATTCCTATGAAGCAAAGGGAAAACCATGGCTGAAGAACTGCAACATCTGATCGAACGTATCCGCAAGGAGGGGGTGGAATCCGGGGAAAAGGCGGCGGATTCGCTGGTGGCCGAGGCCAAGCAGAAGGCGTCCCAGATCGTCGCGGATGCCCGGAAACAGGCGCACGACATGGTCGAGAAGGCGGAAAAGGACGCGGAGGCGTTTGCGGTTCGGGGGAAGGCGACGCTCCAGCAGGCGGCGCGCGACCTCTTGATCAGCATCGGCGGGGCGGTCGGCGGGGTGGTGGGCGGCATTGTGGATGCCAAGGTCGGCGAAGCCCTGACGCCGGAGCTGATGGCGCAGATGCTCCTCAAGCTGGCGGCCGCCTATGCGCAGGACGGCGGTTCGGGCGGCATTGCGGCGATGCTGGGCGATAAGGATGCGGCAGCCGTCAAGGCTTGTTTGGCCCGGGAATACCAGGACAAACTGGCGACGGGAATCCAGATTGAAAGCGACAGAGAGATTTTCAAGGGCTTTCGCGTCGGGGTCAAGGACGGGCAGGTGTTCCACGACTTCACGAAAGAGGCGATTGCGGAATCGCTCGCTAGTTTCCTGCGTCCGGAACTGGCGGAGCTGGTGAAAAAGGCGGCGGAATAAAGGGCTGGCATGGGCGGCTATCACTATCTGGTGTCGTCGCTGCCAGCGCTGGCGCTGGATGCACCGCCGCCGTTTACGCCGGAGGAATTCCGTTTCCACTGCCAGGGGGTGCTTTCCAAGTCCGACCTGGCGGAACTGGACCTGCTGCTGGCGGATCGCGCCGCCGAGGGGCGGTCCGCGTTTTCCAAGGCCTGGGCGGCGGGCGACGCGCAGGTTCGCAACACGGCCGCCCGGATGCGCGGGGCGAAACTGGGCGTGGAGGCGAAACCGTTTCTCCGGAGCCATCCCGGCTATGCGGTGTGGCTGGACAAGGAAGTGGCCGATGCGCTGGCCAAGGCCAGCCCGTTGGCCCGCGAAACCGGACTGGATGCGGCCCGCTGGAAGTTCGTCGAGGACCTGGCGCGAAGAGATTCCACGGGGCTGCCGGCCGTGCTCGCTTTTGCGGTCAAACTAATGCTGGTCGCCCGCTGGGCGGCCCGCCAGGAAGAGGCCGGGCGCGGGCGGCTCGAAAACCTGGTTTCCCAACTCGAAGAACATGCGGCGTCGAGCGGCGCGGCGGACTTCAAATAATGAAGGCGGTTGAAGATGAGCGATAACGTCGGAAGCATCGTAGGCATCAACGGCAACCTGATCACCGTCAAGTTCGACAACCCGGTGACGCAGAGCGAAGTGGGCTATGCCCGCACCGGCGAGACCGCCCTCAAGGCGGAAGTCATCCGCATCCGCGGCGAGAACGCGGAACTGCAGGTATTCGAGGATACGACCGGCCTGAAGGTGGGCGATCCGGTCGAGTTCAGCGGCAACCTGCTGGCGGTGGAACTGGGCCCCGGCCTCCTGGCGCAGGTGTTCGACGGCCTGCAGAATCCCCTGCCGAAGCTGGCCGAGCAGTGCGGCTTCTTCCTGCAGCGCGGCACCTACCTCAAGGCCCTCGACCGCGAGAAAAAGTGGACCTACACGCCCCGGGCGCGCAAGGGCGACGAATTGACCGCCGGAGATACCCTCGGGACCGTGCCCGAAGGCATTTTTGAACACCGGATCATGGTGCCCTTCCGCCTGACCGGGAAGTGGCGGGTCGAGGAGGCCGCGGCCGCGGGCTCCTACAACGTGGATCACGTGGTGGCCCGGTTGCGCAACGAGCGCGGGGACATCCGTCCCGTCACGATGGTGCAGGAATGGCCCGTGAAGGTGCCGATCAAGGCCTACGCCGAGCGCAAGCGCCCCGTGGAGCCGCTGGTGACGAAAGTACGCATCATCGACACGTTCTTCCCGGTCGCACGCGGCGGCGTGTATTGCATTCCCGGGCCCTTCGGCGCGGGCAAGACCGTCCTGCAGCAGATCACCAGCCGCCATGCGGATGTGGACATCGTGCTGGTGGCCGCGTGCGGCGAACGCGCGGGCGAGGTTGTCGAAACCCTGCGCGAATTTCCCGAGCTGACCGATCCGCGCACCGGCAAGAGCCTGATGGAACGTACGATGATCATCTGCAACACCTCTTCCATGCCGGTCGCCGCGCGCGAAGCATCGGTCTACACGGCGGTGACGATCTGCGAGTATTACCGGCAGATGGGGCTGAATGTCCTGCTGCTGGCGGACTCCACCAGTCGCTGGGCCCAGGCCCTGCGCGAAATGAGCGGTCGCCTCGAGGAAATCCCCGGCGAAGAGGCCTTCCCGGCCTATCTCGAATCCGTGATCGCCGCCTTCTATGAGCGCGGCGGCGTCGTCAAACTCAAAGACGGCACAACCGGGTCGGTGACCATCGGCGGCACCGTTTCTCCCGCCGGCGGCAACTTTGACGAACCGGTGACGCAGGCCACGCTGAAGGTGGTGGGCGCGTTCCACGGGTTGAACCGCGAGCGGTCGGACGCGCGGCGCTATCCCGCCATCCATCCGCTGGATTCCTGGAGCAAGTATCCGGGCGTGGTGGATGAACAACAGGTCGCGGATGCGCGCCGGGTGCTGCGGCAGGGCAACGAAGTCAGCCAGATGATGAAGGTAGTGGGCGAGGAGGGCACGAGCATCGAGGATTTCGTGGTCTACCTGAAGAGCGAGTTCCTCGACGCCGCCTACCTGCAGCAGGACAGCTTTCACGACGTGGACGGCGCCACCAGCGCCGACCGGCAGAAGTACGTCTTTGCCAAGATCCATGGCATCCTGGTGGCGAAGGTGTTCTTCCCGGACAAGGATGCGGCGCGCAAATGGTTCCTCCAGCTCACCTCGGTGACCAAGGACTGGAACCGGGTTGCGATGGACGCGGCGGAATTCAAGCAACTGGAGCAGCGCATCGATGCGATGCTCGCGGAGGTTTCGGAAAATGCATAAGGTCTATCATCGCATCGAGCAGATCGCGGGCAACGTGATCACCGTCCGCGCCGCGGGCGTGATGAACGGCGAACTGGCACAGGTGGTCGGCACGCTGGGGACCTCGCTGGCGCAGGTCATCCGCCTGGACCGCGACAAGGTCTTCCTGCAGGTGTTCGCGGGCAGCCGCGGCATCTCCACCGACGGCCAGGTGCGTTTCCTCGGCCACAAGATGGACATCTCGTTCACCGACGCGCTGCTCGGCCGGGTGTTCAACGGCTCGGGCCAGCCACGCGACAACGGGCCGGATCTGGATGAGAACCGCATTGCCATCGGCGGGCCGTCGGTCAACCCGGCCAAGCGCATCATTCCGCGCAAGATGGTGCGCACGGGCATCCCGATGATCGACGTCTTCAACTCGCTGGTGGAATCGCAGAAACTCCCGATCTTCGCGGCGGCGGGCGAGCCCTACAACGAGCTGCTCGCGCGCATCGCCCTGCAGGCGGAGGTGGACATCATCATCCTCGGCGGCATGGGCCTGAAGCACGACGACTACCTGCAGTTTCGCGACACGCTCGAAGCCCACGGCGCGCTGGCGCGCTCGATTTTATTCATCCACACCGCGGCCGACCCGACGGTGGAATGCCAGATGGTGCCGGACATCTCGCTGGCGGTGGCCGAGCAGTTCGCGCTGCAGAACAAACGCGTACTGGTGCTGCTGACGGACATGACCAGCTTCGCCGACGCCTTGAAGGAAATCGCCATCACCATGGAGCAGATCCCGTCCAACCGCGGCTATCCCGGCGACCTGTATTCCCAGCTGGCGGCCCGCTACGAGAAGGCAGTGGACTTCGAGGGGGCCGGCTCGATCACGATTCTGGCGGTGACGACGATGCCCGGCGACGACGTGACCCACCCGGTGCCCGACAACACGGGCTACATCACCGAAGGCCAGTTCTACCTGCGCAACGGGCGCATCGAGCCGTTCGGGTCGCTCTCCCGCCTGAAACAGCAGGTCAACGGCAAGACCCGCGCAGACCACCGCACGGTGATGAACACCATGATCCAGCTCTATGCGTCCTACAAGGAAACGCTCGAGAAGCAGTCCATGGGCTTCCGCATGAGCGCCTGGGACAACAAGCTGCTGAAGTACGGCGAGCGCTTCGAGAAGGAGATGATGGATTTGACCGTCAATATCCCGCTCGAGGCCGCTCTCGACCTGGGCTGGCAGATCATGGCGGACTGCTTCGAACCCGAGGAAACCGGCATTTCTTCGAAACTGACGGCAACCTTCTGGCCGAAGAAGACCGCCTAGGAACGGGGCGATGGGCAAGGTCAAGAACACCAAAACGGAACTCAAGGCGCAGCGGGACGCGCTGAAGCGCTACCGCCGCTATCTGCCGACGCTGCAGCTCAAAAAGCAGCAACTGCAGATGGAAATCCGGGGGGTGGACCAGCGCGTCGCCGAAAAGAAGGCGGAAGAGGAGACCGCCCGCGGGATGCTGGCCGACTGGGTCAAGCTGTATTCCGATCCCTTGGACTACCTGGCGTGGCTGCAAGTGGAGTCCATCGAGGTGGAGCCCGGCAATATCGCGGGCGTGGCGGTCAGAACCTTGAAGGAAATCCGCTTCCGGCGCACCCCGCCGGACCTGTGGGCCACGCCCGTCTGGCTCGACGAAGGGCTCGCCACCCTGGAAACGCTGTTCCGCCTGCGGATCGAGCGCCGCCTGCTGGAGGAGACCCTGCGCCTGCTGGCCGAAGAACTGCGCACCACCAGCCAACGCGTCAACCTGTTCGAAAAGGTCAAGATTCCCGAATGCGCGGAGAACATCCGGCGCATCCGCATCTTCCTCGGCGACGAAAATACCAGCGCGGTAGTCCGCTCGAAGATCGCCAAGGGCAAGAGCGTGAAAAAGGCCGCGGCGGAGATCGCGGCGGTCACGGAAGGGACGGCGGCATGATTGTCCCGATGAAGAAACTGACGCTGCTGACCCTCGCGCATGCGCGCGCCCAGACCCTGGAGATGTTGCGCGGACTTGGCGTGCTGCACATCAAGCCGGTCGTGCAGCCGGCTGGACCCGGGTTGGAGGATGCCCGCGAAAAGGCCGCGGGCCTGCGCCGTCTGCTGGAGGCGATTCCCGCCTCCGCGGATGGGCAACCGACCGGCCGCGATGTCTTTGCCGTCATGGCGGAAACAAGCGATCTGCTGAACCAGCGCAAGGAATGGCAGGAACGACTGGAATATCTGCAGGCTGAACTGGCGCGGGTTGAACCTTTCGGCGCCTTTGATCCGGCGGAGGTGAAGGCCCTCGCCCGAAAGGGCGTGATTCTGAAGCTCTTTCGCGTGTCGGCGAAGTCCAAGCTGCCGCTGCCCGACGGTGTCACGGCCCGGAAAATGGCGGTCAGGAAAAACGATTCCTATTGGGCGTTGTTTGCCCGCGAGCCGTTTGAGTGGCCCGGGGCCGACGAGCAAAAAATGCCGGAGGATGCTCCGGAACAGTTGCAGTTCGAGGCCGAACGCCTCGAGGTTGGCTTGGTCGGTATCGCCACCGAATTGCAGACCGCTGCGGGCGACCGGCCTTTGCTCGCGGGCCTGCTGGCCCAGGCGGAGGCGGAAGTCACCCTGCAGGAAGTCCGGGCCGGCATGGGCACCGCGGAAAGCATTTCCTATGTCCAGGGCTTCATTCCCGCCGATGCCGTGCCCCAGATCCGCGCGGCGGCCGCCGCCCACGGGTGGGGACTGGTGGTCGAAGATCCGGGTCCGCAGGACGATGTGCCGGTGAAGTTGAAGCCTCCGCGCTGGGCATCGCCGATCAAGGCCGTTTTTAAAGGCATCAACATTCTCCCCGGCTACGCCGAAGCGGATGTCAGTGTGGTTTTCATGCTCTTCTTCTCGCTCTTTTTCGCCATGATCATCGGCGACGCCGGCTACGGAGCCATTTTCCTCGGCCTGACGATGTTGATGCGGAAAAAATTGCCGGTCGATGCGTTCCGCTTGCTGACGGTGACCAGTACCGCCACGATTATCTGGGGCCTGGTCACCGGCACGCTCTTCGGCATCAACCCGGAAATCCTGGCCCGGGTCGGGCTCGACAAGATCCAGATCCCGTTTTTGACCGATCCCGAGCGGTCCGCCCAGAACATCATGGGGCTGTGCTTCCTGATCGGCGCGATCCAGATCACGATCGGCCACCTCTGGAACGTGGTCGATTTGATCAAGGCGAGGAAACTCAAGGCGCTGGAGCAGGTTGGGTGGATCCTGACGACGTGGTTCATGTTCTTCCTGGCCGACGACATGGTGCTCAAGGGCAACATGCTCTCCTATCTGGGCCTGTCGGAAACGGCTGCGGCTGCGCTTTGGAAGGTTATGGGTTATGCCTTGGTTGCGGGCATCGTGCTGATCGTCCTGTTCATGATGCCGCCGAAGGAAATCAAGGACGGCTGGTTCAACCTGGCGCTGCTGCCCCTGAACCTGGTGAGCAACTTCACCGACGTCGTGTCCTACGTACGTCTCTACGCGGTGGGCACGGCGGGATTTTCAGTAGCCAACGCATTCAACAACATGATTTTCCCTGGCGAAGTGTCATTGGTCGGCCTGCTGATCGGAGCGTTGCTGGCCTTCCTGGCCCATACCTTGAACGTCTTGCTGAGCGTGATGGGCGTGCTGGTGCACGGCATCCGGTTGAACACGCTGGAATTTTCGAACCACAAGGGCATTTCGTGGAGCGGCTCGCCCTACCGGCCGTTCGCGAAGTCCGAAGCGGCATAGGACAAGAGGCGCGAGCGTAGAAAAAAAGGGCGGCAACGCCCGGAATCGAGGAGAGCAAACATGGATCCAGCAACAATCGAAGCATTGGGCAAGGCGGGCGGCGCGGCGGCGCTGGGGTTGGCGGCGGTGGGTTCGTCCATCGGCGCAGGGCTGGCGGGTTCGTCGGCGATCGGCGCCTGGAAGAAGTGCTACGCGCAGAGCAAGGCGGCGCCCTTCATTCTGATCACGTTCATCGGCGCGCCGCTGTCGCAGACCATCTACGGCATGATCCTGATGGGCTGGATGGTCGACGTGGCCAAGAGCCCGGCGGCGGCCCAGAACTGGGCCACGATGCTGATCGGCGGCATCTGCGGCGGCCTGGGCATCAGCGTTTCGGCTTGGTTCCAGGGCTACGCCGGCGCCGCCGGCGCGGATGCGCTGGCGGAGACCGGCCAGGGCTTCGGCAACTACCTGATGACCCTCGGCGTCATCGAAACCGTCGCCCTGTTCGTTCTGGTCTTCATCCGCTCCTCGTTCATGTCCTAAAGCCGGGTCTTCAGCCTTGCGCACAACCGCCCTTTCCGCACGGACGGGGCGGTTTGCGTTTTCTCCCGCAGGACCTGGAAAATGACTTTTCCAGGCTTGTTCAGCAAACAAACTTCAGGCAAACAAGAAGTTGGCGGGCAGGGATGAAAAGCTATGATATAACTTCGTCTGCTCCATGTTGAGGTAGACGGGAGAAAAACTGAGGCGGGATGTACAGGGAATTGTCTGGCCAAGTCGATTATTCCGGAATGTCCTCGGTCGCTTGAATCATGAACATTGGCTTTTACGTCGGCTACAATAAATTCTCCTTGGACTCCAAGTTTCGCCAGGTTCTAGGAGATGAACTGTTGATGGAGTCGCTCTGCCGGGCCATCAACCGGCAGTTTCCAGACATTCAGGCGGAGTTGTACGCCCCCAACTATCTGCCGAAGCAAAAACTGGCGGCGATGATCTATCTGCATGACACTCCGCCCAGCCGCGACATGGCGGACAGAAGCATTCTGTACATCCAAAACGGGGAGCGGTTTTCCATCGAGGCGCAAGACGTCATTCGGAACAGGTGCAAGAAGGAATACGACGGGTACGTATTCTTCTCGAAAAAACTATTCGATGTGTACCACGGACTCGTGGAGAAGGCCGCCCCGAGCCTCTACCTGCCGTTCGGAGTGGATACCACCTTGTTCCATCCACGCTCCGTGGACGAGAAATACCGGTTTGAATGTTCCTATGTCGGCAACGACATCAAGGGGACCGCCGCCACCTGGAAATACCTTTATCCCGCGGTGGATTTCGACTTCGGTCTCTTCGGCACCTGGAACCTGCTCTTCCTGCGAAACAACGCCTACCGGTTTGGGAGCCAGTTGGGCTGGCGGGCCATCCGCTACAAACTGGCCTTTAGCCGGATCTCCCGGGGCAAAATCCCGCAGGAGGACGTCCCCGTTTTGTACAGTTCATCCAAGATCAATCTCAATTGCACGCAGCAGACCTGCATGGATTGGGATGTCATCACTCTCCGGACCTTCGAAGTCCTGGCCTGTCGGGGCTTTCTCATTACGGACATTGTGCCCAGCGCCCGGCAAACCATGTCGGATTGCATGGTTTTTACCACGGGCGGCCGCGATTTGACCGAGAAAATCCGGTATTATCTGGACCACGAAGACGAGCGGCTGGCGATTGCACAGCGGGGCTACGAGTACGTTCAAAAGGGCGCCACCATCGACGTGCGGGCCCGGGAATTGGTCGCCTTCCTGAAAGCGTACTTTGTCTCATGAAGGTCGTGTTTGCCAACCCTCCCGTCATTCGGGACCGGGATTCCCGGCCGGAAAACGATTTCCGCATCGAGCATTTTGTGTTCAAGCCCTGGATCACCCGCCTGCCTCTCGGCCGGCATGTCTGCTATGCCTTGAACCAGGGTCTGAGCATCGGCAACGGCATCCGCTACGGCCTGCGGGCTGGCTCCCGGTGGCCTTTCACCCTGCCGGTGCCGCTATCCTACTTCCCATACCCGTTTTTCATGGGCTATGCGGCGGCTTATTTGCGGGCGCATGGCCATGCCGTCAACATTTTGGATGCGGTTGCCGAACAGGAATACGACTACGACCGGTTTCTCGCAGAGCTGGCGAGGGAGCGGGCGGACATCGTGGTGGTGGAATGCTCCACTCCCACCATCGATATCGATGTCTGGTTCGCCAACCGGGTGGCCGCCTTTGCCAAGGTGGCCTTGGCGGGGCCTCACCTGAATGAAACCACGACCCGGGAAATTCAGGAGCGGAATCCGGCCATCTCATTCTACCTTCTGGGCGAGTACATTCTCAGTGCCCTGCAAATGGCGGAGACGGGGAAACCGGGTGTGTACGCCAGCGAGATCGTGATGGACCTTGACGCCATTCCATTCCCGTTTCGCGATTACAAGAGCGCAGCAAAATATTACGATCCCAGCATGCCGACCCCCCGGCCGCAACTGCAGGTCTACGGCAGCAAGGGCTGCCCCTTCCATTGCACGTTCTGTTCCTGGCCCCAAAGCATGTATTTCGGGCATGTTTCGCTCCGGTCCCCGGAGGCCATCGCCCGGGAGATCCGCGAGGCGGTGAAACAGTATGGCTACCGCAGCATCTTTTTCGACGACGACACCTTCAACATGGGCCCGGAACGCATTGCCCGGCTCTGCGATCATCTCAAAGACACGGGATTGCCCTGGACCATGATGGGGCGGCTGGACCTCTCCCCGGACTGGCTGTTCGATAAAATGGTGGATTCTGGCTGCGTGGGTATGCGGTTCGGCGTGGAAACCTTCAACCTCGATGTTCTGAAAAACGTCAGAAAAGGGATCGAGCGGGTGGATTTCAGGCAGACGCTCGAACACCTGTCCCGGACGCATCCGCACCTGATGCTGCACCTGACCATGATGCGTGACATGCCGGGCCAGACCGACGAGGACACCCGCAACGACCTCCGCATCCTGCGGAACATGGGCTACCGGCCCCGGAGCAGAAAGCGCAGCTACCAGATGTCCCGGTGCGCGCCGTTCCCGGGCACCGAGCTGCATCGGCAGCTCCAGGCCCGCGTGGGCGCCGAAACCCTCAATAATTATAAATCCTACGACGGGGCGATGGAAACGGTCATGAAGGCAATGCCCAAATGAAGGTGCTAATCGTTGGCGCCTCCAGTTTCATCGGTCTCCGGCTGTTCCGGCATTTTCTGGCCGATGCCCGATACGGAGTGGCCGGTACCTATTACGAACACCGGAAGGATGAACGGCTCCAACATCTGGACATCACCGATCCAGTTGAGATGGAGCAGGTTCTGCAGATGGTGCAGCCCGACGTCGTGGTCTGGGTGGCGGGCACAAAAAACCTGAAGAAATGCGAGGCGGAACCTGAATACGCCCGGAAAATCAATACCACCCCCGTCGAAGACCTCGTGCGCATTCTGCCACAGCACGCCATGAAGCCCCATGTTGTTTTTATTTCGACGGATTACGTTTTTGACGGCGAACGGGGCCGGTATTCCGATATGGACGTGCCTGACCCCAAGACAAACTATGGCAAATCAAACCTGCTGGGGGAGTTGATCCTCCAGCAAAGCCCTCTCGATTTCAGCATTGTGCGAACCTCCGCCGTCATGGGCCGTCACGGCACCTTCTTTGAATGGGTGACCACCGCAATGCGGCAGGCCAAGGCCGTTGACTTGTATGACGACGTGTATTTTTCGCCGACTCCGGTCACATGGCTGCTCAAGGGGTTGGAATCCATTGTGCAACACCGGTCCCGGGGCATATTCCATGTGTGCGGAAACCAACGCATGAGCCGTTACGAATTTGCGGCGGCGCTCCAGCAGCGCCATCCCGGGCTGTTCGTCGCCCCCTTGGTGCCCACGCATGCGGATGCCAGTCAGCCCCTGTTCCAGAAGGATTTGTCCATGATCCCGTCGGCCGTCTGCCAGCCGTTTCAAACTCAGGGCAGTATTGAAGAACTGGATGGAGAAATATGACATGATCCGCTTTCTAAAGCCGTATTTTGAACACGCAGATGCCCGGGGATCCATCCGGGGCCTGGTGAATGAGGGGCACTGGGAGGAACTGAACCTGATCCGTTCCGATGCGGGTGCCGTGCGGGGCAACCACTTCCATGAACGGACGGAGGAACTATTCATCATCCTGGAGGGACGCATCAAGATTACCCTGCAGCGAGTGGCCGGCCGGTCACTGGCCGCGGAGAAGGAGGAATGCGAGGTCAGGGCGGGGGACGTATTTGTGATCGGAAAACACGTGAACCACGTGTTTGAGATTCTGGAGCCGTCGTGCTGGATCAACGCCCTCTCGGCCCGGAACGATCCTGGGCATTCGGACATCTGCCGCCTGTGAACACCTGTCCTCCGCATCTGGCAGCCGTGGGTCGCAAGGCATCCGCCGCAGGGGCCTGGGGATTCTTGGCCCTGGGGTTGTTCCTGGCGGCCGGGATAATGGTATTTCACGCCTTGTGGCCGGCGAAGTCGTGGCTGATGACGACCGACGACAATCTCGGGCATCTGCGTATCCTGGAGCGGACGCTGCAGGTATCCATCATCCATCAGTGGGGGGGGGAGGCCCTGTGGGGCATGCCAGGAATGACCATGGTGCATCCGCGGCATTTTCTGTTGCTGGCTCTGGGTTCCAACCTTTTCATGAACGTTTTCCACGGGCTGTGCCTGGCGCTGGCGGGGTGGTTGTTGGCGCTGTACTTGCGCGACAAGGGGCTCAAGCCGGCGGCGTGCGTTTTTGGGGGGCTGGTGGCGTTCTGGGTGGGGACGAACCTGACGCTGACTTATGCGGGGCATGTGGGGAAATATGCCGTGATGGTGTTTCTTGCCTTGTCAGTGTTTGCGCTGGGACGCTGGGGCAAGACCGGGCGAATGGCGTGGTCGGTGGTGGGGGGCGCAGCGGCCGGGACGATGTTCCTGGAGCAAGGCGATGTCGCCTTGTTCTGCGCGCTGTTGCTGGTTCCGCTGGGGTTGTTTGAGGCGGCCCAAGCAGCGGACGGGTGGAATATTGTCGAGATTGCGAAGAAGTCGTGGCCGGCGGCGCTGATGGCGGGAGCGCTGGCGGTTTCGGCTGCAATTGTAGCGCGCGGGGCGGGGGTGGAGGAGGTGCCGGGGCAGGAGGATCCGGCGGCGCATTGGGCGTACATCACGCAGTGGAGCCAGCCGCCGTCGGAAAGCCTGGATTTCATCGCGCCGGGATGGACCGGCTGGCGCAGCCGCGATAACAACGGCCCGTACTGGGGCAAGATGGGCCGGAGCGAGGGGTGGGAACAGACGCGCCAGGGCTTCATGAATTTCAAATTGGAGACCGTTTATGTGGGCGCGATCCCGCTCTTGTTTGCGCTGATCGGCCTAGGGGATGCGTTCCGGCGGCGGAAGGAAGCGGTGGTGATTTGGCTATGGAGCGGGCTGTGCGTGGTGGCGCTGCTGCTGGCGTTCGGCAAATTCTTCGTACTGTACAAGCCGTTGAGCTTGCTGCCGGGATTTTCAAGCATCCGGAATCCCAACAAGTTCATCCATTTCTTCCAGATGGCGTGGGGCGTGCTGGCGGCGTTCGGGCTGGATGCGGCGGGGCGGATGGAGCCGCGACTTGCGCGCCGCTGGCAATGGGGCGCGGTGATTACCGGGGGGATATTCCTGCTGTCGGGGCTGGCGCTCTGGACGGATTTATCGAGCGGGGCCGCGCGGTTGGCGGCGGCGGGGTGGGGGAACCTGGGCCGGGCCATCCAGTGGAACAAGGCGTTTTCCGTGACCTATGCCGGCGGGGCGTTATTGCTTGGCGCGGGCATCCTTTGGCTGCTGGCGCGCGGAGTTTTCCACACTGTGGAAAACCAAGTTCCACAGCGTGGAAAAAAGAGCGAAAATTTTCCACAGTGTGGAAAATCCGATTCCACAGTGTGGAAAAAATCCTGGCCGGCGTGGCTGCCGGCGCTGGTGGTTTTGTTCGATGCCGCGGTGATCCTGGCGCCGCACTACATCCAGACGATGCCGCCGGGCTACGTGGCGGAGAACGAACTGGTGCGGTACTTGAAACGGGAAATCGGTCCCAACCGGACGGCCATGGCGGGGCAGGATGGATTCTATAATTTATGGCTGACGTATCTTTTTCCATACCATGGAATCCCGTCGGTCAACGTGACGCAGCTCCCGCGGCCGCCGGCGGACTACAAGGCGTTCTGGGAAGCTGTCAAGGATCCCGTGCGCATGTGGCGGTTGACGGCGGTGAGCCATGTGCTGGCGCATGGTCCCGTGGCCCGGCAGCTGCTCGGGAATCCCGCCTGGGCATCGCAACTGGAGATGGACTGGGCGTACCAGCCGTTTGACGACGGGCAGGGCGGGGTGGGAACGCGCAGCGTGACGCCATCGCCCGAGGCCCCGGAGGCGGTCCTGAAATTGAAGCCGACACCCCCGCGCGTGGCGGCGGTTCAATCGTGGCGAACGGTTGAGGACGATGAGGCATTGAAAACACTGGCCGATCCAGCCTTCGAGCCGTTCCGGTCGGTGTTGCTGGCGCCGGGCAGCCAAGTCTGCGCGCCGCCCGCGGGCGACCCCGGGCCCGTGCCGGAAGTGGAAATCACGCGGCTGGTTCCCGGACGGTATGAATTCACGGTGAGCAACCACGGGCCCGTGGTGATGCGCGTGGCGGAAAAGTACGATCCGAACTGGAAAGCGACCGTGGATGGCAAACCGGTTCCTGTTTTGCGAGTGGATTACATGTTCCAAGGGGTTGCATTGGAGCAGGCGGGCACGCACCAGATCGCCATGTGGTACGCCCCGTCTTCCCTGCCGCACGCGGTGCAGGCGGCCGGACTGCTGGCGGGACTGGGCGCGCTGCTTGGACTGGCCATCCCGCGCCGGAAAACAGCGGAGGCCGCGGCGTGAGCGGATCCGGCGAGGTGAGGCCGCGCCTGTCGGTGGTGATTCCGACCATGGGACGGGACATCCTGATCCGCACGCTGGAATCGCTGGTGGCGGCCGAGGGGTTTGGCGGCCTGGAGGTGATCGTGGCGGGCAAGGTGTCCGACGCGACCGTAGTGGAGAAGTTGCGCGAACTTTGCATCCGGCACGTCAACATCCGGCACTTGGACATTCAATTTGAAACGGGCGATTCCAGTCGCAAGAAGAATGAAGGTGCGGCGGAGGCTTGCGCGCAGCTGATCGCCTTCCTGGATGACGACGTCGTGGTGGCGCCGGATTGGCCGGTTCGGATTCAGGAACCGTTTTCGGACCCCCAGGTCGGGCTGGCCAGTGGTCCGAGCCTGGTGCCGGACGACATCAACCGCATCGGGCGGCTGGCGGGCCTGGCCCTGTCGTCGCCGGCGGCCGCCTATGTGGCGGAGCGGTATCGCCGGAACCGGGAAGCGGCCTATCCGGTGGATTGGGACCGGATCATCGGGTGCAATGCCGCGTACCGGCGGGAGGCTTTCGCGCAGATGGGGGGCTTTCCGGCCGACTTCTATCCGGGCGAGGAAATGATCGCGGCCTTCCGGACCGAGCGCGCGGGGTGGAAACTGGTGTTCGTGCCGGAGGCATGGGTGCGGCACTATCCGCGGCAATCGCTGGGCCGGTTCTGGCGGCAGGTCTGGAGCTACGGGGCGACGCGCATCCGGTTGCTGCGGGGCGGGGTCTCGTTCAATCCGCTGTCGCTGGTGCCCGGGCTGTGGGTGGCCGGGACGGCTGCCCTGACCGGGCTGGCCTGCTGGTTCCCCTGGGCGCGCTGGCTCCTGGCGGCCGACCTGGGACTGTATCTGTTGCTGGGACTTGTGGTGACGTTGCGGACCGTCGCCCGCACCCGCCGGCTCGGCGACAGCTGGCTGTTGGCCATGATTCCCTGGATGCATCTTGCCTATGGCCTCGGTACCTGGGCCGAATGGTGCCGGCCGGGGCGGGACTTCAGCGAGAGACGGCGCTGAAGGCGGCGCCGCCCGGCCGTCCCGATCAGTAATTTTTTATCGACTCAGTCCGGTGATTTTGCGAGGGTGCTCGTACTGGCAGGCCGCATGGCCGGCGTTTGGCTCAACATAAACAGCAGGTGATAGCTATGGCCAAGGAAAACGTGATGGATCAGAGTGAGCAACTCACCGGGGAACGGGCGAACACGGATGCGAATGTCTGGGTTCAATTGATCGGGGCGTTGATCCTCACGTTGATTGTGTCCTTTGGCCTGCATTTCGGGGCCAAGGCATACAACCAGGGGCTGCTCAAGTTCGCGAACGGCCTGATCAACCAGCGCGGTCCGGTGCAATGGCTGGAACTGTTCAGCTTCTTCGTGGTGGTGCTGTTCCTGTTCCAGAAGAACCGGATCGTCAGAGAGCAGATCCGCCACATCAGCGAAGACACCGCCCAGGTCCTGGGTGTGAACATGGACAATGAGGAGGAGCTGCAGTTGCTTCGCAAGCGCATCCACGACTCCGGCAGCGACACCAAGAGCATCATGCTGGGCCGGCTGGACCGCGGCCTGGGCCTGTGGCTGTCAACCAAGGACGTTGGCCGCGTCGGGGGCTGGGTCAGTTCTGAAAACGGTCGCGACACGGTGATGTCGGACCTGACCTTCACCCTGGCGCGCACGATGATGTGGGTGATCCCGATTCTGGGCTTCATTGGTACGGTGCAGGGGCTGAGCGCGGCCGTCGGCGGGTTCGCGGAATTCCTGTCGGGCGCCGCGGAACTGACGGCCATCAAAGGCGCCATCGCCGAGGTGACCATCGGCCTCGGCGTTGCCTTCGACACAACCTTCCTGGCCCTGATGCTGGTGACCTTTGTGCAGTTCCCGTTGACGTCGGTCATGCGCCGGGAGGCGACCCTGCTGTCGGACATCGACATCTACCTGGACGAACAGTTTGTTTCGCGCCTGCCGTCGCCCGAATCGCAGCCGGTGGTGATCGAGAACCTGGAAGATTCGATCGAAGCCGCCTTCCGCCGGTATATTCCGGATCCAGACCGCTACGAGGAGGTCTTTACCCTCTCCATTGAAAAAGCCGCATCGGAAATGAAGACGCAGTTCGAGGAATTGGCTAACCGGTACGTAGCGGCGCGCAAGACGGCGACGGACGAGGAGGTGCAGGCGCTGGCGGCGGCAATGGCACACGCCCACGAGCAGGCGGCCGAGCTGGCCGGCCGCTACGCGGCCAGCGCCCAGGAAGTCCAGGCCACGCTGGGCGAAAGCCTGCAGAAGGCGGCCAATGCCGCAGGCATCGTTGAACAGCAGATTGCCACCATCACCAATCTGGGTGCGAAGGTTCAGGAGCTGCTGCAGGTCGAGCAGGCCCTGGAGCGTGCCCTGGCCGGGGTCACCAGCACGGAGGAATTCCAGAAGACGTTTGTGCGCCTGCAAGAGCATTTGGCCACCACCGACGAGTTCTGCCGGCGTTTGAGCCGGCCGCGGGTCATCACCTTGCAGGAGGAGGTTCGCGCCTAGCCGGGCGGACGGGGCGGGCCATGCGGAGTTGCCTGCGATTCGGTTGGCTGGTGGGCACCGGTGCGCTGTTCCTGGCCGGCGCCGTGGGAGCGTGGGGACAGACTTTGCGAATTCGCGCGCTGGCCGAGGGCTTGCAGGAACCCCGGGGCGTGGCGCTGCATCCCGTGACGGGGGATATCTATGTGTCGGAAGCCGGCAGCGGCCGGATTCTGGTGTTGAAAGGCGGCGGCCGGCCGGAGCCGGCGCTGGCACCCGGCTGGGCGGTATCCACCAATCTCCCGCGCTGGGCCATTTCCAGCCAGATGCCGCTCGAAAAATGGATGCAGGCGGTGCTGCAGAAGCCGGGCTCCCTGTCCATCGCCTCCAACGGCAATCTCTTCGTGGCGGAACAGGTGCCAAACGGCCGCATTTTGGAATTCAGCCCGAACGCGAATGGGCAGTATGCTGTCGGCCAGGGAGTGCCGGTCCCGTGGCTGGACCAGGAGTTCCAGTGGCGCAAGGTGTTTTGCGACCGGGGCGGCCGCCTGTTCATCGTGGGGGCGGATGAAGTGGGGTCCGAATTCATGAAATTTGGTTCCTCCCTGGTGCGCGAGCCCGACGGCAACTGGTGGGTGATCGATTTCGGCCCCTTCGCCAATTTCTGCACATTCGCGATTTCGGACCGGCAGGACGTGATGCTGCTGGGCGACCGCAACAAGGGGACGCTGTCCTGGTGGGAAGTGGACCGGCACATCATGCTCGGCGGTTCGCCCGAAGCCGCGGGCCGGGCGGAACTGTTGAGCCTGGCGATCTATCCGGACGGTGCGTTTCTGCTGGGGCTGCAAACGGCGCCAGGCAAGGCGGCCCTGATCCGCATGGATCCCTTCTCGGGCCAGCAGAAGACCCTGACCGAGGAATTGAGGTCCATCGGCGACATTGAAATGGACCGGCAGAACGGGCGCTATCTGGTAACCGATCCCGCGGCGGGCCGGTTGCTGGAGTGCACCCTGGATCCGCCCATGCGGTTCAATGAGTCCGCGATGCGCCAGATCGTCCGCTCCGTGGAAGGCATGATGGGCCTGCCCACCGAGGCGCCCGCCTTCCTGAACACTTTTTTCGAGCGGCTGCAAACCGCGGCCAAGGACATCCTGCCCGACAATGCCACCCACTCGGTGGAATTCAACCTGAGCGACTTGGCCGGCAAGATGCCGATCGTGGCCGGCCGGGTGCGGGCGGCCGTGGAAGTGGAGGGTGCCGAAGAGGATCCCATCGAACAGGTGGAATTCTTTCTGCTGTTTCCCGGCAAGGTCGTCATGACCGACACCGCCGTAACACCCAGCCTGAGCTTCTTTTCCGCCCGGCGCCGCAGCGGCAAGTTGGAACAGACCAAACCGGTCTTCCACGGGGAGATCGGTGTGCACCGGTTGTCCGGCACCAACATCACGCAGATCGCAACGGCTCCCGGCGGACTGCATGTGCCCCTCGTGGCCTGCGGACTTGAACAGGCCGATGGCGGCGTCTACGTGAATCTGTCCTTCCTGGGGGTCGGGATTTACGGCGATTACTACCTGACATTGTTCCAGGGGCCCCGCGAACAGAAAGCCAAGCTGGCCGTCAAGTCGCCCAGCGCGTCCAGCGGCATCGTGACCTATGAGGCCTCGTTCATGGACGAAGTCACCATCGAGGGCATGGACGGCAAGATCACCCGTGAACAGCTCAGCAACCTGCTGATTTCCGGATTCCAAGGCGGCGGCAACGCGAACCGGTCGGTCGGCTGGCTCAAGCTCGGCCAGTTCCCGGCGAGCATGACGGTTGCCTTCGGCGATACGGGCGACACCCAGTTGATGGGCGCTCAGAGCGACTTGAAGGAAATCGTGGACAAGAAGCGGGTGGAAATGAGCCTCGAAACCGCGACGGATATCGAAGCGATGGCGCCGGCCGGCGGAGCGGAAGCGCCCGCGCCGGTAGGCGACGAGGCCGACGGAGCCGGAGAAGGGGATCCGGAAGCCGAGGAATTGGAGGCTGCGGAGCCATGAAAAGCGCCGATGTTGATACCTCCGGATTCCAGAATATCGTGCTGATGCTGATCGGCGTGCTGGTGATCATGCTGGTCAGCAACGTCCTGACTATTATCAGCAACCCCGAGAACATCAAGATCGGCGCGCTGGTCACCGGCACAGTCTATGATGAGGAAGACACCGACAAGCAGTTCATTCCGCCCAAGTTCCAGAACATGCGACAGGATCCCATTTACGTGGATGTCGAGGCGGACAAGCTGACGATCTATCCCGAGAAGAGGGAGATTGCGGCGCGCGACCTCATGTTCGAAGGTAATGACTTTGAAAAATTCCTTTCTGACGTGGAAAAAGTGAAGTCGGTTCGCTACATTGTGCTGCTGCTGCGGCCGGGCAGCGCCGTCTTCCAGCGCAAACTGCGGCAGGTCATCCGCGATCGCGGCATTGACGTGGGCTTCGAACCCTGGGAAGCCGACCGGCAAATCATTGTCGGATATGGAGGTGCCTAGCCATGGCTACTCAGGGTCCCGCCATGGATTTGAGTTCCTTCACGGACATCATGACGTGCATTCTGGGCATCCTCGTGCTGATCATCCTGCTGACGGGCATCGACGCATCCCAGATCACCGTGCTGGTGGCAACGCCGAAGGAATCCCGGGCGGACGATAAAAGCGCGGTGTTCTTCGAGTGCCGCAACAACCAGCTCTTTGAGATTTCGATCGAAAAAATGAAAAAGGCGATCGATGCCAAGACCGAGGAACTCCGGCAGCAGACGGCGGGCAACGAGACCGAATTCCTCAAGAACGCCGCCCAGACCACGTTGGAACTGGACGGCCACCGGCTGGAC
Organism: Lentisphaerota bacterium; assembly: GCA_012514035.1. GTDB lineage: Bacteria > Verrucomicrobiota > Kiritimatiellia > CAIQIC01 > Lenti-01 > Lenti-01. Next base: position 42,999 of record JAAZBB010000053.1, on the reverse strand, counting down.
TACACCTATGCGCTGATGGGCCGGTACGTTTTGCTGCCGGATTTCGACGCCGCCGGCTATCAGTTCGAACGCTACCTGGAGGAAACCGATGCCATGTGGTATGGATCCCGCCTGGCGCAGATCGATCCGCAAATGCAGTTCTTGTGTTTCTTCGTGCGGCCGGACAGCTTCAAGGTCTTCCAGCAGGCGCGCGCCCTGGCCTGGCTACGCAACATCAATGTGGCCTGCGAACTGCAAGACGAGAAGAACCCCATCATGATCGGCCCCGGCGGCGAGCGCATGTACATGCAGTAATTCGTTCGCCGCCCGTCCGCCCGGTTTCGATTCCATGCGTCAGTTTGTTTGTCGACAATGCGGTTTGTGCTGCCGCTGGCCGGGGACGGTCTTGTTGGAACCGGCCGACATTGCGGCGGCCGCCGGGGTTCTCGCCATGACGGAGGATCAATTCATCGGACGGCATGCGGCGCTAGCCCGGAACCGCGCGCAACTGACCTTGAAAGAAGCACCCGGCGGAGCATGCGAATTCCTCGATGAAGCCGGCCGTTGCCGCATCTATGCCGCCCGTCCCCGCCAATGCCGCGATTTCCCCCATGGCTGGAAGGTTTCCGGATGTCCGGCCTTGGAGGAGCCGGAGACCTGAACCTGGCGGCTCCTGAATGGCCTTCCCGCTCGCGGGACGAAATGCGGGGGGCTGTACGGGGGGGGCGGGATTTCCATTGTCGGCCTGTCGCCGACCGCCCTAGAATGGATGCGATATGTGGCAGGTGTCCGATAAAGTAAAAGCCAAGCTGGCATCGCTGCCGGATCAGCCCGGGGTCTACTTGATGCGTAACCGGCAGGGACGGATCATCTATGTCGGCAAGGCGGCCAGTCTGCGCCGCCGGGTTTCCTCCTATTTTCACCGCCATACGTTTTCAAAGGCCGAACCCAGGTTGCGGGGGTTGATCCGCAGCATCGATGACCTGGATTTCATCGCCCTCAAAAGCGAGGCGGAGGCCACGCTGACGGAGAGTCGCCTGATCAAGGACTACCGTCCGCGCTATAATGTGCTGCTGAAGGACGACAAGCGCTTCCTGCTGCTGCGGGCGAACCTGAACGAGCCGTTTCCGCGCTTTGCCGCCGTCCGCTTGCGCAAGGATGATGGGGCCCGTTACTGGGGACCTTACGCGTCGTCTGCCGCGGCCTGGGCATCGCTGGAATTCATCGAAAAGCAGTTTGGACTGCGCCGCTGCGCGCCGCGCGTGCCCGGCCCCGAAGACCACCGGCACTGTCTGAACGACATCGTGCGCTATTGTGCCGCCCCCTGCATCGACAAGGTCTCCCCCGAACAGTATCGCGAGCGGGTCCTGACCGCCTGTGCTTTCCTCAACGGGGAACGGCGGGAATTCCTCGACCAGCTGCGTCAGCAGATGGCGGCGGCCGCCCGGGAGATGAAGTTCGAAAAGGCCGCGGCCCTGCGGGACATGTACCTGCTGCTGTTGAAGGGAATCCGCGAAAAGGCGCGCGGTCGGAAGAGCCAGCGTCTGAAGCAGGAGGAAGCTCGGCGGGGACTGGTGGAACTCCAGCGGGCCCTGGGCCTGCCGCGGCCGCCGGTCGTCATCGAGTGTTATGACATTTCCAACATTTCCGGCACGAATTCCGTGGCCAGCCGGGTGGTGGCCGTGGACGGGATTCCGATGCCGGGCCGTTATCGGATGTACCGCATCAAGACGATCACGGGGGCGGATGATCCGGCCTCCATGGCCGAAGTCATCCGGCGGCGTTTTTCCCGGGCACTGGCGGAGCAGGAATCCCGGCCGGATCTCGTGCTGGTGGATGGCGGCATTACGCAATTATGCGCCGCCCGGGCCGAACTGGATGCCCTCGGCCTGCCTGACCAGCGGGTGGCCGGCATCGCCAAACAGTTCGAAGAACTGTATTGCGACCCAGAAAACGAGCAGGCTCCGTTACGGTTCGCGGCGGACTCCCCGGCCCTGCGGGTCATCCAGCAGATCCGCGACGAGGCCCATCGGTTTGCCCTGACATATCACCGCAAGCTGCGGGCACGGCGCATCCGGGAGTCCATGCTGGATGACCTTCCCGGCATCGGCGGCAAACGCAAGCAGGACCTCCTGACCCATTTCGGTTCGGTGGCCCGATTGCGCCGGGCGACGGTGGAAGACATCGCCGCCACCCCCGGCATCGGCCCCCATCTGGCCGCCCTGATTCACACCGCCTTCGCCATGAAAGGCGGGGTCAGCCCTTAAGATTTAAGTTATCAGGAGCACTTTTACTGCTGCCTACAGGGCGGGTCTCATGGGGGGCAGATCAGCCGAGGTAAGGAAAGGCAAGGGTGACGAAAGCGCCTGTGCCGGCGACATTGTTGCCGAGAAGGAGCGACCCGCCATGCGCTTCCGCGATGTTCTTGGTGATGAACAGGCCGAGGCCCATCCCGCCGGATTGGCCCTTGGTGGTATAATGCCGGGTTTGCATGTCGGCAATCTTGTCGGGCGGGAAGCCGCCGCCGTTATCCTCGACCTCAACCAGCGCGCGCCGCCCGATCACGCGCCAGCGGATGCCCACAAAGCCCTCGCGGGCAGGCACGGCTTCCAGGGCGTTGGTCACGATGTTCTGGATGGCACGAAAAATCTGGATGTTGTTGCCCTCGATGAAGCAGTTCTCCGGTCCCTGGGCCAGGTTCACCTGGGCGGATTTTTTGGCTGCCAGGGCTTTGGCGTTGGCGGTGCATTCCGTGACGAGCTGTCCGAGGTTGAGGCGCTTGATGGAGGACTCGGCCCGCAGGGAGCGTTCGCGCCAGAGGGTGAGGATGTCGCGGCACCGGGACACGCTCTGCTCAATTTGCTCGAGATAGGCAACATTGATTTCCTGGCCGTGCCGCTTGGCGTCCTTGATGTCCTCGATGAGCATCTGGGCGTAGCCGTGAATGACGCTAAGCGAGTTGTTGAGGTCGTGTACAAACTCGGAGGATTCTTCTCCCAGGGAGGCCAGTTTGTCCTTGGTTTCCAGCTGCTCCTGCAACTGGGTGATCATGGCCTCCAGATGTTCGGAGGCGGCAATCCGTTTGCGGTTGTTCTTGGTCCGCTGCACATACCCCGCGATGGCCTCCTGGAGTTCAGTGGTGTCGAAGGGCTTTTTGAGGTAGTCGGTTGCACCCAGGCGGATGGCGTCCTGGGCGGTTTCGAGGGAGCCGAAGCCGGTGAGCATGACGATGGACACCTGGTCATCCAGGCTGCGGATTTCCCGAAGGCCCTGAATGCCGGTTTTGCCGGGCATCTTGATGTCCATGATGATGGCATCCGGCGGGTTTTCGCGCATGACGGCGAGGCCTTTGTCAACCGAATCGACGCACACGACGTCATAGGTGTCCTTAAAGAGAAAGCGCAGGCTTTCCCGCGGGCCGAGTTCGTCGTCGATCACCAGCAGCCGGTCTTTGGTCATAAGCAGACTAGAACTTGTATCCGTAGGAGAGGCTCAGGAGCTGCAAGTCATAATCGTATTTGCCGTCGGGGCTGTTGACGGAGCCGCTGATTCGGCGGCCATCGAACAGGCCGCAGGCATAGGCCAGGTCCACGGCATGGCGGTCATTGGCGTAGCCCAGGCCAAGGGAGATGACCTCCTGGTCCTCATCGGGACCCAGGGGGCTGTAGGTTTCGTCGGGCGTGGGATTCTCCAGGTACATGAATCCGGTGCGCGCGGTCCAGCGGGGTGCAAATTCCCATTCTGCGCCAATCCCGGCGGTCCAGGTGTTTTTCAAATCCTGGGCGGTGACCGTGGTTCCGCCAAGCGAGTCCTGGATGACGAGTTCTTCATAGCGCGAGAATTCAAGCCATTCGACATCAGCTTCAATTCGGAAGGTGTCTGTCAGTTCAATGCCGTAGGCCAGGGCGGCGATGGTGGGATATTCGATGGTACCCTCGACCGCCACGGTTCCGGCATACTGGATCCGGTTGAGCCCGGTGTAGTCGATGGAAAAGGGCGCGCGCACGGTGGCGGCCAGCCGCTGGTTTTCGGTGATTCGCCAGGCCAGGGCGGCATTGAATCCGAGGGCGGAACCATCGGCCGAAAGCCGGGACTGGGCGCCGGACGGCAGGCCCAACGCCTCGGCGACGGGGCCGACCAGCAGCGTCCGTTGCGTAACTTCACCACGGTAGATGTCCGCGCCGATTCCGAGCGACAACGCCTGGTTCAGCCGCACGGAGAAATTGGGCGTGATGTCCATCACGGTCATCGTGCCGGAATACGGGATGCCGTTCTGCGCAAAGAAATCCTGGCGGCCCCAATCGACGGAGCGGCCATAGGGGACATAGACGGACAGGCCGAAAGCGGTTTTCCCGGCCTGCAGGGGCACGGCACCGGAGAATCCCGGAATGGCGAACCAGGAGTCTTCGGTTTTGTCCGTTGCGCCCGGGGCTTGAAAAGTGTTGTCCCCGTAGCCGCCCACCATGTTCATCTGGACCATGGCGCGGTCGAGATTCACCAAGTTGGCCGAATTGTGGATGTTGGCATTGGCATCATCGGCAAACACCCGGTGTCCGCCGAACGCTCCGATGGCATAGGCTCCTTCCGGAGGATTCCGGTAGCCATCAGCGCGGGTGGTGACTGGCCGCCCCGTCGCGATGAGCACTCCCAAGACAAGAACGCCGGAAACACGAAGTTGCATAATCATGGTGTGGGTCTCCTCTGGGTGGGGCATGACATCCTTAATGTGCCACAGTCCAAACCTGATTGGCACTGTAGTCCCCGTTTATTCGGATTGCCATATAATTAATACAGAAGGTCACATAAAATTTTAACACAAAGAAAACGTTTCATCGCAGACCAACTTGGTATCATGTGTGCGTAGCGCCGGGTGTACATAAGTGTGCGCTCAGTGGAATCGTTTTCCTGCTCAGTATATTCTGCTGGCGGGTGGTCCGGTTCCGGGTGTACAAAATTGTTCGCTCCGGATGAGCATATTCACCGTGCTGTGAATGCACTGTGACAGTTGATCGGTTGGAAACAGGGTGAAAGCACCAATTAAAGTGGTGGTGACCGGAATGGGTATTGTGGCCCCAACCGGAATCGGCCTAGATGTGTTTTGGGATTCCCTGATCCGATGTAAAAGCGGTATCGGCCCCATCACCCTGCTTGATGTCACGAATTTTCCGTTGAAATACGCGGGCGAGGTCAAGAATTTTGACCTGCGGAAATACTACCCTAGCGCCAAGCCCAAACGCATGGCCCGGCAAACCCAGTTGGCGCTGGTGGCTTGTCGGATGGCCATCGAACACGCCGGTCTGACCTTGGAGCAACTCCAAGGGAACGGGCGGATCAACATGATCATGGGGATCTCGAGCGGGGGAACGGATGTCATCGCCGAAGGCATGGAAATGGTCCTGACCATCGGTGCGGATCGTGTCCGGCCCTACATGGTGGGGGCGTGCCAGCCCCACGCGATCGGGGCGACCCTGGTCCATGAACTTGGCTTGCGCGCATCGGTGAAGACCCTCTCTGAAGCCTGTCCTTCCAGTTTGAGCGCTATTGCCATGGCCGCCCAGGTGATCAAGGCGGGACAGGCCGACCTGATCATCGCCGGCGGCGCCGATTCCCCCTTGAACAGCGCGGCCCTCGCGGGTTTTGCCGCCGGGGGGCTGCCGACGCGTTCAACGGAATTCCCCCCGGAGGAAATGAGCCGGCCGTTTGATGCCAAGCGCAGCGGGGTCGTCCTTTCGGAAGGAGCGGGATTTGTGGTGCTGGAGCGGATGGATGTCGCCCTGGCGCGCGGCGCGACGCCCTACATGGAAATCCTGGGCGGGGCGACCGCCATTGACATGCCGGGGGCGGGGGGCATGGAGGGGCTCTGGCACTCGATGAACCTGGCCCTGGAAAACGCCGGAGTTTATCCCGACCAGGTGGACTACATCTGCGCGAATGCCTACGGTGACCCGGCTGGAGATCGCATCGAAACGGATTTCATCAAACGATGTTTTGGGGACCGGGCCTATCGGATGCCCGTGAGTTCGATGCGCGGGGTGCTCGGGCATGCCTTGTCCGCCGCGGGCATGTCCCAGGTGATTGCCTGTGCGCTGATGATGCGGCGGCAGCAGATTGTGCCGACCGCCAACCTGCGGTTTCCTGATCCGGATTGTGACTTGGACTACGTGCCTTTGATCCCCCGGCCGGGCAGGGTGGGCATGGCCATGGCGAATTCGCACGGGATCGGGGGGGAAAACGCAACGCTTCTTCTGAAGGCGGTGGAATGAATCTGTTCCAGACCATCATCCTGCTCAGCCTGATCGGGAACTCTGTGCTGGGGCTTTTCGTTTTGTTGTCCAACTCGAAACGCAAGGTAAACATTGCGTTTTTCGGGCTCACATTCTGGATCATGCTTTGGCTGGGGGCCATGCTGTTGTCCACCGTGCAGCAATCTTACTCGGCCCTCATGTTCATGGTTCGGAGTACCTCCGCGCTGGCAGGTCTGGTCCCCATCGGGGTTTTCATGCTGCATTTGGCGATCGTCGAACCTGACATCACCGCCCGGCAGATCATGTTCCGGCAACGGTACTGGCACATCGCCTGTCTCGGACTGTTTGCCGTCTGCTATTCGCCCTTTTTTATCACGGCGTCGACCTTCCCTTCGGAAGAGTATTCGGTTCCTGTCTCCGAGTACGGCGGCGGGTTGGTCTTCTACCTGGCGTTCTTCAGTGCCGTGGTCGTTGCCATGGCGGTGGCGTTCTGGAAGTCATCACGCCGGAGCACGGGCGCCAGCCGCGTGGAGGACCAGTTTCTGCAACTCGGTTGTGTGCTGAGCTTCAGCAGCGGATTGGCCCTGTACGGCGCATCCATCCTGGCCGATTTGCAGGAGATCAGCCGGTTCCTGCCGCTTTCCGTGCTCGTGTGGAATGTTTTCGTGGCGTACGGCATCGCCACGCGGCGCATCCTGGCTGCGTCCGCCGTATTGCAGCGGGTGTTATCCTACGGGTTGATGGCCGCATATCTGATTGTGCTGTACTGGGTTGCGGCCTGGTTGGGGCGCATCTTATTCAATCACGTCGTGCCCGATCCCGTTTACGCCGCGCATTTGCTGGCGGCCCTGGTGGTGGCCTTTTCGGTTGTGCCGGCGCATGGCTGGATGCAGGCCTTGTCCCTCCGCCTGTTCTTTCCCGCGGACATGCTGGATGTCAATGTGCTGCTGACGCAGGCAGGAGCGATCTTCCAAGCGGTGGACACGGAAGCCAACTTGATGGTGAATTTCAGCGAGTTGGCCTCCCGGGTGTTTGGCGCCCCAGATGTCCGGATGCTGCGGCCGGCGGCAGATGGGGGAATGGTTCAGATGCATCCCGAATCGGGCGGTACACCCCCGGTACGCCTGGCGGCCAACAGCGCGATTGTCCAGTTGCTGCGCCGCGACCACGAGGCTCTCACGGTAGAAACCCTCGAACGCATGTGGGCCAGTCCTCTGGTTGTCGCCGCACGTGCGGGAATGAAAGCGGCCGGAATGGCCTTGGCAATCGGCAGTTTCACGCACAATGAACTGAAGGCCGTCCTGTTGTTTGCCCCCCGGAAGTCCGGTCGGATTTACGATCTGCGGGATCAACAGGCGCTGCAAATCCTCTGCGACCAATTTGCGGTGGCGCTGGAAAACGCCAACCTGTACACCGCCGTCCAAAACGGCAAGATCTACAATGACATTCTGCTGGATTCCCTGACCAGCGGGATCGTGGCGGTCAACTCTGACCGGATTATCACAGTGTTCAATCTGTGCGCCCAGCAGTTGACGGGCTTTTCCGAGGTCGCGATGGTCGGCCGGACGCTGGACGCGCTGCCGCCGGTGCTGGCCCAGGCGCTGAAGGAGATCCTGTCCGGGCATACCGGATTCCGCGACCGGGATTTGATGATTCCGCGCGGCAACGAACGGATTTCCGCCCGGGTCAGCGGGTCATTGTTTCACGGCCATACCGGGGCACCGCTCGGGGCGCTGCTGGTGATCAACGACATCTCCCTGCTCAAGACCATGGAGGAGCAAATCCGCCGCAAGGACCGGTTGTCCAGCATCGGCACCCTCAGCGCCGGCATGGCGCATGAAATCAAGAATCCGCTGGTGACGATCAAGACCTTCACGCAACTGCTTCCGCAGCAGCACGGCAATGCCGAGTTCCGCCAAACCTTCTTTGACCTGGTTGGCCAGGAGGTGCAGCGGATCGACACCATCGTGAACCGTCTGCTGAACTTTGCGCGGCCGGCGCTGCCCGCCCTCAAGCCGACCTCCCTGCACGGCATCCTGGAAAACTCGCTGCGCCTGGTTGAGCAGCAACTGTATCAGAAGGAGATTACCCTGGTGCGGCGCCTGGACGCCCGCGTGGACCGGATTGCCGCGGATTCCGAGCAATTGAACCAGACCTTCATCAATCTGTTCCTGAATGCCATCCAAGCCATGGACAGGCAGGGGACCTTGGCGGTCCGCACGGCGGTGATTCCCCATTGCCCCGAGCTGGCCGGAGCCCCTGATCTGCCGGACGGGGATTTCATCCAGGTGGACGTGGCCGACAGCGGCTGCGGGATTCCCGCGGACTGCCTGGGGCGAATCTTTGACCCGTTCTACACGACCAAGGAAGCCGGCGTGGGCCTGGGCCTGTCGGTATCGCATGGGATCATCCGGGAGCATGGCGGGACCATCCAGGTGGAGAGCGAGCCCGGGCAGGGTTCCATCTTCCACATCCGGCTGCCGCTGGCAGACTCGTTGACGGAGCCGGCGCCGTGAATGCGCTGCCCGTCAGTCTGCTCTACACGCGGGATGCGGCGCTGAGGCAGCGCATTGGCGGCCTGCTGCACAACCGTGCCAACGTACGCGTGGTCCAAGATCCCCCCGAACTGGAATTGCTGCTGCACCAGCATCACGGAATGGTGGTGTTCATGGACCTTCGCGCCACGGACTGTGCCCGTCTTCTGCCGGAATTGATGCAGCGTTTTCCGGAAGTCGTGCTGATCGCGCTGGGCGGGGCGCGTTCGGATCCGGGCCTGTACGCCGCCGCCACGGGTGTCTATGCCATTGAATCGGCCAATCCCGACCGGCTGCGGCTGCAGACCCTGTTCGACCAGGCCCAGAGTCATCTGCGGTTGCTGCAGGAGAACCGCCTGCTCCGGGAAAACCGGGCGCATCCGCCCGTGTCCGCGGTCCCGGAGCGCGCCCCTTTCGTGCCCGTGTTTGATCGTTTTGTCAGTGCCTACAAGCGGTTCGACAACGTCGGCATCATGCTGGAAAGCCTGGTGGAAGGAATCGCCGCCTATGCCCGGGTGGCCCGGGTGGCGGTCTTTTCGATCATGTCCCCGGAGGTCTACCGGTTCCGGGCGGGGGTGAAGTGCCTGGAGGAGACGCGGGCGCTGGAATTTTCCCAAACCCATCCGTTTGTCCAGTGGCTTCAACTGCATGCCCACAGCCTGTCCCGCGCCATGCTCCGCCACATCGAACCGGTGGAAGAGCGCCTGCTGCTGGAGCACATGCTGGATCTGACCGGGGCCGAGGCGATCCTGCCGTTGTTCGGGCGCCAGCGGCTGGTCGGCTGGCTCTGTCTCGGGCGGATGATCACCGGGGCGCCGTTGGAACGGTGCGACATCGAGGAGCTGATCCCGCTGGCCGAGCAGGTCTCGGTGACGATCGAAAACGCTCTGCTGCATGAAAGCCTGGCCGAACAGAAGGCCCTGGCCGAGACGCTGCTCCAGACCATACCGGTCGGCATTATCGCGACCGGGCCGGACGGCACGATTCGCTGGTTCAATCGCGGAGCGGAGACGCTGTTGAAGATGGCGGCCGCCGAGCTGATCGGCCAACCGGTCGAACGGCATTCCAGCTTCATGGGGTCGCTGTTGAAGCGCTGCATGGCCGGCGCCCATCCGGAGGGGCCGGTCGAGTGGACCGATCCCGCGACCGGGCGCGCCCTGGGCATTCAGCTGCGCCGGTTGTCTCAGGACGGCCAGTGCATGGGGGCGTTGGCGTTGATCCAGGACCTGACCGAAGAACGCATCTGGCGCGAAAAGCAAAACAACCTCGAGCGCGCAACGTTCTGGAATGAACTGGCCAGCGCCATTTCGCACGAGGTGCGCAATCCGCTCGTGGCCATCAGCACCTTGGCCCAGCTGCTCCCGGAGCGCTATAACGATCAGGAATTCCGCACCCAGTTCCGGGATCTGACCACCCAGGAAGTGAGCCGCCTCAACGGCATGATCGACCAGTTGGACCAATACGCCAATCCCCCCCGGCTGGAATTCGCCTTTGTGGATCCGGGCGAATTGCTGGAAACGGCGCGGTGCCAGGTGCGCAGCGGCGAGTCGGGGCCGGTTGCCATCGAGGTGGAGGCCGCCCCGGGACTGCCGCCCATCCGGGGGGATCGCAACCTGCTGGTGGATGCCCTGGTCCGGCTGCTCCAAAACGCCTTGGCCGCGGTGGAGGGCCGTCCCGGGCCGCGCGTGACCCTGCGGGCCTCGTCCGGCGAAATCGGCAGCGGGCGGCCGGCCCTGGTGCTGGAAGTGCTCGACAATGGTCCCGGGATTCCCGCCGAACTGCGCGACAAGGTCTTTTCGCCTTTCTGCACCACCAAGGCCCGCGGGGTGGGGCTGGGGCTGCCTGTTGTTCGCCGCACCATGATTGATCACGGCGGATTGATCGAGATTTCCACCGGCCCGCCCGGAACGATCATCCGACTGACGCTGCCGGCCGCGGCCGGGGAAGGGGGCCTGGCATGAACAGATTGCTCATTGTCGACGACGATGCGCCTCTGCTCGATTCCCTGTGCTTCGTGTTCCGCGGGCGCTATGAGATCAGCACGGCCCGCTCGGCCGAAGAGGCGGCCGGCCTGCTCGGGCGCCAGGCGGTGGACGTCCTGCTGCTGGACATCCTGCTGCCGGGGATGAACGGCATCGAATTCCTGGGCCGGGTGCGGGCAGAGCATCCGCATCTGCCGGTTGTGCTGATCAGCGCCGCGTCCTCCATCCGGCCGGTCATGAAGGCGATTGAACAGGCCGATGCCGACTACATTCGCAAGCCGTTTGACATTGACGAACTGCGCCTGGTCGTGGCCCGTGCCATCCGGGTGGGCGGGCTCCGGCGGCGCCTGGCCGAACTGGAACAGGAACCCGCGGGCCGGCCCCCGGCGACCGCGCTATCCGGCCGGTCTCTCAAAGAAAACGTGGAAGCCTATGAACGCGCTCTGATCCAGGAGGCGCTGCACCGTGCCCAGGACGTGCAGACCCGCGCCGCCCGGCTGCTCGGCACCACCCGCCGCATCCTGCGCTACCGGATGGAAAAACTGGGAATTCCCGCGGGCGGGGGCGGGGCGTAAATCGGATTTCCCAAACCCTGGCGGATCCGCTAGGTTTGCGGTCCGGAGAGGAGAACCGATGAAAGCGCGGCACAGGTCGGAGGCAGGCTCGTACCAGTTCGGAGCGTTCGCCACGGAGTCCGAAGAACTTCAGCGGCTGAAATTGCAGGCGACGGTCGCCATCAAACTGGAGCGGGAGGCGTGGCAGGCTGCCGGCCTCCGCTCCGGCATGCGCGTACTGGATTTGGCGTGCGGGCCGGGATTCATCAGTTGCGAACTGGCGCGGGCGGCCGGTCCGGGGCAGGTGACCGGCGTGGACCTCAGCCCGGAACTGTTGGCCACCGCGGACCACGTGCGCCAGACCGAACAGGTGCAGAACGTCACGTTCACGGCGGGCAGCGTCTATGACCTGCCGTTGCCGGAGGCGCAATTCGATTTTGTCTATGCGCGGTTTCTGTTCCAGCACCTGGCCCGGCCTCGCCAAGCGTTGGACAACATCCGCCGGGTGCTCAAACCGGGCGGTATTCTGTGCGTGCTGGACATCGATGACAACTGGACGAGTTTTGCGCCTGGAAGCGAGGCCTTCACGGGATTCATCCGCCAGTCCGGCGCGGGCCAGAAACGCCGGGGGGGCAACCGGCTGATCGGATCGCAGCTTTTCGGGCTTCTGCGCCGGGCGGGTTTCCGGAATGTCGCGGTCCGGATTCACCCGCTCACCACCGAGGAACTCGGCCTGCGGACATTTTTGGGGCTGGCGGTGATGTTTCGCGCGCAGATGCTGTCAAAACCGGGCCGGTTGCTGGCCCTTCCGCGGCTCGGGAAAATCCGGGCGGCCGCGCAGGATCCGGATGCCTGGGGGGCCGTCGGCATCTTCCTGGCCACGGGCATTCGGGACTGATCCGCGAGCCGGTTTCCGCCCGGGCCGAAAGGCGGTAGCCTTTTGCAAACGGCCAGCCGCTACAAGGCGGGATAGGCCGGCAGCCGGCGGCGCAGCAGGTCGGCGCAGGCCTCCATGTCGGGAACCCGATACGTGGCGGCGGTGGGGGCGGAGCCGTCATCCACGAGTACCGTGACGGCCACGCCGGCGTTTTGGCCGGTCTGCACATCGGATTCCCGGTCGCCGATCATCCAGGATTTTGCCAGGTCGAGATGATGCCGGCGCGCCGCCGTGCGCAGCATGCCGGGATTGGGTTTGCGGTCGGGATGGGCGTCGTCATTGGCCGTGCAGACCAGGAGGTCGAGCAGTTCCAGGCCCGCGCGGGCGAGTTCGTCGCGCAGGCGGCGGTGCATGGCCGCGAGCTGTCCGGGGGGGGTGAGGCCGCGTTCCACTCCGCGCTGGTTGGTGACGACCACCGCGGGAAGGCCCTTGGCGGCGGCGGCGCGCACGCACGCGACAAAACCCGGCAGAATATGGAAGTCCTCCAGCCGGTTCACGTAGCCGGGGCCGGGGCTCTGGTTGACCACGCCGTCGCGATCGAAGAAGACGCAGGGGCGAAAAACGGCCGGCGGCATGGCGTCAATATCCGGTTCCGCGGAAAACGACCCCGATGGTTTGGAACATGATCTTGAAATCGAGCCCCAGCGACCAGGTGTCGATGTATTTGAGGTCGAGCCGCATCCATTCTTCGAAGGGCAGGTTGTTGCGCCCGCTGATCTGCCAGAGGCTCGTGCAGCCGGCGCGCATGCTCAGGCGGCGGCGCTGCCAGTTCTCGTATTTTTCAACCTCGGTCGGGATCGGGGGGCGGGGGCCGACCAGCGACATGTCGCCCTTGAGGACGTTCCAGAGCTGGGGCAGCTCGTCGAGCGAATAACGGCGCAGCCAGCGGCCGAGAGGGGTGATGCGCGGATCGTCCTTCATCTTGAACACGGGCCCCGACACTTCGTTGCGATGCTCCAACTCGTCGCGGATGGCTTCGGCGTTGGTGATCATGGTGCGGAACTTGTACATGTTGAAGATCCGTCCGCGCAGGGTGCTGCGGCGCTGGACAAAGAAGACGGGGCCGGGGGAGGTGGCGCGGATGGCGATGGCCAGGCCGAGCATGAGGGGGGCCAGCACCAGCAGGCCGAGCGCCGCGATCACGACGTCCAGCATGCGCTTGATCATCAGCGCCCAGGCGGATTTGGCGGTGGAACTGAACAGCAGCATCGGTTCGCCCGCCAGTTCGTCGATCGTCACGGCGGCGATGGAGCGGCGCAGGAAGTCGGGCAGCAGCCAGGCTTCGATGCCTTCGATTTCGCATTGCCGCAGCCACTCGTCGATCCGGGCATCGGGCTGGTGGCGGGGCAGGAGGATGACCGCGTCGATGACGCGGGAATGGAGTACCGTCGTGAAATCCTCCAACGTGCCGGGCGCCGCCAGGCCCTCGGGCGGCGCGCGGCCGGGCGGCGGCAGAAAGCCGACGATCTCGAAGAACTTGGCGCGGTCGGGATGACTCAGCCAGTCGCGGATGGCGTTGGCCTGTTCCGGGCTGCCGGCCAGCAGAATCCGCCGCCGCGGCTCCATGCGCAGCAGCAGCGGCTGGAGATGGATGGCCCGGATCGAAACCGCCAGGATGGCGTAGACGCAGTGGATGGCGAGAATCGTGCGCGGCACCATGTGCAGTTTCAGCACGTAGAGGAGCCCGAGGAGGATCGCGAAGCTGAGCAGCCCGGCCCGGGCCACCTCGCGGAAGATCCGTCCGGCGCCCGCGTGCATGAACTGGCGGTAGATTCCGGAGAAATCCAGCACGAAGCCCCACACCGGCACGACCAGTACGTACAGCCAGGAATTCGACCAGAACATGTCGAAAATGGCGAAAGTGCCCGGAAACATCCATGCCAGCAGCTTGTGGGTGATGAGGGCGGCCAGCAGGGTGGCGCACACCAGGACGGCATCCAGCACGGCCGCCAGTTCGGATTGGAATCTGAAGCTTCTGCGCAACATGGTTGACCCCGCGCTGAATATCAAACCGGCCCGCGGTCACCCATTCTGGATTTACGCGCCGGGGACGTCACAGGCCTCGCATGTCGCGGCGCAGGAAAGCCAGGACATCCCGGAAGCGCTGCAAATTTTCGGGATCGACCCGGCCGAGGGTTTCGTGGGCATCGTACATCAGCGCCGCCAAGTCCCGGCGGGAGGGTTCGGGGATGTCCACCGGCTGCAGGTTTTGGACGAGGGCCTTGAGATCGCCCATCCCGGGCGGCAGTTCGTCGGCGGAATAGGTCTTGAGGATCCGGTCCACGCCCAGCCCCTTGAAGAGTGCCGCGGTGTTGGGGCCCACATTGATCAGCACGAACCGGGTGGTATCGGAGTTCCGCAGGGCAAAGCCCTGGGTGGCAACGGCGCCCATGAACGTGCTGTCCATGGAACGGCACTCGGCCATGTCAACCACGATCAACGCGCTGCCGGCGAGGCGCGCCGCCTGCGTAGCCTGTTTGAAGGCCGGGGCCAGTTTGAAGGTGGCCGTCCCGATGACTGCCACCAGCGTGCATTCATCCGCCGTGGCGGCCAGGATCTGGTTTCCGACTGCAGGTTCAGGCGTCATGACCAGCGATCAGCCATCCCAATCGGGGCATGTCCGGGTGGCCAGCAGGCGCCCCCGCCAGACGATGCGCGCGCGCCATTTGAGGATCCGGCCGGCCTGCCGGATTTGTTCCGGGGTGATTTCGATGACCGACCGGACATGGCCTTCCGATTTCCGGTCGGAGCGCAGCACGTGGTTCTTGATCGTGGCGCTGCGTTCCTGGATGGTTTCGAGCAGAAGGACGACTCCGGGGGGCAGCCCGGGTGGATTGGCATACCAGCGGAGTTCGAAGCGCTCGGTTCCCCCGGCTTCCGGTTCCGGGTCCTGGAAGGCCCGCACGCCGGCGCCCGGGACCGCAGCCGTGCCGGAAGGGACGAACGAACGCTGGACGTCCACGAAATGCGCCTGAGGCACATACTTGTTGGCAGGCGCGGAGGTCGCGGACTGGGCGCAGGCCACGGTCCCGGACACCAGCAGGGCCAGAAATCCCAACCCCGCGCGGAGGAACTGCCGCGCCGCCGGCCGCCGCCTGTTGTTCACGAATGCCATGGCGTGGAAACCTAGCATGCCTCCGCGGCGAGTGTCAACGCACACCGCGTTCCGGCCCCGCGTTCCGGTCAGGACGGCCGGGGATGGAACGTGGATTCTTTGGCGAGTTGGGCGAAGAGGGCCTTTTCGCGCGGCGTGGGGGGATCGGGCAAGGCGATGCGCAGATTGATGAAGATGTCGCCGCGCGTCCCGTGCTTGTCGGGCAGCCCCTTGCCGGCCATCCGCAGGCGGGAGCCGCCCTGGGTGCCGGACGGAATGGTCAGCGTGGCCGCGCCTTCGAGGGTGGGGATGCGGATCTGGGCGCCCAGTACGGCTTCCCACGGGGTGATGGGCAGGGTCAGGTCCAGATCATGACCGTTGAGTCGAAAGACCGGATGCGGCGCCACCCGCAGATTCAGGTAGAGGTTGCCGCCTCCGGCGCCCTGTCCGGAAAGACGGATGCGCGTGCCGTCGGTGGCGCCGGGTGGAATGCGCACCTGAAAGGTCTTGGTCGGCCGCGCCGGCGGGCCGGCGCCCGGCGTGGCCGGCACCTGGAGCGTGATGCTTTTGGGGGCCCGGCTGAACAGCTCTTCCAGCGTCAACGTCAGATTGGCCTCGAAATCCTGGCCGCGCGGCGCGAAGTCCTGCGCGTCCGGGCCGCCGGCGCTGAAGCCGTCGAATCCCGCAAAGGGGCTTGCCCGCCGCCGGCCCCGGGCGGCGCGGCCGGACAAGTCGCCGAACAGCGCTGAGAAGAAATCGCTGAAGTCCCCCCCGCCGGGCCCGCCGCCGAATTCGAACCGGAAGCCGCGGGGTCCGCTGCTGGCGCCTTCGAATCCGCCCCAGCCGGGCGGCGGAGTGAAATCCTGGCCCGACTTCCAATTGGCGCCCAACGCATCGTAGCGCTTGCGCTTCTCGGGGTCGGACAGCACCTCGTAGGATTCGTTGATCTCCTTGAAGCGGGCTTCGGCCCCGACGGACTTGTTGATATCGGGGTGGTATTGCCGGGCCAGTTTGCGAAAGGCTTTCTTGATGTCGTCGGCGGAGGCGTCTCGCGACACGCCCAGCACGGCGTAGTAGTCCAGATATTTCATCGGGCCGCCTTCAGCGCTTCAGGTCCTCCAGGTCCTCTTCCAGGTCCTCCAGGCGGCGCTCGATGGTATCCATGGGGGACCGGAACCGGTTGGCTTCGCCCAGGCGCTCTTCCACGGCCGCGAGCCGTTCCTCGAGGGCTTCAAGATCGGCCACGGCTTTGTCGAGCCGCTCTTCCAGCTCGGCCAGGCGCGGGCTGGCCGGCTCGGCGGCGGCGGGGGCGGGCGGCGGAAGGCCGCCGGGTTCGGCGGCGGCGGCGGTTCCGGCGCCGGCCAGCGCCAACACAGTGCACAACAATCGGATTTTCATGATGCCACGGTTCTCCTGTTCGAGGACAGAGGATACGGCATGCCGCCCCGCGGGGCAATCCGGAATGCGCCTGGCCAGCGCCGCCCGGCAAAAATGTCGCGATGCCCATTGACGCTGCCGGGGTCGGCTGGTATGGTTTGCGCGATTTCACGTTTCACGCACCCGTGGTGAAATTGGCAGACACGTAAGATTCAGGTTCTTATGCCCTTAAAAGCGTGTGGGTTCGAGTCCCTCCGGGTGCACCAGTTTCCGGCCCGCCCTTGCGTTGGGCGGGCCGTTTTGTTTGAATGCTGGCCAGGCGTGGAAGGTTCCCATGACCGAACGATTCATAACTGAAACCTTGAACCGCCGGGATGCGGAATTCGATCTGACGCTGCGTCCCGGGCGGTTTGCGGATTTTGTCGGGCAGGGTAAGATCCGCGAGCGGCTGGAGCTGAGCGTGGCGGCCGCCCAGGGCCGCGGCGACGTGCTGGACCACGTGCTGCTGTGCGGCCCGCCGGGCCTGGGCAAGACCACCCTGGCCTACATCCTCGGCGCGGCCATGGGCGCCAACGTCAAGGCGACCTCCGGCCCCATTCTCGCCAAGCCCGCCGACCTGGCCGGCCTGCTGACCAACCTGGAAAAGGGCGAAATCCTCTTCATTGACGAAATCCACCGCATCCAGAAAAGCGTCGAGGAATATCTCTACGCCGCGATGGAGGATTTCGCCATCGACATCGTGCTCGACCAGGGCGCCCACGCGCGCAGCGTGCGCCTGAACCTGCCGCGCTTCACGCTGGTGGGCGCGACGACCCGCAGCGGGCTGCTCAGCGCGCCCCTGCGCTCGCGGTTCGGCATGACCAACCGCCTCGACTACTACACGCCGGAGGAATTGTGCGCGGTGATCCAGCGCTCGGCGCGGATCCTGGATGTGGACATCACCGCCGAGGGGGCGGAGGAGATCGCGGCCCGCGCCCGCGGCACCCCGCGCATCGCCAACAGCCTCCTGCGCTGGGTGCGCGACTACGCGCAGGTGCGCGCCGACAATCGCATCACCCGCGACGTGGCCGACAAGGCCCTGGCCATGCTGGACGTGGACCGGCACGGCCTCGACGAGATGGACAAGCGCATCCTCTCCGGCATCATCGGCAAATTCGGCGGGGGCCCCGTGGGCATCAACACCATCGCCGTGTCGGTGGGCGAGGAGCCCGACACCATCGAAGAGGTATACGAACCCTATCTGATCCAGCAGGGCCTGCTGGCGCGCACGCCCCAGGGCCGGACCGCCACGGCGGCGGCCTACCGCCTGTTGAACCTGCGCCTGGGCCCCGGCGCCCAACAGGAGCTGCTCTGACATGAACATCCTGGTCACCGGCGCCGCCGGATTCATCGGCTACCACGTGGCCCGCGCCCTCCTGGAGCGCGGCGATTCCGTCACCGGCTTTGACAACCTGAATCCGTACTACGACGTGACGCTGAAAGAGGCGCGCCTGGAGCAGTTGCGCGCCTGCCCGGCCTTTTCCTTTGTGAAAGGGGCCCTCGAAGACGAGTCGGCCGTGGCCGCCCTTTTTGCCGGGCGGCCCTTCGACCGGGTCATCCATCTGGCCGCGCAGGCCGGCGTGCGCTACTCGCTGACGAACCCCGGCGCCTATGTCCAGAGCAACCTGGTCGGCTTCCTGCATATCCTCGAAGCCTGCCGGCATGCGCGCACCCCCCACCTGGCCTACGCCTCCAGCAGTTCCGTCTACGGCCTCAACACGCACTATCCCTTCTCGGTGCATGACAACGTGGACCATCCCATTTCGCTCTACGCCGCCACCAAGAAGGCCAACGAACTGATGGCGCACACCTATGCGCACCTCTACGGCCTGCCGACCACCGGCCTGCGGTTCTTCACCGTCTACGGCCCCTGGGGCCGGCCCGACATGGCCCTCTTTCTCTTCACCCGGGCCATCCTCGCCGGCGAACCCATCGACGTCTACAACCACGGCCGGATGCGCCGCGACTTCACCTACATCGACGACATCGTGCAGGGCGTCCTCCGCGCCGGTGACCGGATCGCCCCGCCGAATCCGGACTGGGACGGCGCCGCGCCCGATCCCGGCACCAGCCCCGCCCCCTACCGCGTCTACAACATCGGCAACCACACCCCCGTCGAACTCGACCACTTCATCGGCGCCATCGAAAAGGCCCTCGGCAAGAAAGCCGTTCGCCGCTATCTGCCCATGCAGCCGGGCGACGTGCCCGCCACCTGCGCCGATGTCGAAGACCTGCGCCTCGACGTCGGCTTCACCCCCGCCACCCCCCTCGAAACCGGCATCGCCCGCTTCGTCGAATGGTACCGGGCCTATTATAAGGTATAGGGCGATGAGAGTTCAGGGTTCAGGGTTCGGGGTTCGGGGTGGGGCGGCTTGCACGCCGCCGCGGGTTTCCATCTGGAAACATTTTTTCCATTGTGTGGAAAAATCGCGAAAATTTTTTCCATTGTGTGGAAAAAACACCCCTCTTTTTTCCACACCGTGGAAAACTTCCCTCTCTGGATGCGCTATAGCCCGGGGCGCTGACCCTGGCCTCTCATCGGCTGCCCCCTTGTTCGGTCGGAGATTGAATATTGAATATTGGATATTGAATCTCCCTCCATCCCTGAACCCTGAACCCTGAACTCTGAACCCCGAACCCTGAACCCTGAACCCCGAACCCCGAGTTCTCCATGTCCACCACCATCCTGATCGGCGCCCAGTGGGGCGATGAAGGCAAGGGCAAGATCATC
Organism: Lentisphaerota bacterium; assembly: GCA_012514035.1. Taxonomy (GTDB): domain Bacteria; phylum Verrucomicrobiota; class Kiritimatiellia; order CAIQIC01; family Lenti-01; genus Lenti-01. Next base: position 23,527 of record JAAZBB010000053.1, on the reverse strand, counting down.
GATGTCCTGACCGAGCGCGCGGATTGGGTCGTGCGCGCGCAGGGCGGCAACAACGCCGGGCACACCGTCGAGATCGGCGCGGAGAAGTTCGTGCTGCACCTGGTGCCATCGGGCATCCTCACGTCCGGCAAGCGCTGCGTCATCGGCAACGGCGTCGTGCTGGATCCCGTCGCGCTGGTCGAGGAAATCCGGGGCGTGGAAGCCCGCGGCATTGCCGTCGCCGGCCGGCTGTTCATCAGCGACCGCGCGCACGTGGTGTTTCCGTATCATTGCATGCTCGACGCGCAGGGCGAGGCGCGCCGCGCCAAGGGCGACCAGATCGGCACCACCCAGCGCGGCATCGGCCCGGCCTATGCCGACAAGGCCGCCCGCTTCGGCCTGCGCATGGGCGACCTGGTAGATCCCGAATTCCCCGTGCTGCTGAAATCCCGCGTCGAGGAAAAGAACCGCGTGCTGGCCGCCATGGGCGCGCCGGTCGTGGCATATGACGAGGTGCTGGCCGCCACCCGGCAGGCACTGGCAACCCTGCGCCCCCTGGTGTGCGACACGGTGCCCCTGCTGCATGCCGCCGTCGAGCGCGGGGAGCGCATCCTGTTCGAGGGCGCGCAGGGCATCATGCTCGACCTCGATTTCGGCACCTATCCGTTCGTCACCAGCTCCAGCGCCGGTTCCGGCGGCGCCTGCACCGGCTCGGGCGTGCCCCCCAACCGCATGGATCGCGTCGTCGGCGTGCTCAAGGCCTATACCACGCGGGTGGGGGAGGGGCCGTTCCCGACGGAGCTGAACGACGCCGCCGGCGAGGACCTCCGCCGCCTGGGACGCGAATTCGGCGCCACCACCGGCCGGCCGCGGCGCTGCGGCTGGTTCGATGCCGTCGTCGCCCGCCACGCCGTCATGACCTGCGGCGTGGACGAGTGGGCCCTGACCAAGCTCGATGTCCTCGACACCCTCGCAACGCTGAACATCTGCACCGCCTATGAACTCGACGGGCGGCGCATCGCGCATTTTCCGGCCAACGTCCGGGAAGTCGCCCGCTGCCGGCCCGTATATGAAGAGCTGCCCGGCTGGCAGGCCTCCACCCGGCAGGTTGCCCGCTTTGCCGACCTGCCCGAGAACGCCAAACGCTACATCGCCCGGCTCGAGCAGGTCACCGGCGTGCCCGTGGGCATCCTGTCGCTGGGGCCCCGGCGCGAACAAACCCTGATCCTGAACGAGGACGCATGAGCCCGAAGGTCCTGAGCCCCGGCGTCCCCCGCCATGTCGCCATCATCATGGATGGCAACGGCCGTTGGGCCAGGCAGCGCGGGAAGCCGCGGCTCTATGGCCACCGCGCCGGCGCCGAATCCCTGCGCGCCGTCCTGCGGGCCTGCCGCGATCACGGCGTGGAATTCCTCACGGTTTACGCCTTCAGCACCGAAAACTGGGTGCGGCCCCGCACGGAAGTCTCCGGCCTGATGTCCCTGCTGAGAACCTTCCTGAAAAAAGACGAGCGCGAGCTGCACGACAACCAGGTCCGGCTGCGCGTCACCGGCCGCATCCAGGACCTGCCCCCCGCCGTCCGCGCCGAGCTCCAGCGGGTGATGGAAGCCACCCAGGCGTACACGCAGGGCCACCTGATCCTGGCGTTGAGCTACGGCGGCCGGTCCGAAATCGTGGATGCCGTGCGCGCCATCGCCGCCCGCGTGCAGGCGGGCGAACTCGCCCCGGAGAAGATCGACGAGGCCGTGATTGCCCGCCACCTGTATCTGCCCGACGTACCCGATCCGGACCTGATGATCCGCACCAGCGGCGAGCTGCGCCTCAGCAACTTCCTGCTCTGGGAGTTGTCCTACGCCGAGTTCTACTTCACCGAAACCCTCTGGCCCGATTTCCGCGAGCCGGACTTTGCCCGGGCCCTGGCGGAATACGCGCGCCGCCGGCGCCGCTACGGAGCGCCCTCGTGAACCTGCCCGGCATCAAGCACCGGCTCCTCAGCGGGTTTTCCATTGCCGGCGTCCTGTTCGCCGCCTTCTTCTTCCTGCCGGATGCCGGCGCGCCCTTTGTGCTGGCGGCGCTGGGCGCGGTCATCGCGCTGGAGTTCTATCAGATGATGTCCGCCGCCGGCGTGCCCAACTTCAACCACTTGGGCTCCGCCGCCTGCGTCCTGCTGGTGTTCGTGACATGGCTGGCCGGCATCCATCCCCACGGCGACGGCAGCGGCGCGTGGGATTCGCCGTGGCTCTTCCTGATCACCATCGGCGTCTTCCTGCGGCAGTTTCCGCAAAAAGACAATCCGCACCCCTTGCAGACCATCGGGGGCACGCTTTTCGGCGTGCTCTACATCGGGCTGCTGTGGAACTTCTTGACCAAGCTGCTGGTCTTCGGCCGGCCCCCGGATTTTGCGGAGGCCATCTACTGGCCCGGACGCTGGTTCCTGCTCTACGCGGTCTTTGCGGCCAAATTCACGGACATCGGCGCCTATCTGGTCGGCTGCGCCATCGGGCGCCACAAGCTGATCCCGCGCATTTCCCCCGCCAAGTCATGGGAAGGCGTCATCGGCGGGATCTTCGTCGGCACCCTCGCGGGCACCCTGCTGGTCCGGGGGCTGCAAGCCACGCCGCATTCCCTCGAATCCTTTGGCCTGACCCCCCTGCGCGCCGTCGGCCTGGGATTCGTCCTTTCCGTCTGCGCCGTCGTCGGCGATCTGACCGAATCGCTCTTCAAGCGTGCCGCCAACGTCAAGGACTCCGGCGGCATCGTCCCCGGCATGGGCGGCCTGCTCGATGTGCTCGACAGCATCCTCTTCACCGCCCCGGGAGTGTACTGGTTTCTCCGGCTGGCCGCCTGAGATACAGAATTCAGAAGTCAGATGCCGGAATTCAGAATGAACATCCGTCCCATCCGACCGATCCGTCCAATCCGTCCAATCCGTCCAATTCCACCAACCCCTGACCCCTGAACCCCGAACCCTGACCCCTAAAAATGGCCTTCCTCTACATCCTCGCCATGCTCCTGCTCTTCAGCGCGAGCATCTTTGTGCATGAGCTCGGTCATTTTCTGGCCGCCCGGGCCTTCGGCATGGTGGCCGATGTGTTTTCCATCGGCATGGGCCCGGCCATCTGGAAGCGCAAGACCGGCGCCACCACCTACCAGATCGGGGCGATCCCCTTTGGCGGCTTCGTCCTCCTGCCCCAAATGGATCCGAATTCGTTTTTAGAAGGGAAGGGGACAGGGGTCAGGGTTCAGGGTTCAGCTAAATCCAAAGAACCAACCCCTGAACCCCGAACCCTGAATCCCGAACCCCGCTCCCTTTCCCGCATCGCCCCGTGGAAAAAAATCATCGTTTCCCTGGCCGGCGCGTTCGGCAATCTCGTCTTCGCCTTCCTGCTCGCCGCGGTCGTGTGGATCGTCGGCAAGCCGTCTTCGCTGCAGGAACAAAACGCCATCGTCGGCTACATCGCCACCAACAGTCCGGCCCTGGCGATGGGCCTGTCCGTGGGCGACGAGATCATGGCCATGGATGGCCAGCCCGTGCGCAACTGGATGGAAATCGCCGAAATCACCGCGCTGTCCCCGGCGGATGCCATGGTGCTGCGCATCCGCAGCGCGGACGGCGCGGAGCGCGAAATCACGCTGCAAACGGAAGCCGCCGCCCACGGGGTCCGCCTGCTGCCGGGCATCGCGGGCATGGATCCGTGCCTGGTTGCCGCGGTCTATCCGAATTCCGGCGCCGCCGCCGCCGGGCTGCAGGCCGGCGACCGGCTGGTGCGTTTTGACGAACAGGCCATTTACAGCCGCGCCCACCTCAGCCAGATGGTCGAGGCCGCCGCCGGCCGCGCCGCCCCGCTGGAATTTCGCCGCAACGGCGAGGCGCGGTCCGTCCTCGTCGAATCGCGCTACGATGAAGGGCTCAAACGCCATCTCATCGGCATCCAGTTCAACACCATCAGCGACCTGGATTTCGACACCCGCACACATCCCTCGCCCTGGGCGCAGGTCAAGAGCCATGCCGGCGCCATCTTTGCGTTCCTGCGCGCACTCGCCACCCCGGCCACCTCCGGCGCCGCCGCCGACGCCGTCGGCGGACCGGTCCTGATCCTGATGATGCTCTGGCTCATGCTCAAGTCCAGCTTCATCCTCGCTGTCTGGTTCACCGGCTTCCTCAACGTCAACCTCGCCATCATCAACCTGCTGCCCTTGCCGATCCTCGATGGCGGCCATGTCGTCATGAACCTGTGGGAGTGGATCCGCGGGCGCCCCGCCCATCCCAAAGTCATCAATGCGCTTGCCAATGTGTTCGCCGTGCTGTTCATTGCGCTGTTTCTTGCCCTGACCTTCCGCGATTCCATCCGGCATCTGGCGCCGCCGGTGCAGCGCTGGCTCGCCGGCGAAATGGGTGAAACCAACACCCCTACGGTCTTCGAGCAACAGCCTTGAACAGCCCGAAGAATTCACCACAGAGAACACAGAGAGCACAGAGAGATGCTTGATAATCCCGAGAAGAGTGGCCGGAGGAAAAAGCAAGCCGCTTGCTTTTTCCTCCGGCCAACCTGGGTCTTCCTCCCGGCTCGGTCTCTGTGCTCTCTGTGTTCTCTGTGGTGAATGGTTTTCGCTGCTTGGCAAGCTCCCCGTAAACGCGCTACATTCCTCTGCCGTGAAGCCTGGAGAGATGGCGGAGTGGCTTAACGCGCCGGTCTTGAAAACCGGATCCCGCGCAAGCGGGACGGGGGTTCGAATCCCTCTCTCTCCGCCATGCAATCTGGATATCGGGATAATGCCTTGCAAGACAATCGGATGTGTGAATCTATTTATTTTCGCTTTTTCCCGGACATAAGTGTTGACACCTATATGCCGATTCCCGTATCTTCTTTGACAGTGGAAGAGAAGTGGATCCGCAAAATGCGATTGGGATTTAAAAAGAAACACAAACAGGAGAGTCCGATGAAAAAAACATTGCTAGTAGTTGCGGGAGTGCTGATCGCTTCCGTGATCGCCGCGTCGGCCCAGGAAGTCCTGAGCGCCAACGCTGTCGGGTACATCAAGAAGACTATTCCAGCCGATGGCGGGCTTGTTCCGTTGAGTATCCCGCTCAACAGCATGACCGAGACGGATATCGTCTTCGGCCGTACGTCGGTCGCGGCGGAAGCGCCCCAAGGCGCAACCGTATTCTTCTGGACTGGCCTGAACTGGGATGGCGGCACCAAAGGATCCAGAGGCTGGGCGGCCGCCCAATCCAATCGGGTCATTGCCGTGGGCGAAGCTTTCTTCCTGAAGGGTGCTGCTGGCGATGTTGCCCGAGAAGTGACCATCACCGGCGAAGTACCGGATGATACCACGCTGAGCAAGGCCGTTACAGGCGGTGGCAACTTGAATCCGTTGGCTAATCCCTATCCAGTGGACTTCAAGTTTGGCGAATCTACTCTGGCTGCCAATGCGGCGCAGAATTCCACCGTGTTCTTCTGGACGGGTGCTAACTGGGATGGTGGAAGCAAGGGTAGTAGAGGTTGGGCGGCAGCTCAATCCAATCGCGTGGTTCAGGCGGGCGAAGGTTTCTTCCTGCAGGAAGTCGGGGCTTCCGGCGCCTGGGTGGCAAGCAAGCCCTACACCTGGCCCTAAACCTGGAATGGAATTCCGAATTTAAAAAGAACATTAAAGGAGAACTGTAATGAAGAAATTGCTTGTGGCATTTTTCGCTTTGGCTGTGGCGACTACTGTTGCTTTCGCCGGGGTCGGCATTCAATGGAGCTTTTCAGGGTACGGCATCTATGATAACGAAGGCACGCTGGGTGCTGATGAGGGGTTTCTGCTGGACAGCTATAGCATGATCTGGCAGCTCATCTATTCCGAAACAGCCACGATCGAGCCGCCTGACCATACCAATGTTGACGGCCGGTATGTTTCGACCGCCCCGACCGCCGATGACAAGGTCTTGGCGGAACGCATCATCCCCCAAGGCGGCGGCGCAGCCGTTGAAAACCGTTGGGATGTCGGTGCTGACGCATGGGTGTCGGACGAAGCGAAAGGGACGGTTTACAACAACTGGCCGGAACAACAGGCCGGGCAGCAGACCTATATTGACATGAGTTGGACTGATGCTGGTTTTGTCTACCAGCGCGTTTTCCAAGGCACTCCGGCTCTGGGATCGTATTACTATGATTCCGCATTCTTGACCCCGACTTTCAGTACTGCATGGCCGGGCGGTATGATGCCTCCGGAAGTGTTCAACCTCCCGGATTCATTTAAGACGGACAAGGTGATTCCGGAGCCCGCGACGATGGGCCTGTTGGGCCTGGGCGCGTTGGCGATGGTTCTTCGTCGGAAGCTGCGCAAGTAATCTGGCACACACCGGATGAAACAAAAGAGCGGCCTGCGGGCCGCTCTTTTTTTGTCTTTAGGTAGGGCGCATTGGCTCAACGCGCCGCTCCAGCGTCAAATTGCCCGGCTCGTTTTGGAGTGCGGGGACAACGACCAACGGGAGGCGGCCCCGCTTTGGCTGTTTGGGCTGTTGGCTGTTCCGACCGCCACTTCGGCTGCCCTCCCAAAAAAGCGGCGTGGCGCTCGCCAAGCCTCGCTTCCCGCCGCACTCCAAATGACGGTCAACATCAAAAATCGTCCGGCAAATCCAGTTGATCTGTCTTGAATCCATCCAGTTGTTTCACAAACGCCCGGCTGGCCATGCGCTCAAGCCAAGCCCGTGAACACCAGGGATAATTGGCGGGATTGTCAGCGACCCCGTGATGCGCCGGATTGTCATGCACATATTTCAGCCGTGCGAAATAGGAAGCCGGAAAAGTGATGTGCGAATCCCAATAGTTACACCAGACTTGGCGGCCCGGTTGGCCATCTTCGCGGTTCAAGCGCTTGGCAGAGATCTCGTGCAAACGCGCGATCAACATTCGTAACGAGCGTGCATCGGCATCTCTTTCGGGCGACAAGCCCACCCAGTGGTAATGGTTGTTCATGATCGCCCAGGCCTGCAAGCGCCAGCCAAGGCGGTTCGCCAGGCGAAACAACAGCTCTTGGAACATGCTCAGGCGATCGGGCGTTGTGAGCATCGGCACCTTGTGCAAGGTGCCGCCGGTCACCATGAAGGCTCCGCGTTCACCAAGGCGGTGTTCCGGTGCATGATGCCAGCCTGGAATTTTATCCGGCATGCCGTATTCCTAGTGAAAGAGGAGGGGTAAGACAAGCCGGATCGTTTTGGAGTGCGGGGACAACGACCAACGGGAGGCGGCCCCGCTTTGGCTGTTTGGGTTTGATTCAACTCGGCATGCCCCCAAAAAAAGCGGCGTGGCGCTCGCCAAGCCTCGCTTCCCGCCGTTCTCCTAATCACTTCGCGCGTCAGATCGCGGCGCGGTGTTCCGACCGCCCTGTCTTCAGTCCTCTCTCTTCCTCACGGCTCTGCGTTGGCTTCCGGGAAGAAAACGGGCCGTTCGAGCAGTTTATTGGGTTTGGCGACGGCGTCTTCGAGGATCTGGCCGGCAAAGACGTGGAGGGTATAGCCGTAATAGCTCCACGACCCCCCGGTTTCCTCGGTTTCCTGGGATCGCAGGCCGCGGGTGACGACATAGGTGGCTTCGAGCGGCAGGCTGCGGCGGTCGGCAAAGGCCTGGCCGAAAGCCATGGGGGAGGGCGTGGTGATGGCGCGGGTGGGCTGGATGCGGCCGTCGGGGGTGGCGTCGTAGAAGGTGATGAAGACCTGGATGTTGGCATCCTTGAACAGGGGGGCGCCGGGGGCGAGATCCAAGGTGGTTTTCAAGATGCGCATTTCCACGACATCGGCATCGGGGGGGATTTTTTGGAGGCTGGGAGAGGCAATGCGGACGTGGCGGGGCATGTTGTTCAGATCGAGCGTGCCGGGCAATTGGACAATCCGGGTTTGCAGGGCCTGGATACCGGCCAGGCGTTCGCGTTCCCGGAGGGCTTGCGCGCGGTACGGGGAGTCCTCGGGAGCCAGGTCCAGGATCCGGGTCCAGCGCTGATAGGCATCGTCCAGATTGCCGCGTACTTCCAGCAGGCGGGCATGCTCGATGTGGGCCGGCAGAAAATCGGGCGCATTCTGGTGAATCTGGCTCAACAGGCGCGCCGCCTTGGCATAGTCGGCAAATTCCGCGGCGGAAACCGCTTCGGCCAGCATCCGTTGCGCTTCTTCAATGAGCGGGTCGGCGGCGGAGACGGGCGGCAGGTCAATCATCGTTGTGTTGGTATCGACGGGCGGGAAATCGGTTTCGGACAGCAGTTGATGGGCCGGGGTGGCGGGGAGGCCTTGTTCGCCAAGCGGAGCGGGGGAACCGCCGGTGTTGTTGGTGAGGGGGGCGACGGGAACGGCAGGGGCGGTGCCGGGCAGGGTAACGACGGTCGCAGGGGCCGTGGCCTGGGCGGTGGATTTGGTCTGGTCCTTGCCCCGGGCGAGCTGAGCCGCGCGGACTTTCCGGATGCGGTTGCGTTTATAGCGCAGCACATCAACGGCTTCGGTCTGGGGGGTGATGAGGTGGCCGGGCCAGTCCAGCAGGTAGGCCAGCAGGCCGAGTTCCAGGAGGAGGAGGGCGACAATCACCAGTCCGGTGGCCGGTTGCAGGAGGCCGAAGCTGGTCCGGTGGCGGCGGGGCTGAGGCGCGATGATGTTTTCAAACCGGATCTGCGTCTGGCCCAGCACCAGCACATCGTTGTGGGCCAGCCGGACGGGTTCGGCGACGGGCTGGCCGTTGTGTTCGAGGGGGAACCCGGGAGTGAGGCCGGAGACATAGACTCCGGTGCCCCGTTCCTCGAAGCAGGCATGCTGGAGGGCCAGTTGGTCGTCGTCGGGCAGCCGCAGATGGCATTCCGGCGCCCGCCCAATGACGGTCAAGGTCTGGCGGACCACGAGGCGCTTGCCTTGGTTGCGTCCGGATAGAAAAACCAATCTGTACATGCCGCAGCCCAGTGTGCGGGATGGGCGCGCGGACATCAATATCCAATATCCACACCCCGGCGGGCCCCGGGGCGCCTCTCCGGTTCATTGACTAGTGGCAGTGACCGTGGGGCAAGGGATGGTGCCCCGGCAATGGGGCGCGGCCCAAACGTCTGGGAAGGGAGCGGTGTGCCGGACCTCCGCCTCCTGCGGAATCGGATTGCTTGGCACGTGAGGCGAGGATAGAATGCCGGGGAAAATGGTCAGGAATATCTAGGAATGGCGGTTGCGTACATCACCGGCGTTTGCTTGCAGCAGAACCGTCTGGAATGGACCGTGTTGCGCCGCGGCAAGGAAGCCTGGGAGATTGCCGACCAGGGGAGCGCGCCGCTGACGGAATCCGCCGGCGGTGCGGGGGAGGTCACCGGCGCAGTCCTGAAACCGCATATGCGGCGCTGGAAGGGACGCATCGCCGCGGCCCTGCCGACGGAACGCGCGCTGCTGCGCGTGGCGCTGCTGCCCAGCACGGATGCCGCGGAATTGCGCGGCATGGCGGAATTGCAGGCCGACAAGTTTTCGCCTTTTCCCGTTGAAACCATGGCGGCCAGCGCGGAAGTCCTGGATGCTTCCGAATCATCTTCGCTGGTGGCGATGGCGGTGGTGCGGCAGGACGAAGTCGAGTCCGTCGGCCGTCTCTTCCAGGAGGCCGGAAGCCTGCCGGACGTGGTGGATGTGGCGGCGCTGGGTTGGTGGTGGGTCCTGAAGACCGGCGGCCGGGTGCCGGCGCACGGCTCCCAGGTCTTTTTGCGCGTTTCCCCGGGCGGCCTGGACATGGTGGCGGCCCGCGACGGGGCCCCGCTGCTTTTCCGCGCGCTGCCGCCGCCGCCCGCCGAGGTGGATGAGTCCGCGGCCCGGGGCGAATGGACGGGCGAATGCGCCGAGGAAGTCACGGATTCGCTGACGGCGCTGGAAACCGAATGGGGCGGGAGCGGCCCGATGACCCTGCATGTGTTCCAGGCGGCCAGCCTGCCAGCGGCCTGGGCGGAAGAATTGAAGCAGGCCCTTGGATTCGAGGCGTTTTTTACGCATCCGCTCGACGAGCTGCCTGCGGTCTCCGAAGGCGTGGCGCGGCGCCAGGCGGAACCGGCCCGGGGCTTGGCCATGGATCTGGCACCGGTGGCCTGGCGCGAGGCGGACGCCACCCGCCAGAACCGTCGCAGGCTGTTGAAGGCGGTCACGATTTTCCTGACGGTCTGGTTGCTGGGGCTGGGCGTGTTCTGGACGCTGCTGGTCTTGCAGCGCGGGCGGCTGGCGCGCCTTCAGGACCAGGTCGCGGCCATGGAAGGGCCGGCCAAGGAGATTCGACGGCTCCGGGCGAAGGTGCTGGATTTCGCGCAGTATGCCGACCGCACGTATTCCGCGCTGGAATGCCTGCGGATGTTTTCGGCGGCGCTGCCGCCGGGCGCCGACCTGATTTCGTTCGTCTATCGCAAGGGCAGCACCATCACGCTCCGGGGCGAGGCGGACACCCCGGACAAGGTCTATGCGTTCATCCAGGCGCTGGAGCAGCTCGCGCTGTTTCCGGAGGTGAAGTCCGAGGGCATCAGCACCCGCAACACGCCCCAGGGCTCGCGGTCGCAGTTCGGCGTGACGATCCGCCTGCCGGCGACCGGGGAGGGGGAGGCGTGAAAATCGCGGCGCGGGAACTGAATCTGCTGGCGGCCACCCTGGCAGTGGTCGTGCTGGCCCTGACCTATCTGGCCGTGGAGCCCAAGCTCCAGGAATGGGCGGAATTCCGCGATCAGCACGAGGAACTGGCCGCGCGCCAGGAGACGGCCCAACAGTTGCTGGACAGCCGGGAAACCGTGGCCGCCCGGCTGGCGGAATTCCGCGAGGGGCTGCCGGTCTATCCCGCGGGCAAGAAGATCGAGGCGGACCTGCTGCTGGCCCTGGAACGGATGGCGGCCCAGCACGGCCTGACCCTGACCCGGCGCGAGGCCGACGCCGAGCGGGAGGCGGGCGACCTCTACGAAACGTCGATCACCTGCTCGTGGGAGGGCGACTTGACGGGACTGGTGAATTTCCTGTATGCCCAGCAGTCGCAGGGGGCGGTGTCGGATGTGCGCCAACTGTCCGTCCAGCCGGCCGGTGGCAAGGGCGTGCCCGAGGACCGCCTGAAAGGAACCTTTACGATGGATTACGCGTATCGCCGGGAAGCCGGCGGCCCGGAGAGCAAGCCTGAAGCCGCTGGTCCGGAGCCGGCGGCACAACCCTAATGGACCGACCATGATGCCAACCCGCCTGTCCCTTCCCATCCGCGGCCTGACCTGGCTGCTGGCCGTGGCCTTTACCGTGGGCACTCTGCCGGCGCCGGTGGCCGCCCAGGAGGCGCCCCCCGCGGCGGATGAAATGCTTCCGCCGCCCGGCGGGGAAGAACCGGTTCCGGCTCCGTCGCCGGGAGAGGCTGCGCGCGAGCGCATCGCGCGGCTGCGCGCGGCCCGGGTGGCCGCGGCCCCCGCTGACCTCCCCGAGTCGCCCGCCGCACCCGCCGATGAAGGGGAGACTGCGAGTTTTTCGGCTGAGCCATCGGGGCTGGCCGATGGCGAGCAGGTCTATCAGCTCAAGCTCAACAACGCGACCCTGGACGAGCTGCTTGACCGGTATTCCGATTTGACCGGGCGCACGATGATCAAGACGCCCAACATCAATGCCCAATTCACCTTCAAGGCGCAAAGCAAACTGACCCGGGCCGAGATGATCCAGGCCATGGACAGCATGCTGACCATGAACAACCTGTCGCTGGTTCCGCTGGGAGAGCGGTTCTATCGCGTGGTGCAGACCGACAAGGCCTTCACCGAGGGCATGGCAATCCAGAAAGAGCTGCCGGAGGGCGGACATCCCGAGAGCGATGCCCTGGTCAGTCAGCTCGTGACTCTCAAGTACCTGGAAATGGAAGACGCGGTGACCATCGTCCAGGCCATGCTCCATGGCTACGGCAAGGTCCAGCGGTTCGACCGCATCAACGGCCTGCTGGTCACCGATACTTCGGCCAACCTCAAGCGCGTGTATGACATCCTTGAAATGGTGGACCAGCCCACCGAAACCCGCGTGGAAACCCGCATCTATGAGATCAAGCACGCCAAGGCCGCCGATATCGCCGCGCGGTTGAATGAGCTGATCAGCGACAGCCAGGCGGAGAAGAAAGAGGAAGTCGCCCAGGTGGCCCAGCCGCCGGCCGCGCGCCGCCCTCCCAGCATGTACCGTGCCCGGCAGCCGCCGGCGGCGGAGCCGGCGCCCGCCGACACGGCGGCTGCGCTGGAGGCGGCCCTCGCCGAGCGCGGCATCATCCAGGGCAAGGTTAAAATCCTGTCCGACGAGCGCACCAATATCATTATCGTCATCTCCCGGCCCGCGAACTTCACGTTCTTCGACAAGATTGTGGCCGTGCTGGACCGGCCGGTGGATCCCGAGGTCATCGTCCAGGTGGTCGCCCTGGAATATGCCGATGCCGAAGAGATGGCCAGCCTGCTGAACGAGTTCATCGGCGCGGCCCAGTCCGAAAAGGACGCGGCGGCGCCGGCGGCAGCGGCCAGCGAGGGGGGCGCCGCCGAACCCCGCGCCCGCGCGCTGGAAGACTATGTGCGGGCCCGCGCCGCGGCGACGGACCGGGTCCGGCAGGCCGCCGGCGAAGCCGCCGCCAGCAAGATCGGCCAGCTCTCGCCCAACACCAAGATCCTGGCCGACAAACGCACCAATACCCTGATGCTGATGGGCACCAAGGGCGATATCGCCGCCTTGCGGGAAATCATCAAGGAAGTGGACATCATGCTCGCCCAGGTGCTGATCGAGGCGGTCATTCTGGAAGTCAATCTCAACAACGTCACCTCCTACGGCGTCAACTGGCTGCAGAAGTCCATGACGGCCTACAGCCAGAAGCTGGCCGGAGAGACCGGGGTGAGCATCCGCCAGCCGGTGGCCTCGTGGGGCGGGGCCTTCGGCCAGCAGAATTTCGCGGAAGCCGCGGGAGAGACCATTACCCGCGCCTTCCCCGGCGCTGCGGGGCTGAGCTATTTCTTCACCTTCAACGACCTGAACATGGACCTCCTGCTCAAGATGGTCGCCTCGTCGGGCGAAGGCCGCGTGCTGGCCACCCCGGTGATTCTGACCACCGACAACACGGAAGCAACCATCAACAGCGGCCAGCAGATTCCCATCCGCACCGGCGACACCACCTCCAGCGGCGGGACGTTCTACTCGGACTACGAATACAAGGACGTGGGCATCATTCTCAAGGTCAAGCCGCGCATCAATCCGTCCCGCTATGTGACGCTGGAGATCACGCAAACGGCCGACACGCTGGGCGATCCCGTGGACATGGGCGACAACCGCGTGATGTACGCCATCAACAAGCGGGAGATGACCGCGTCGATTTCCGTCCCGAGCCGCGCGACGATCGTGCTCGGCGGCCTGGTGCAGACGGACTATTCGGAACTGGGTTCGCGCGTGCCGATCCTGGGGAGCATCCCGCTGCTCGGGGCCTTGTTCCGCAGCGAGGAGAAGACCCGTAAGCGCACCGAATTGCTGGTGCTCATCACGCCCTACGTGCTGATGACTCCGGATGAGGCCCGCGGCGAAACCGCCCGCCTGCACGCCGCGTCGAACGTCGCCGCGGAAGACTGGTATCGCGGCTGGTCCGACAGCCCGCTGGCGCCGTTCTCGCCCACCAAGCTGCGCGAACTCAAGCGGGAGGAGCAGGCCAACCGCCGCGCCCAGTTCCGGACCGCCGCCGGCAAGCCCCCGGCGGCGCCCGCGGTGGCGCTGATCGAACCGCCGGCCACCATGCCCAAGCCGACGCCCGATGCGCAGGATCCCGAAACGTTCGGACGCGAGGTGGAACGCATGATGCGTGACCAGGACGTGCCGGCGGCGACGGGCACACCCCCCCCGGTTCTGGAACCGTCCGGGCCGCTGCCCGCCCCGGAGGAGCCAACCCCCACCGCGCCCTTTGTTTTTGATCCCGCCGCCGCGGCCGTCACGGCTCCGGTGGAAGAAGAGCCGGCGGCGCCGCGCAAGCGCAAGTCCCGCCGGGCCCTTTTGGGAACCAAGGTCGGGATCCAGGAGGACAAGCCGTCCATGTTCCCGGCGCCGGCCCCAGACGAAGAAGAGAAGGGAGATACGCCATGAGCGAAGAAACGCAGCATGTGCCCGACCTGACCGACATCCGTGAAGGCGACATCCTGTTCGACTGTCCCTATTGCGGAAAGAACATGGCGATTGAATCCGCCGGGGCCGGCCTGATGGTGCCCTGCGCGAACTGCGGCAAGGCGGTCCAGGTGCCCATCCCGGACAGTGGCACGCCCGAAGCGCCGGTGGCCACCGTGCCGCGCCCGGAGATCGCCGACGGGGACGACCCCCAGGCCACCATCCAGCAGTTGGATGCCGCCCTGGCCATGGCCAACCAGCAGATCGACCGGCTGCTGGCGGAGAAGGAGGCGCTCCAGGAGCGGCGGGCGTTCCTCGAGCAGATCCGCATCACCAATTCCACGCGCCTCGAACGGATTGCCGCCGAACTGGCCTCGCTGCAGGACGCCCTGGATCGTGCCCTGGTGCTGCTGGCGGAAGTGCGCACGGAGAAACCGGCATAGGCGCGGATGGCCGGGGCCGTTTCCAATCGGTTGACGGGCCTGCTCGAGGCGACCGGGTTGTTCACCCCGCCGCAGATCGAGGAATTGGCCATCAAGCAGCGCGAAAGCGAGGGCCTCCTCACCACCCATGTGGTCGCCCTGGAATATGCGCGCGAAGATGCGTTTCTGGCCGCGCTGGCCAAGGCGATGCAGATTCCCTACGTGCGGGTGGGGGACCAGCCGGTGCCGGGCGAGGTTCTCGAAAAGGTGCCCACCAAGGCGGTCTTTCAGTACAACGTCATTCCCATCCGCCTCGACAACGGGGTGCTGCGCGTGGCCACCAGCGAGCCGTTCCGGCCCGGACTGGCGGATTCCCTGCGGCTGGCCTCCGGCTGCCGAATCCGGTTCGCCCTCAGCCCCTCCGCCGACATCGAAAAGGCGGCGAAGAAATTCTACGGCGTCGGGGCCGACACCCTCGACCGGCTCCGGGCCGACAAGCAACTGGACCTGGACGAAGACCTCGGCCCGGGCATCGGCGATCTCAACGATCTCGATCAGGAAGCCAGCGTGGTCAAGTTCGTCAACCAGATCATCTGGGAGTGCCATCACGACCGCGGCACCGACATCCACATCGAGCCGATGGAGAACGACCTGCGCATCCGCTACCGCATCGACGGCGTGCTGCATCCGACGCCGCTGCCGCCGCAGATGAAGCGCTTCCAGTCCGCCATCATCAGCCGCATCAAGGTCATGGCGGGCATGGACATCGCCGAGAAGCGCCTGCCGCAGGACGGCCGCATCAGCCGGAAGGTCAAAGGCGAGGAAATCGACATCCGCGTTTCGACCATGCCCACCGTCTACGGCGAGAGCGTCAGCCTGCGCCTGCTGATGCGCTCGAGCGGAATGTTCGGCATGGACAAGCTCGGGCTCTTCAAGGACGACGAGGATCTGCTGCACCGCCTGATCCGCCGGCCCCACGGGATCCTGCTGAACACCGGCCCCACCGGCTCCGGAAAATCCACCAGCCTGTACGCCTGGCTCCATACCATCAATTCCGTCGACAAGCGCATCCTGACCGTGGAAGACCCCATCGAATACGAGATGGCCGGCATCAACCAGATCCAGATGCGGCCCGAGATCGGCCTGACCTTTGCAGTCGGCCTGCGGCACATCCTGCGCCAGGACCCGGATGTCATCATGGTCGGTGAAATCCGCGACCAGGAGACGGCGGACATTGCCATCCGGGCCGCGCTGACGGGCCACCTGGTCTTCAGCACCCTGCACACGAACGACGCCGCCGGCGCCATCACCCGTCTGGTGGACATGGGCATCGAGCCGTTTTTGGTGGCCAGTTCCGTGGAAGCGTTGGTCGCCCAGCGCCTGATCCGCAGCCTGTGCCCGCATTGCAAGCGGCCCTGGCCGGTCGACCGGCCGTTTCTCGAAAGCCTGAGCTTTCCCATGGACAAGCTGCCCACCGGGACGATCTGCGAACCGGCCGGCTGCGAGGAGTGCCGCGGAACCGGCTACATCGGCCGCACCGGCATCTATGAGATTCTGGTCGTCACCGATGCCATCCGCCAGATGGTCGTGGACCGCCAATCCGCCGCGGACATCAAGCAGTATGCCCTGGCTAACGGCATGCATACCCTGCGCATGGACGGCTGGCGCAAGGTATTGGCCGGCGTTACCACTCTCGAGGAAGTGATCCGCGTGACCTCGGAGGATGAAACCTGAGGCGGGTGGCGCCGGTCCGGAACGCTAATCGATGGCCCAGTTTCAATATACCGCCAAAAGCCGCACAGGGGAGCGGCAGGAAGGCGTGTTCGAGGCGCCCGACAAACGCGCCCTGATGGCGCAGTTCAGCCGCCTGGGCCTCGTGCCCATTTCCGTTCAGGAGATTCAAGGCAAGGCCTCGCCGCCGGCTCCGGCTGCCAAGGATGTCGCCCGGCCGGGCCGCCCGGCTCCCCCGGCCCGCCCGGCGGCCGGGGCGGACGCCCCCGCATCTCGCAAATGGTTCCGGTTCGAAAGGGGATTCCATTCGCGGCCGCGTATGAAGATCGGCGAGTTGCTGCTCTTCACCAGCGAGTTGTCCGATCTGCTGGGCTCGGGCATGACGCTGGGCGCGGCCCTGCATGCGCTGGCCATGCGCGCCACCGGCAAGGCCCAGGATCAGATCGTGACGGATCTGCGCGACGAAATCGTTTCCGGCGCCAGCCTGTCCGGCGCGCTGGGACGCTGGCCGGACAGCTTTCCGACTCTCTATGTCAGCATGGTCAAGGCCGGCGAGGCCAGCGGGCAGTTGCCCGGCGTCCTCGAGCGGCTCGTGAAGCATTACGAACGGGTTTTGACGGCGCGGGAAAAAGTGGGCATGGCGCTGGTCTATCCGCTCATCGTCACGCTGGTGGGGATCGCGGCGATCCTGTTCATGATGATCTTCGTGATTCCGCGTTTTTCGGCCATGTTTGAAGAGCTGGGCGGGACATTGCCGCTGCCCACGCGGATTCTCATCGGCCTGAGCGCCGGCCTGCTGAAGTACGGCTGGGCGCTGGCCATCGGCCTGGCGTTTGCCGTCGTGGCGGCGCGCCGCGCGCTCCGGACCCCGGCCGGGCGCGAGTGGAAGGACCGCCTGCTGCTGCGCCTGCCCGTCGCCGGCAATATCGTGCGCGCCAACGCGTTCGCCAATTTCGCCCACACCCTGGGTACCTTGCTGGCCAACGGAGTGCAGGTGCTCCAGGCGCTTTCGATCGTGGAGAACACGGTCGGCAATGCCCTCATTGCCAAGGCGATCCATGCCGCCAAGGACCGCGTCACCGACGGATCATCCATTTCGCGGCCGCTGGCGCAGGGCGGGGCCTTCCCCCGGCTGCTGACCGACATGCTGGCCGTCGGCGAGGAATCCGGCGACATGACGGGGGCCCTCGAGCACATCGGCCGGCGCTACGACAACGAACTCGACCGCGCCGTCCGGCTGCTGACCACCGTGCTGGAGCCGGTCATGATGCTGCTGATTGCCGTCGGCGTCGGGTTTGTCGCCATCAGCATGCTGATGGCCGTCTTCGAACTGACCAGCGGACTCAATGCCTGACGCCTTCCGCCGGCGCCGCGGCCTAGGTCAACGGCGGCCGCTGGCCAGAACGCTCGAAATATTTTTGCAACACCAGCAGGGCAACGAGCCGCTCCCGCGCGGGATTTCGAAAGCGCGCGACGTGGCCCTGGGCATGGCGCAGAATTTCCCGCGCTTCTTCCGGGTGCGCCGAATAATGCGCCATTTGTTCCTCGAGGTCGGAGTAGTCGTCCGCCAATGGGACGTAATGCCGGCCGGGCACCAGCCGGCCTTCCATGAACCAGGTTTCGCAGCGCGGCCGGGCCATGAAGCAGAGGGAGTTTGAAGCCAGGATCCACTTCAGGTTGGACGCCACGTCGTTGCCTTCGATGGACAGGATGAACTTGCATCTCAACTGCTCCGCGATCGGGAGGTAGTTCTTGCGCCAGGGAACGGGGCTTGTGCCCCGGTGCGCGTGGCCGACGTCGCAGCGCGGATGGTCGTGGTAGCGCGCGAGGAACTGCTTGCGGTTTTCCTGGAACGCGCTGCCGCGCCACACCAGCCGGTCGATTTTGTCTTCGAAGGACAGCCGGTCCCGCGGAAACACGAAGTGGCGGATCTTGTTGAGGTTGAAGAGCACGGAATTGTCGTTGTCGCCTGCGATGGGCCGTGCTTTGACGAGCGTGGGGCGTGCCGGCACCTCCGTTTCGTCGCCGAACCGATGCAGGAGTCGCAGGTGCGGATCGAAGTAGCGCAGGTATTCGTGCAGATCCATGTAGTAGTTTCGGAAGCCGCGCGCCAGGGTGAACCGGAACGGCTCGACGTCCGGGCCGAGCTCGAACGGCCGGAAAATCCGGTTGCAGTAGTCCACCCGGTCGAAGATCTCCGCGTCGTGTTCCTGCCAGGCGGCGCGGAGCAGGTCGTCGAGCCGCCGCCGGCACAGGCCGGCGGGCACGGCGAATCGCAGGAGGTTGCGGCCATAATAGAAAAACCGGGAGTTTTTCCGGCCGGCGTTCAGGATGCTGCCCAAAAGGGGATTCACGCGGCCAGCATGGCGGAGACGGGGGCCCTAAGTCAACCGGCCCGGCGGGCTCGGTACTCCGGACTTGTCATTCCCCAAGGTCTGCTGCATCCTCGCCTGCTAAGATGCATTCGTACCGGCTTCTGGTCGTCGCGACCTCCATCGATCGTTCTCATTTGGCTTTGTTTGCGGGCCTGCGGGACGCCGGCGTCTCTGTCCGGCTCCTGTTTGATTCGGGCAGCCCCCGGCGGGAGGAGATTCTCCGGTCCTTTCCTGAGGCGGGCTTTCTGCGGGTCCGGAGCCGTCTGGATCTGGCGGCCGCGCGGGACCTGCGCCGACGGATTGAACCGCGCCCGCCGGACATCCTCTTCGCGCCGGACAACCGCCCGCTTTCGATTTCCCTGATGGCCACGCGCGGTCTGCCGGTGCGGGTGGTGGGATACCGGGGCACCGTCGGTCACGTGGCCCGCTGGGATCCCGCCTCCTGGCTCACCTACCTGCATCCGCGGCTGGCGCACATCGTGTGTGTCTCCGATGCCGTGGCAGCTTTCCTGCGCGACCGCATCCGGATCCCGGCCCGCCGCCTGACCCGGATCTACAAAGGTCATGATCCGGCCTGGTACGACGGGCCGCCGGCCCGGGTGGCGACCCGCGCGGAATACGGCATTCCCGCGGAGGCGCTGGTGGCCGGTTTCGTTGGGCGCATGCGGCCGGTCAAGGGCGTGGACGTTCTGATCCGGGCGCTGGACGAGCTGCCGGCCCACGTTCATCTGCTGCTGGCGGGGGAGGTGGCCGATGCCCGCCTGCCCCGGTTGGCCGCCGCCAAGGCTGCGCGCCGCCCGCGTGTGCATTTCGCCGGCCACTCCACCAATGTCCTGGGTCTGCTGGATTTGTGCGATGTGTTCGTGATGCCGTCGATTGCCCGGGAAGGCCTGCCCCGGGCCGCCATCGAAGCCATGTGCCGTCGTCGTCCCGTCGTGGCCAGCGCCGTTGGAGGCCTGCCGGAATTGCTCGCCCGCGGCGCCGGGGGCCTGCTGGTGCCGCCCCGCGATTCCCGCGCCCTGGCCAGCGCCATCCAGCGCCTGGCGGATGATCCGGACGAGCGCCGGCGCCTTGCCGAAACCGGCCGCCAACATATCGTGACCCGGTTCCACATTCGCGAAACCATCCGGCAAACGCTGGACCTGCACCGAACCCTGTTGCTGGAGGTTCCGCGGTGACTCCCCAGGCCGGTTTCCCGGATGAACCGCGATTCATTCTGCCGCTGGATGCCGCGGACTGGCGCTGGACGGAAGGGCGTTACCGGAGTTTGTCCGGCGGCCGGCCGGTGAGGTTGCCGCATTGCTGGAATGCGGCCGAGGAATACCGTCCGGGGGTGCAGCCGCGGCGCGGCTGGGCCACCTATCAACTGGATTTCGAACTGCCCCGGATGGCGCCGGATCGGGAATGGCGGTTGCGCAGCGACGGGTTTTACGGCGTGGGCCGGGCATGGCTCAACGGCGGTTTTCTGGGGAACTTCAATGGCGATTATCTCGGTCTCGACCTGGCGGCCTCGGAGGTCCTGCGGACCGGCGGAAATCGCCTCGAGATCCAGGTCGGCAACCGCTGGTCGCGCGACATCCTGCCCGGCCTTCCGGATCCGGATTTCCATTTGTATGGCGGTCTGGGCGGCGGCATGCATTTGATCGGCCTGCCGCGGGTCCGGGTGCAGCGCCAGGCCAGCCAGGTCGTGATGGACCCGTCCTGTCCGGGGAAACTCACCGTCGTGATCGGTTTGACAAACCGCGGCGCGTCCCGCGCCGTGCCCGCGGTGCGAATTACCATTCGGAATCCGGCCGGCGAGGTGGTGGCGATGCCGGAACCGCAATCCATTGCCCTGCCGCCGGGCGGGCAGGCCCGCCAGGAAGTCCGCTGCTCCATCTCCTCTCCGCAGTTGTGGTGCGTGGAAAATCCCTGTCTGTATTCGGTGGAAGCCGCCTTGCACCTGGGGCCGGACCGGGTGGATCGCGTGATCTGGAATTTTGGAATCCGGACGGCACAGTTTGATCCGAAACAAGGCTTCACGCTGAACGGCCAGCCCGTGATCCTGCGGGGCGTGAACCGGCACGAGAACCTGCCGGGCTTTGGCTTCGCGCTGCCGCGCGCCCTGCATGCCGCCGATGCCCGCCAAATCAAGCAATTGGGCCTCAATTTTGTCCGTCTGTCGCATTATCCCCAATCCCCGGCCTTTCTCGATGCCTGCGACCGGTTGGGCCTGCTGGTCTATGCGGAAGTCTGCTCGTGGAAGCAGGTCAACCGGGGGCGCTGGCTCGCCGCCGCGCAGCGGCAGCTCGAACGGATGATCCGCCGCGACCGTCATCATCCGTCCATCATCCTCTGGGGGCTGGGCAACGAGGGGCGCGACCGCCAGGCATATGGCCTCCTGAAGAAAACCGTCCGCGAGCTCGATCCGTCCCGCCCCACGATCTACGCCGAAAACCATGCCTATCGCGCCCGCCGCCAGAAGACGGCCGGTTTGACCGATGTCTGGGGCCTCAACTACGAACTGGAGGAGCTGGACTTCGCCCGGTCATCCGCCCCGACCGGCTGCGTTGTCGTTTCCGAATGCGCGAATCTGCCCTGCGCCCGCCGCGGGCATGGGCCGGCCGAAGCCCAGCAGGTGGCGTTGATTCGGGACGCGGTGCAACGCGTGGAAGCGGCTGGTCCCGGCGCGACCGGCTGGACCCTGTGGAGTTTCGCGGATTACGCCACCCCCCGGCGTCGGCGCTGGTTCCGCGAATGCGGCGTGGTGGATGGCTGGCGCACGGGCAAAATGGCCGCGGATTGGCTACGGGCCCGGTATCAACCCGAGCCGTTCCTGAGCGTCCGCGGCGATTGGTCCTTCGCCGCCGGGAACCGCCGCCGCCTCTATATCCTGACCAATTGCCGGGAAGTGGAAATCCGGCACGCAACCGGAACCCGGACATGCCTGCCCACGCCGTTGCCGGATCTTTATGAGACGGATGTGATCTTTGATCATGGACCGGTGCAGCTTGTCGGCCGGCATCCGGGAGGGGTGGTCGAGGCGTGGCTGGTTCCCTGGGGGGCGGCGGCCGCATTCTCTGTGCAGGCGGATGCGGTGGCTTCAGGCCTCTTTCGTTGCACGCTGCAGGTCGCCGACCGCGCCGGCACGCCGGTCCTGGGATACGAAGGCGATGCCATGATGCGGATGCCGCCCGGCGTGCGCGCCTCGCTGGTGGGCGGCGCAAGCCTGCCCGTGCACGCCGGCCGGGCCGCGTTTTTCGCGGAGCAGTTCCCGGGCGCCACGGAGGTCCGGATCGAATGCACCTTGGAGGATTTTCCGGCGCAATGGCTTGTTCTGCCCGGAGCCGGGGAGGCGCCATGAACCTGCGCATCGCCCATTTGCACACCAATTCAAGCTGGGGCGGCGGCGAAAGCCAACTGCTGGCGCTGGCGGTCCGCCTGCAGGCGCGCGGCATCTTCACTGTGTTGGTCACGCCTGCGCACGGCATGCTGTATCCGCGCGCCCGCCGCGCCGGGCTGCGTGTCCTCGCCTTGGACGAGAGCCCGGCTGCCCGCCGCCAGCTTCTGCTCGACTTGCAGGAATATGGCCTGAGCCTGCTCAACGCCCACGATTCCGGTGCGACCTCTTTGGGCCACTGGCTGCGCCCGCGCCTCGGCCTCCCGCTGATCCTGACCCGGCGGATCGCCTCGCCCCTGCGGCGCAATCCATGGTCACGGTGGAAATACTCGCCCCGCCGGTTGGCAGCCGTCATCGCCGTTTCCAAAACGGTGCGCGAGGTCATGATCCGTGCGGGCTATCCCGCCGGCCGGATCTACCTGGCCGGGGACGGGGTGGATGTCGCCGCCCTCGAGCGCATCCCGCCAGACCCGGAAATCCGCGCGCCCTATGGTTCGGATTATCTCGTTGGCGGGTTCGGGCGGCTGTCCTGGAAAAAGAACTGGATGCTGATGGTGCGCGCGGCGGAGATCCTGGCGCGGGAGTCGTTCCCGGTACAATGGGTACTGGCCGGGGACGGGCCGGATCGCGCCGGAATCGCAGCGGCCATCCAAGCCGCGGGATTGGCGGAACGCTTCCACCTGCTGGGATTCCGCGCCGACGCCCTGCGTGTGCTGCGCCAGCTCGACCTGCTGTGTTTTCCGTCGCGCATGGAAGGCGCCTCCGTGACGGTGCGCGAAGCGATGGCCATGGGCATCCCCGTCGTGGCTGCCGATGCGCCGGGCGTGGTGGAATCGCTGGCCGGCCATGGCTGGATCGCGGGCTGTGACGATCCCCGGGAACTCGCGGATTGCATCCGGCAGGCCTTGGGGGATGCGACGCTCCGACAGCAGCGGGCGGAGCGGGCCCGGGACCACGCCCGGGCACATTACGACCTGGAACATACGGTTGAGGCCACCCTGGCGGCCTATGCCGCGATGGAGCCTGTCCGGTGAAATTGTTCGACACCCATGCGCATTTCGACTCCTTTGCCGCGGAGGGCACGGTGGCGACGGTGCTGCAACGCGCGGTGGCGGCGGGCGTGGCACGCATCTGCGCGGTGGGCAGCTCGGAGGCGTCGAACGAGTTGGCCGCAGAGCTGGCGTCGGCGCACCCGGACCTGATCGTGGCGGCGGTGGGCTATGACCGCGACCAGATCGACAAGCCGCACGATGCGGACAAACTCGCGGCGCTGGCCTCGGATCCGTCCGTGGCGGCGGTGGGGGAGATCGGCCTGGACTACTATTATTCGGCGGAGACCGCGCCCGCCCAGCGCGCCTTGTTCGGCCGGATGCTGCAATTCGCCGCGGAGCGGAAATTGCCGGTGCTCGTCCACAGCCGCGATGCCGACGACGACACGATCGACATGCTCGGCGAGTTTTCCACAGTGTGGAAAAAAGTTTTCCACAGTGTGGAAAAAACACCCCCGCCCGGCATCCTGCACTGCTTCACCGGCGATGCGCCGTTCGCG